>NZ_DASWTE010000025.1:0-1634 GCF_036402295.1 Phenylobacterium sp.
AACGCACGCGCGGCGGGGGCAAATGGGGAGGGCGAGATGCGCCTTATCGGGACTTTGCTTTGCACGGCGGCCATCGCGGCGTTCGCGACCTCGGCCAACGCCGTGATGCTGTACCAGAACAATTTCGACGGGAACGAAAGCCACCACGCCGGGGTGACAGGGGCCTTCTCCCTCTTCCCGACCGAGGCAGCGTCGGCCGGCGCCTGGAACGCGCAGGGGTGGGCCGGCAACTACGGGGCGTACCGCACGGGCGGCACGCCCACCTCGCCATTCGGCGGGCTCTACCTTTCGAACCTCGCGACCCACACGACGGTCTCGGCCAGCTTCATCCTGGGCTTCCTGGAGAGCTGGGACTCCTACGACGGCGGCTGCTGCTCGCCGGACAACCTCGAGATCTGGCTCGACGGCGTAAAGGTCGCCAACATGACCTACAACAACGCCCTCGGGACCGTGAAGGACACGGACGGCGGGACTGTGATCCATGAGTACGTCCAGGCCAACACCAACGGCTACTACTCCGACACCCTGGTCGACATGGGCACGGCGCCGTTCCTGACCTTTGCCCACACCGCCTCGACGCTAAGCCTCGAGTTCCGCGCCGCCGGGGACGGTTGGCAGGGAGGCTCCGACGAGGGCTTCGGCCTCGACAACGTGGTGCTCACTTACGACGGCGTCCGCGGTGGCGTCGTGCCGGAACCGGCCACCTGGGCGCTGATGATCGGCGGCTTCGGGATGGCCGGCGCCATGCTGCGCCGCCGGCGGACCGCGCTGGTCTGACCAAAGCAGAAGGGCGGCCCTCGCAGGCCGCCCTTTCCTTTCGCGTCGCTGAAGGCGCGTTCTACTTCTTCAGCATCTTCTTGATCTCGGCCTGGCTGGCGTTGACCGTCGCTGCGCCGCCCGAGATGGCAAGGCTGGCGGTGTCGACCGCGAAGGTGTCGGCGCCCATCTTGATGGTGGCCGTCTTCTTGCCGTCGGCGCCCGTCTTCACCTCGCTGATCTGGCCGATCGTAGCGCCCGTGTTGTCCTTCACGGCCATGCCGCTCGAGACCACGTCCGTGCCGGACGCGGAGGCGCTCGCCGCGCTGCTCGGCGCAGTGCTGGACGAGGTGTCCGCCGGCTGGTCCGCCGGCGGGGTGGCCGGCGTGGCGCGCGTGGCCGGGCTCGCCGGGCTAACGCCAGGATCCGCGGGTGTCGCAGGGGTGGCCGGGGTGGCCGGCGTCGCCCTGCTCGGCTCGGACGGCGGCTGGGCCAGCGCCGAGGTGGCGGACAGGCTGAGGATCGCCGCAGCGGCGAGGGCGAGGCGTTTGTTCATTGGCAATGCATGCTCCCATGTGCGCGCCCCCACGCCCGGCCTCCCACAACCCATGTCCCTGGGGATGGTTCCTACGGCGCAGTCGCCGCGTCTGGCGGAAACTGCCGGCGGCGAAGCGTTGTCCCTGTCCACTGGTCTCTATAGGTTGGCCCCTTCCTCACTGGTTTTGGACTTTCAGGGGACGGGGCGGACACGCATGGACCAGGTCGAAAAACGCACCTTCACGGATGAGGAGGCGCTGAACTTCCACCGCTACCCGACGCCCGGGAAGATCGCCATCGCCGCCACCAAGCCGATGGCCACCCAGCGGGACCTGAGCCTC
>NZ_DASWTE010000026.1:0-7353 GCF_036402295.1 Phenylobacterium sp.
CAGACCGGCCCGGCCGCGATGTCCCTGGCGTCCAGCACGACGCACTCCGAGCGGTCCTCGATCATGTC
Organism: Phenylobacterium sp.; assembly: GCF_036402295.1. Taxonomy (GTDB): domain Bacteria; phylum Pseudomonadota; class Alphaproteobacteria; order Caulobacterales; family Caulobacteraceae; genus Phenylobacterium. The sequence goes on from NZ_DASWTE010000026.1 coordinate 69, forward strand.
GGTGACGAAGCTCACGAGGTAGCCGTCATCCTCGTCCACGGCCCCCGGCCGCGGCGCGAACGGCGCCTCCGAGCCGTAGCGTTCCGGCCCGAAGTCGTAGCTGGAGGAACGCCCGGTCTGCAGGTCGTGCTTCACCAGGCCGGTGAACAGGAACCAGCCCGGCTTCGAGGTCGTGGAATAGAGGTAGCGGCCCTTCGTCCCGGCGACCTTCTGGTTGAAGGTCCCGAACTCCAGCACGCGATCGTCGAGCGGCCCCTCACTCACGGCCCCGGTCTTCAGGTTGAAGCGCCAGCGGTAGAGCTGCGGCTTCATCGAATGCGGGTCGAGGTAGGCCATCATCTGGCCGAGCCTGGGGCCATAGCCCTCCAGCGGCGACGGCTGGGGATCGGCCTGGAAGTAGCCGTCCAGCACGATCTCGTCGCCCTCCTCGTAGGCGTTGCCCCAGTGCAGGACGTAGCAGGGCTTGGCCTCGAACCACCGGATGTCCTCCGGGCCGCCGAAGCGCGGGATGACCGCGAACCGCGTCGGCAGCTCGGGATGGAAGCGGGCGGCGTGGTAGCCCTTGGCCAGCAGCTCCGGTTCCCAGAACAGCGGCAGGTCCGGCAGAATCGCGTAGTTCTTCGTGAACGCCATGTCGTGCGGCAGCCGCGGCCCCGGCAGCGGGATCGGCACGAAGTGCTTCAGCCGGTTGTCCGGCCCCACGACGCCGTAGTGCATGTGGGGCGCGGCCTTGGAGTAGTTGAAGAACAGGAGCTCGCCCGTCGCCTCATCCACCTTGGCGTGGGCCGAGACGCCCTCGGCCGGGGCCCAGGCGTCAACGCCCAACGGCGCCAGTGTCAGCGGGTCCAGGCGATACGGCTCGCCGCACTGATAGAAGGTCGACAGGATCTGGCCGGCGTGGACCACCACGTCGGTGGACGACGAGTCCTTCAGGCTGCCCTGCGCGCCCCAGCCCGGCTGCTTGGACTGGCCCGGATGCCCCGCCAGCCCCGCCCAGATCGGCCCGCCGGCCGCCGCTTCCGCCTCGAAGCCCTTGGTGCGGATGAAGCGGTTCCGGTACTCGGCCTTGCCATCGCGGAAGTGCATCGCGTGCAGCATCCCGTCGCCGTCGAACGGGTGGTAGGTCCCGATCGGGTCGTGCACCGGGTTCTCGGTGTTGCGGACATAGACTCCGTCCAGATCCTTCGGGATCTCGCCGACCATCGGCAGGTCGTAGGCGTCGTACTCGTCGAAGTTCGGGGTCCACGCCCCGTTCATGTAGGGGTGGTCGTTGGCGCTGAGCGTAGGCGTCACCCGGTTGACGAGGATGGCCGGCATGGCGGGCTCCGTGGACAGGCGCCCACCCTACAGGCGTCGGCGCATGTCGTGAAACGACTATGCGGCTGTCACACGCCGGTAAACGAAGCAGGCCATTTCCGCCCTTGCCCGGACAACAGATCAAAAGACATCGGGCTGCGCTTGAACAACGCGGGCCGACCTCGCCTTGGGATTGCAGATATCCCGCCTTGAGGACGGCCGCATGTCCCGGAGCGGCGAGAGATGTACTTGGACGCCAACGTCCCCGACTACGCCTACGTGGCCCCGCCGGCCCACGTGTCCTCCACGCTATCGGTGCAGCGCCCGTCCTTACCGGAGCCGCAGCCCGAAACGGGCGAGATCAGCGTCCTGACCTATAACGTCCGCGGCCTGCCCTGGCCGCTGGCGCTGAACCGCGGCAAGGCCCTGCGCGAGATCGGCCGCGAACTCGCGGCCATGCGCCAGGCGGGCCGCCAGCCCGACGTGGTGCTGATCCAGGAGGGCTTCCGCCGGGAAGTGGCCGACCTGGTCCGCGAGAGCGGCTACGGCTACTGGGCGAGCGGTCCCGGCGGCGGCCTCGGCAAGCTGACGAGCGGCGGGCTGCATGTCCTTTCGGACGCGCCCATCCTCGAGGTGAGGACGACCGCCTACGATCACTGCGCGGGCTTCGACTGCTTGGCCAACAAGGGCGCCATGATGGTGCGACTGGCGCCCGCGTGGTCGCCGACGCCGATCGACGTGGTCAACACGCATATGAATGCGCGCAAGGCCTCGGGCGCCCCGCGCACGCGGACCCTGTCGGCGCACCGCGGCCAGACACGCGAGCTGTCGGCTTTCGTGAAGACCCATCGCGCGGCGGCCCATCCGCTGCTGGTGGGCGGCGACTTCAACATCCGCAACTCGCCCGCGCGCTACGACTACGAGGCCGGACAGCGGCCCTTCACCGTGGTGGGCGAATACTGCAGCCAGCCGGGCTCAGGGTGCGGCGACGGCGCGGCCGACACGTCCGCGAAGCCGTGGCTGCGCACCCAGGACCTGCAAGGCTTCCGAAACGGGGCGCTCCGCGTTCAGCCGGTGGCCAGCCGCTACCTCTTCGACGAGGGCGCGAAGCGGCTCTCCGACCACCAGGCCTACCTCGTCCGCTATCGCCTCTCCTGGAGCGCAGAGACGCTGGCCGCCTACCGCCCCGACCGGGCGGTCGAGGTGAGGCCACACAAGCTGGGCTTCAAGGTCTCCTGGGCGCCCTAGACGCCGACGAACGCCAGCGCACCACGCGACGTCCCACCTCCCCGGCGGGGTCTTGCCCGCGGCCTAGGCGTCGTGGGGCCGCAGCGTGTGGGCCACGTGGAACGATCCGGAGTGCGACAGCACGATCCAGTCGCCGCAATGCGCGACCACGGGGCCTTCGGGCGTACGCACCTGAACGGCCGAGGCTTCCGCCACCGACTGGGCGTCTTCGCCGAGCCAGTGCCAGAGCACGGCCCAGTTCTTTTGGTCGTGCGCCGGGGGAACCCGAAGCGCAGCTCCATGGTCGAAGGGGGGATGCAGGCGAATGACGGGCATGGGCCTTGGTGAATCGTTACGCTGAACACCGGCAGTTCCGCGGTGCTTCGGTGACCAAGACCTTAACCGCGTCCGCCGACGTCCTGTCCGCTGGGGTTGAACGCCGGTCGCCTGAGGGCTGAAAAAGCTTTGCAGTTCCGCGACAAAGGCTTTTAGTCGCAACTAGGACTTGCGAGGTCGGACGGGGACACTCGCAGAATGGAGGAATGGTTATGTCGGAGGTGTCTATCAAGGCGCCCGACCCCATGGACATCGCGCTCGGGGCCGCGGTGCGCATTCGGCGTCGGACCATCGGGATGTCGCAGGAGGCCCTCGCCGAGCAGTGCGGCGTCAGCTTCCAGCAGATCCAAAAGTACGAGAACGGCGCGAACCGCATCTCGTTTTCGCGCTTGGTGCAGATTTCTCGCGCCCTGCGCTGCCGCGTCACCGACCTCATGGATGTCTTCGACGGCGCGGACAAGGAAACGGCCGAGGACCTCGACCTGCTGACCCGGATGCGCACCCCCGGCGCGCTGGAGCTGCTGTCGGCCTTCGAGCGCCTGGCGCCCGAAGTCCGCTCGTCGCTGGTGAACCTGGTCCGCACCCTGAGCAACCAGCAGGAGCCGACGTCGCCCTCGGGAAAACACAAGGTCGCCGCCTGACGCTCGATCGGACGAGGCGCCTTCAGCCCTTGGCCAGCGCCTCGTCGATCACCTTTTTGACGTCGTCGCCCGACCAGTCGGCCTCGCCGGCCACGCGGCCGACCTCGAAGCCGTCCTTGCCGTAGATCACCGTGGTCGGCGCGCCGGGCGCGACCGGCTTCAGCACGAACGGCATCTTCATCTCGCGGTCGTGGTAGAACTTCAGCGGCGCGTTCTGGGCGATGAACAGGGTCGCCTTGTCGGCGTCGCCCACGGTGTCGATGCTGACCGCCACCACCTCCACGGGCTTGCCTTCGTAGGCCGCCTGCAGCTTCGCCAGCGTCGGCATCTCGATCTTGCAGGGCGCGCACCACGTCGCCCAGATGTTCATCACAACCACCTTGCCCTTGAGGTCGGCGAGCTTCATCGCCTTGCCTGAGGCGTCGTAGATCGTGTGATCCGGCGGCGGCGTGGGGGCGTCCGGTTTCACGAACTTGGCGGTGAACTTTGAGGCGCCGCCGGGGGCCACGGCGGCAGGGCTCTCCGCCGACGGCGGCGGCTGGTTGGAAGACGCCTGCGCGATGATGTAGACAACCGCCGCGACGCCCACGAGGGCTGCGCCCCACAGGGCCCAGGTCAGGAACCCGCCCTTGGGCTTACCCGCCGCTTCCGGACCTTCGCTCATATGACCTCGTCTTCCTCAAACCCGCCCGCACGCCCATCCTCGGCGGGACAGGCCATGTGGGGCGGCAGGTTCTCCGCAAAGCCGGCCGAGCTGATGCAGGCGATCAACGTCTCCATCGGGTTCGACCGTCGTCTGGCGGCCCAGGACCTGGAAGGCTCCCGTGCGCACGCGGCGATGTTGCGCAGCGCGGGCGTCATTTCAAGCGAGGACGAAGCAGCGATCCAGGGCGGCCTCGAAACCATCGCCGGCGAGATCGAGGCCGGGACCTTCCCGTTCCGCGACGAATACGAAGACATCCACATGAACGTGGAGGCGCGGCTGCGCGAGCTCATCGGCCCCGCGGCCGGCCGGCTGCACACCGCCCGCTCGCGCAACGACCAGGTGGCGCTGGACTTCCGCATGTGGGTCCGCGACGCCTGCGACCGGACCTTGGGCCAGCTCCAGGCGCTTCAGAAGGCGCTGCTGGCCAAGGCCGAGCAGCACGCCGACACAGTCATGCCGGGCTTCACACACCTGCAGCCCGCGCAGCCGGTGACCTTCGGGCACCACCTGATGGCCTATGTGGAGATGTTCGGCCGCGACGCGTCCCGCTTCGCCGACGCCCGCGCGCGGATGAACGAGAGCCCGCTGGGCGCGGCCGCGCTGGCCGGCTCGCCGTTCCCGATCGACCGGCGGATGACCGCCCATGCGCTGGGCTTCGACCGCCCGACCGCCAACTCGCTGGACAGCGTGGCCGACCGCGACTTCGCGCTGGAGGCGCTGGCCGCCGCCACCATCTGCGCCACGCACCTGTCGCGCCTGGCGGAAGAGATCGTGATCTGGATGACGCCGCAGTTCGGCTTCGTGAAGCTGTCGGACGCCTTCACGACCGGCTCGTCGATCATGCCGCAGAAGAAGAACCCCGACGCCGCCGAGCTGGTGCGCGCCAAGGTGGGCCGGATGATGGGGTCGTTCACCCAACTGACCATCGTCATGAAGGGGCTGCCGCTGACCTATTCGAAGGACATGCAGGAGGACAAGGTCCCCACCTTCGAGGCCTTCGACGCCCTGGAGCTCAGCCTTCTGGCCATGGCGGGCATGGTGGCCGACCTCGAGCCCGTCACCGAGCGCATGGCGGCCGCGGCGGGGGCCGGCTATTCCACCGCCACCGACCTCGCCGACTGGCTGGTGCGCGAGCTCGGCCTGCCGTTCCGCGACGCCCACCACGTCACCGGCGCGGCCGTGAAGAAGGCCGAGGCGCTGGGCGTCGGCCTGCCCGACCTGCCGCTCTCCGAACTCAAGGCTCTGGATGCGCGGATCACCGCGGCCATCTACGATGTCCTCACCCCCGAGGCTTCCGTCGCCAGCCGGCGCAGCTACGGTGGAACCGCGCCGGATCAGGTCCGCGCGCAGATCAAGCGTTGGAAGGAAGTCCTGGCATGACCCCCCGCACACTGGCGCTTACGGGCGCCCTGATCCTCGTGGCGGGCCTCGCCGGCTGCGGCAAGGTGGGCCAGCTCGAGCGTCCCGGCCCGCTGTTCGGCGCCGAGCGCAACACCACCAAGGACGCCGACGACGCCCAGCGCAAGCAGGACCCGTCGCGCCCAGTCGACACCGTGGATCCGCGCGACCGCTCCACCGATCCGGCCCCGCCGCGCACGCTGCCCATCCCCGGCACCAACACCGGCCCCGGCGCGGTCGCCCCGCCCAGTGCGCTCCCCGACCCCTACACCAACCCGCGCCGATGAATCATTTCGAGCTGCAGGGGGGCGAGCTCGCATGTGAGGGCGTCCCTCTCTCGCGCATCGCCGAGACGGTCGGGACGCCCGTCTACGTCTATTCGTCGGCTACTCTGGAGCGGCACTACACGGTGCTGCGCGATGCCTTCGTGGACGCGGGCCTGGGCCAGCCGCTGATCGCCTACGCCGTAAAGGCCAACTCCAACGTCGCGGTCCTGCGCACGCTGGGGAACCTGGGCGCCGGCGCCGACACCGTCTCCGAGGGCGAGATCCGCCGCGCGCTGGCCGCCGGCATCCCCGGCGAACGGATCGTCTTCTCCGGCGTCGGCAAGGCCGAGCACGAGATCGCCTTCGCGCTGCAGAACGACGTGGCCGAGATCAACGTCGAGTCCGAGCCCGAGCTGCACACGGTCAATCGCGTCGCTCGGCAGATGGGCAAGCGCGCCACCATCGCGATCCGCGTGAATCCCGACGTCGAGGCCGGCGGCCACGCCAAGATCTCCACCGGAAAGGCCGAGAACAAGTTCGGCGTCTCGATGGTCGAAGCTGAACGGCTCTACGCCAACGCCGCCAACATGGTCGGCGTCCGGCCGGTGGGCGTGGCCTGCCACATCGGCAGCCAGATCACCGACCTCGCCCCGCTGCGCGCGGCCTTCGTGAAGATGCGCGCCCTCGTCGAGCGGATCCGGGGCGAGGGCCTCTCTGTCGAGCGCCTCGACCTGGGCGGCGGCCTGGGCGTGCCCTACTTCAACCAGCCCGAGCCCCCCTCGCCCGCCGAATACGCCGCCATGATCGCCCAGGCCACCCGGGGCCTGGACATCCAGTTCGCCTTCGAGCCCGGCCGGATGATCGCCGCCAACGCCGGCATCCTGCTCGCCCGGGTCCTGCACGTGCACGAGCGCCCGGAAGGCCGCCGCTTCCTCGTCCTCGACGCGGCCATGAACGACCTGCTGCGGCCTGCGATGTATGACGCCTACCACGACATTCGGCCGGTGAAGCCGCGGGCCGGCGACGCCAGGACCTACGACGTGGTGGGCCCGATCTGCGAGAGCGGCGACACCTTCACGCGGGACCGTGTGCTGGCGCCACTGGAAGCCGGCGACCTCGTGGCCTTCATGACCGCCGGCGCCTACGGGGCGGCCATGTCCAGCGAGTACAACTCGCGCCTGCTGGTCCCCGAGGTCCTGGTGAAGGGCGACCAGTTCGCCGTGGTGCGGCCGCGGCCGACCTACGAGGACATGCTGGCGCGGGAGGCGTCAGCACCCTGGCTATAGCTCCAGCCGCATGAACTGGTTGAACTCGCTGGCGACATAGTCGGCGAACGCGCCGCAGCTTTCGAAGCCGCGGCGGCGGTAGAGTTCCAGCGCCGGCTCGAACGCCTCGCCGCTGCCGGTCTCGAGGCT
>NZ_DASWTE010000027.1:0-25676 GCF_036402295.1 Phenylobacterium sp.
CCGTCGAGTAGTAGAGGTGGTCCGTGGGGGCCACGTCGCTCTGCGTCGGGATGCCGGTCATCGCCGAGAAGCCCTGCACGAACAGGTCCTGGGCATAGTCGCGGTCGATGTGCGAGTAGAACCCGCCGACCACCCACTGCAGCGGGCCTTCGCCGGTGGACGTCAGGCGCACTTCCTGGGTGAAGGTCTGCAGGTCGGTGGTGTCGGCCAGCGGCGCGTCGATCGTGTAGACTGCTTCCGGCAGGCCGATGGAGCCGCCCGTGATCGAGCCGGTCAGCGCCGTCGCGTCGCGCAGCACCAGGACCTCGCGGTCGGTGAACGACGAGATCGAGGTCAGGCGGGCCGGGCCGAAGTCGTAGTTCAGCGTTAGGTCGGCGAGGAAGAACTCGTCCTCGAACTTCTCCTTGAGCTGGGTGAACTGCTTCAGGCCGCCCAGCTGGAAGCGCGGCCGCGTGGTGGTGAATTCGTTGCCCAGGATGTTGTAGAGGTCGACGCGGTTGAACCCGTCCACGTCGATCTTCTGGTATAGCACCCGCGGGGTCAGCGAGATGTTCTCGGTCGGCTGGATCAGCAGCGCCGCCCGGACGCCGCGGCGATAGCCGTCATTGACGTCGTTCTTCACGCTGCCGTCGGGCTGGATCGCGTCGATGAAGCCCGCGAACTGCGTGTTGTAGGCCGTCACGCGCAGCGCCATCTGCTCGTTGATCGGCATGTTGACCGAGCCCTTCAGGTCCCAGCCGATGTCGCCGCCCTGGATCTTCGAGGCGGTCGCCTCGATCACGCCTTCGAAGGCCTCGAGGTCAGGCTGGTTGGTGATGTAGCGCACGGTGCCCGACAGCGAGCCCGAACCGAACAGGGTGCCTTGCGGGCCGCGCAGCACTTCCACGCGGTTCAGGTCGAAGAGGTCGAGGTCCGGGGTGAAGAGCGACAGCGAGATCACCGATTCGTCGAGGTAGACGCCGACCTGTTCCTTCACGCCGGGCTGGTCGCGGACGATCTGGCCCGCGGAGATGCCGCGGATGGCCACCTGGCTCTGGCCGGGGCCGAGGTTCTGGACGGTGAAGCTGGCGATGGTGCGCGACAGCTCTTCCACGTTGGTCACGCCCCGGTTGCGCATGACCTGCTCGCTCTGAGCGGCCACCGAGAACGGCACGTCGATCAGCTGCTCGTCCCGCTTCCGGGCGGTGACGACCAGTTCTTCGACTTCGGACACTTCGTCGGCCGCGAACGCGGCGCCGGCGGGCATGCCGATCAGGAGCGCAAGCGCGCTAGCTCGCACGGTCAGTGCGATCTTCCGGGAATTCATGAGGAGGTCCTTCCGCAATCGCAGCCTTTTTTCGCGCTGCTTGATTGCGGGCAGGCGTAGTCAAAAAAGCGTCGCAATGGCAGGCCCAGCCGACCGTTGGTCGCCTGTGAGGCGAGCAATGTTGCCTCGCGGCAACAGGGTTGGTCGTGAAGGGGTTAGATCAGCCCCAACTCCGCGAAGAGGTCCTGCGTCGCGGCCCACGAGCGGCGGTCTGCGTCGGCCGAATAGGCGAAGCCCGGCATGCCCCAGCCGTCGGCCTCCGGGTTGGTGAAGCTGTGGGCGGTGCGGCCGTAAAGCATCAGCCGCCAGTCGACGCCGCCTTTGGTCATCTCTTGCTCGAACGCCGTCCGCTGCTCGGCCGGGACCGCAGGATCGTCGGCGCCGATGTGGACCAGCACCTTGCCCCGGACGTTCGCCGCGTCGTCGGGCCGCGCGGTCGTCAGCGTCGAGTGGTAGCCCACGACCGCCTTCAGGTCGGCCCCGTCCCGGGCCAGTTCCAGGGCCGCGGCCCCGCCATAGCAGTAGCCCAGGGCGGCGAGGCGCCCCGCGTCGACCCGCGGCTGGGCCTTCAGCGCCTCGAGCGCCGCGCGCATACGCGCGCGGATGTGGCTGGGGTCCGCCATGAACCACTGGAAGCGGCGCATCATCTCGTCGCGGTCGGTCACCACCTGGCCGCCGCCCTGATAGTCGGTCGCCAGCGCCACGAAGCCCAGGCCGGCGAGCCTGCGCGCCGCGTTCAGCGTGTGCTCGGTGACGCCGGGCGACTCGTGGGCCACCAGCACGCCAGGCGCGGCCCCCGAACCCTGCGGCTGGAACAGCGTCCCCACGAACTCAATGCCTTCCGCCGAATAGGCGACCTTGGACCCGGCCATGCCCGCGCTCCCCTTGTCGAGCGCAGACCCTAGCCCGGCGCCCTGCGCGTCAAGCAACGGAAACGGTCGTCTACGAATTCCAGGCCTTCAGGAACTCGGCCACCACATAGACGCCGCGGGCCTCGTTCAGCGCGATGAAACCGAGGAACAACGCCCAGCGCCACCAGGTGCGGCGCTTGCCCGTGGTGAGGAAGCGGACGGGGACGCGCGGGCGGAAAGCGGGCAGGTGCGCCTCGCTTCTTCGTATCGCCGGCGAATTCCGAAACGCCATCTGTCCGCGTGTCCAGGCTTTCTGCGCGGTTTTGGTGAATCAAGGATTGTTAAGGATTTGGCAACCATGCTCGCCCGCGAGGCGAGCAGAACTCGGATATGGCGCGAATGGCGCGAACCTCGTGGCGGGTTGGGCGCCGCCTGACGCCATGCAAGGGCACCAAGCGCAAAGGGCCCCGGCGATGCCGGGGCCCTGCGCCTGCTTCGGGGTGCTGACGCCTTCCGCAGAAGCCGCCCGCGTGGCGCAGGCGACGTCAAGAAAGGTGGCGCAGATAGCCGCGCAAGACGATTGAGGCCAATCAGCGCGGCTCCGTCTATCCGGATGATCAATACTTGCTTCCCGGTCGCGCCAATATCGCAATCGCCTGCAAGGTGTCGGACTGATGGAGAATATACCTTTCGAGAAGTCTGATCCTAATCAGCTCTAATTCATGCTAATTGGTCAAGCTTATTTCCTTACAGTTCGCCCAATAGGGGAATCCAGAACTTTCCGTACACTTTCGCGTACGTTGGGAGAACAGGCACGCGGCGCCACGCGAAACCCTCCCAGATCTCGGCCGCGGCTCCAGGGCCGCCAACTCTGGGCAGCGAGGTTCGCCGAGCGGAGCCGTCGCGGCACGCTTCTGGCAACCGGCCGCCCCAGCCGTCTCAATCTGGGCGGCGCGAAGTCCGGCAGGGCCCGGAGCACTTGGGGTGTTGGCCAGTGATGAAGTTCCTGCGCGACGAGTCGGGCGCCACCGCGGCCGAATATGTGCTTCTCATGGGCATCGTCTGTACGACGCTGGCGGTCGCGGCGCTGACGTTCAGCGAGGCGATCGCCGCCGCCCTTGGAAACGCCGGCGCGGCGATCGGCGTCGCCGGCTAATTCGTGACGAGGTGACGGCCTCGCGCGTAACCGCGACGGCCACGTCCTGCTCAAGTTTGGTTTCGCTGGCGCACCCGACACGATTCGAACGTGTGACCTTTGCCTTCGGAGGGCAACGCTCTATCCAGCTGAGCTACGGGTGCGTCTTCAGCGGAGCGGTGTCTCTACCGGAAAGGACGCGCCGCCGCAAACCTGCACCGGCGGATTTCAGTGAGGCAATTCGCGCGTGGGCCCGAAGGGGTTAGCCTCCCGGCCAGAACAGGTCGAAGGACCGGTACGGCATACAGGGAAGCGCATGGGTCTCTGGAAGCAGGTTGCGGGCGGCGGCGTGGCCGCCGCGGCGATGGCGCTGGCAGGACTTGGTCTCGGCAGCCTGGCCCAGGCCCAGGCGCCCGACGAGGCGCCGCCTCCGGGCAAGGCGGTCTACGACCAGTTCTGCGCCGCCTGCCACGACGCCCCCGAGGCGGGCAGCCGCGCCGCGCCGGTGGCGACGCTGCGGACCATGAGCGCCCAGACGATCAACGCGGCGCTGACCACCGGGGTGATGAAGCCGATCGGCGACGGGCTGGACCGCAACCAGCTGCGCGCCGTGGTGGCCTACCTCGCCAAGCCGGAAGCGCCGGTGGGCACGGCCTGGATCGACGACAACCGCTGCGCCGAGGGGCAACGCGCCGTCGACCTCGCGCCGAAGCCGGCGCAGACCAGTTTCGGCGTCGACCACGACAACAGCCGCCGGATGAGCGCGGCCCAGGCGGCCCTCAAGACCGCCGACGTGGCGAAGCTGGAAGTGGCCTGGGCGCTGGCCATGCCGCGCACCTCGGGTCTGCGCGGCGGCGGCGTGGTGGTGGGCCAGACGCTGTTCTACCCGGCCGGCCAGGCGAACCACATCCTGGCGCTGGATACGAAGACCGGCTGCGTGAAGTGGGCCACCCCGACGCCGTCGCAGGTGCGCAACACCCTGGCCTATGGCCGGCTGGGCAAGGGCGGGCCGCTCGGCCTGGTCGGCAGCGAGGCCTCGGGCAACCTCATCGCCCTTGACGCGGCGACCGGCAAGATCCTCTGGCGGGCCGATCCACGGCACGACAAGACGGCGCCGCTCTCGGGCTCGCCGCTGATCCACGACGGCAAGATCATCGTGCCGATCTCGGGCAGCGACGTGGGCGCGGCCATGCGGCCGGTCTACGAGTGCTGCAAGGGCCACGGCGCGGTGGCGGCGGTGGACGGCAAGGACGGCAAGGTCCTGTGGACCTGGCACACCATGGAGGACGCCAAGCCGCTCGGCCGCACGAACAGCGCCGGCGCCGCCGCGTTCGGGCCCTCGGGCGCGCCGGTGTGGTCGTCGCCCTCGGTCGATGTGGAGAAGGGCGTGGTCTACGCCTCGACCGGCGAGAACACCTCGCCGCCCGCCACCAAGACCTCGGACGCGATCGCCGCGATCGACCTCGCCACCGGCAAGCAGAGGTGGGTCTTCCAGGCGCTGGCCAACGACGTCTGGAACATGAGCTGCCCCGTGGGTTCTGTCGCCGCGAGCGGCCGGCCCGTCGGCCCCAACTGCTACTTCGCCGCCGAGGGCAGCGTGCTGCTCGACCACGACTTCGGGGCGGGCCCCGTGATCTTCCGCGGCAAGGGCGGGAGAGACATCATCCTGGGCGGCCAGAAGTCGGGCGACGTCTGGGGGCTGGACGCCGCCACGGGCGAGGTCTTGTGGCGCCACCAGTTCGGCAAGGGCACGGCCCTGGGTGGCGTGCACTGGGGCATCGCCACCGATGGCGTGCGCGTGTTCGCGCCGATCAGCGACCCGAACGTGCCGGCCGACAGGTCCGCCGCCGGCATGCACGCCGTCGACGTGGTCAGCGGTAAGGTCGCCTGGCAATGGCGCGCGGCGCCCGATTGCGAGGGTCCGCGGGCCAAGGTCTCGACGTGCAGGACCCGCTACGGCCTCTCCGCCGCGCCGCTCGTGATCGACGGGGCGCTGCTGGCCGGCTCGCTGGACGGGCGGCTCTGGGTGTTCGATGCGGCCACCGGCAAGGTGCTGCACATGGTCGACACCGCCGCAACGGCCTATCAGCCGGTGAACAAGATCCCCGGGAATGGCGGGTCCATCGACGCGGCCGGCCTCTTCGCCGGCGACGGCATGGTGTTCGTAAACTCGGGCTACGCCAGCTTCGGCCAGGCGGGTGGGAATGTTCTCGTCGCCTTGAGACCCAAGCGCTAGTCATCCCTCCCATGACGGGGAGGGATAGGCTTACGCCGCGCCCGTCGCGGAGCTCCAGAAGCGCTTGGCCTTGCCCATGAAGCCGGCGGCCTTGGGGTGCTGCTGCTCGCTGCAGAGCGAGGCGATCTCGCGCATCAGCTCCTTCTGGCGGGCGGTGAGCTTGGTCGGCGTCTCGACGAACAGTTCGACCACCAGGTCGCCGCGCTCGCGGCCGCGCAGGGACGGCATGCCGCGGCCCTTCACACGCACCGTGCGGCCGGTCTGGGCGCCCTCGGGCACCTTGACCTCGATCTTGCAGTTTCCGTCGCAGTTCTCGCCGCCCAGCAGGCAGGGGGCCTCGATCTCGCCGCCCAGGGCCGCGGTGCACATGGGCACGGGCACCGTGCAGAGCAGGTCCAGGCCGTCGCGCTCGAAGAGCTCGTGCGGCTGGACCGAGACGAAGATGTAGAGGTCGCCGCGCGGCCCGCCGCGCAGGCCCGCGTCGCCCTCGCCGGCCAGGCGGATGCGCGCGCCGTCGTCGACGCCCGCCGGGATGCGGACCGCCAGCGTGCGGTTCTTGCGCACCTGGCCTTGGCCGCGGCAGTCGACGCAGGGATCCATGACCATGCGGCCCGAGCCGCCGCAGCGCGGGCAGGCCCGCTCGATCGAGAAGAAGCCCTGGCTGGCGCGGACGCGGCCGGCGCCGTGGCAGGTGGTGCACTGCGTCGGGCTGGTGCCGGGCTTGGCGCCCGAGCCGTCGCAGGTCTCGCAGGTGAGTGTCGCGGGCACCGTGATCTCGACCTCGGCGCCGGCGAAGGCCTGCTCGAGGGTGATCTCCAGGTCGTAGCGCAGGTCCGAACCGCGGGCCGGACCGCCGCGCTGGCCGCGGCCGCCTCGGCCGCCGAACATGTCGCCGAATACGTCGCCGAACACCTCGTTGAAGATGTCGTGGACGTCGTGGAACTGGCCGTTCCCGCCGCCGAAGCCGCCCTGGCCGTTGACGCCGGCGTGGCCGAAGCGGTCGTAGGCGGCGCGCTTCTGCGGGTCGGAGAGGACCGAGTAGGCCTCGTTGACTTCCTTGAAGCGGCCGGAGGCCTCCTCGCAGCCGCCATTGCGGTCGGGATGGTGCTCCATCGCCAGCTTGCGGAACGCGGCCTTGAGGGCGTTGTCATCGCAACCGCGGTCCACGCCCAGGATCTCGTAATAGTCCCGCATGAAAACGTCAGGCGCTCAGAAACCGATGTGAAATGAAGTGGGTGGACCCCCGCCCGACTGCAAGGCTTAGCACCGAGCGGACGGGGGTCACTAGTCCCGCGAAAGCGGCGGCGACGTCCCCATGGCCTTCCAGATCGCACTTCATGCGGTGGGCGGCCATGGGGCGCGTTGTCACGCCGACTTCTTGCCGTCGCCGTCGACTTCCTCGAATTCGGCGTCGACGACGTCGTCCGAGGAGGTCTCGGCATCGGCGCCGCCGGCCGCATCCGCGCCGGCGTCGCCCTGCTGGGCCTTGTACATGGCCTCGCCCAGCTTCATCGAAGCCTGGATGAGGGTCTGGGTCTTGGCCGAGATCGCCTCGGCGTCACCCGAGTCCAGCGACCCCTTCAGGTCGTCCAGAGCCGTTTGGATGGCGCTCCGCTCGGCTTCCGAGACCTTGTCGCCGTGCTCGGCCAGGGCCTTTTCGGACGAGTGGATGATCGCGTCGGCCTGGTTCTTGGCCTCGACGGCCGCCTTGCGCTTCTCGTCCTCGGCCTTGTTGGACTCGGCTTCCTTGACCATGGCGTCGATGTCCGCGTCCGAGAGGCCGCCGTTGGCCTGGATGCGGATCGACTGTTCCTTGTTGGTCGCCTTGTCGCGCGCCTGGACGTTGACGATGCCGTTGGCGTCGATGTCGAAGGTCACCTCGACCTGCGGCACGCCGCGCGGCGCCGGCGGGATGCCGACCAGGTCGAACTGGCCCAGCATCTTGTTGTCCACCGCCATCGGACGCTCGCCCTGGAAGACCCGGATCGTCACCGCCGACTGGTTGTCGTCGGCGGTCGAGAAGGTCTGGGACCGCTTGGTCGGGATCGTCGTGTTGCGCTCGATCAGCGGAGTGAACACGCCGCCCAGGGTCTCGATGCCCAGGGTGAGCGGGGTCACGTCGAGGAGGAGGACGTCCTTCACCTCGCCGCCCAGCACGCCGGCCTGGACCGCGGCGCCCAGCGCCACGACCTCGTCCGGGTTCACGCCCTTGTGGGGCTCACGCCCGAAAAACTCCTTCACCGTCTCGACGACCTTGGGCATGCGCGTCATGCCGCCGACCAGGATCACCTCGTCGATGTCGGACTTCTTCAGGCCTGCGTCCTTCAGCGCCTGCTCGCAGGGACCGACCGTCTTCTTGATCAGGTCCTCGACCAGCGCTTCGAGCTTGGCGCGCGACAGCTTCACGTTCAGGTGCAAGGGACCCGACGCGTTCATGCTGATGAAGGGCAGGTTCACCTCGTACTGCGTGGTCGAGGAGAGCTCCTTCTTCGCCTTCTCGGCTTCTTCCTTGAGGCGCTGGAGGGCCAGCTTGTCCTTCCGCAGGTCGACGGACTGTTCCTTTTTGAACTCGTCGGCCAGGTAGTCGACGATCCGCAGGTCGAAGTCCTCGCCGCCCAGGAAGGTGTCGCCGTTCGTCGACTTCACCTCGAAGACGCCGTCGCCGATCTCCAGGATCGACACGTCGAACGTGCCGCCGCCCAGGTCGTAGACCGCGATCTTCTTGCCTTCGTTCTTCTCGAGGCCGTAGGCCAGCGCGGCCGCCGTCGGCTCGTTGATGATCCGCAGGACTTCAAGGCCCGCGATCTTGCCGGCGTCCTTGGTCGCCTGGCGCTGGGCGTCGTTGAAGTAGGCCGGGACGGTGATGACCGCCTTCTCGACCTTCTCGCCGAGGTGCTGCTCGGCGGCTTCCTTCATCTTCTGCAGGATGAAGGCCGAGACCTGCTGGGGCGAGTAGTCCTTGCCGTGCGCCTTCACCCAGGCGTCGCCGTTCGGGCCCTTGGTGATCTCGTAGGGCACCATGCCCTTGTCCTTCTCCACCATCGGGTCGGCGTAGTTGCGCCCGATCAGGCGCTTGATGGCGAAGAGGGTGTTGGCGGGGTTGGTGACCGCCTGGCGCTTGGCCGGCTGGCCGACGAGCCGCTCGCCGTCATCCATGAAAGCCACGACCGAAGGCGTGGTGCGCGCGCCTTCGGCGTTCTCGATCACTTTCGGGTTCTTCCCGTCCATGATGGCCACGCACGAGTTGGTCGTGCCGAGGTCGATGCCGATGATCTTGCTCATAGCCTAAGTCTTGCTCGCTCCTTGTTGGCGGACGCCGCGGGTGGGCCTTCTAGTGAAGCGCCCGAGGAAAAGCGACGCCCCCGGTTCGATTAGGTGTCTGGCCGAGCCCGCCTTCCCTTCGCGGAACCCAGCTTCGAGAGCCGATATGGGGGAAATTGCCCCGGCTGCAAGGGCGAATGTCCGCAAAGCGGGTAGGGACAAACGGTCACGGTGTGAACCACCAGCCCCGCAGGGCCTCGTACCGCTCGCGCGGGAAGGGCGGCGGGCGACCGGTGATCAGCACATCCTGGCGCGACAGCACGAAGTGGTGTTCGACCACCCGGGCCTGCTGCTCGATGTTCATCTGGGCGAACGTCTGGCGGTCCAGGTCGTAGCGATAGGTCGCGTCGCTGTCGCCCGCCTGCAGCTTGGCGAACGGAAGGATGACCCCGTGCTGGGCCTGCCAGATGTGGGTCAGCTCGTGCACGAACGTGGCCAGGTCGGGCAGCGCGCCCTCGGTGAAATCGGTGAGGGACTCGACGACCGGGTAGACGATCCCCGCCGACCCGGGCGTGAACGGCCGCGGCACGATCGGCTGGGCGAAGATGCGCACCCGCTTAGGCCGGATGCCCGAGCCGAAGACCTCGCGCGCCAGCGCCTGCTCGGCCGCGGTCAGCCAGCGCAGCGAGAGCGGTTTCATGCGGACCGGGGCCATCTGCGGTTGACGTCCACCTGCGCTGTCGGTGTGGTGGCGCCCAGCATCACGCCAACTGCCAGCTAAGGAAACCGCCAATGGTGACCCTGACCCGCCCGGACGGCACGCGCCCGGAAGACGTGAACCTGTCGCGCCGCGGCCTGACTCTGGCGCTGACCGGCGGCTACGCCGTGGCGGCGTGGTCGGCCGAGGCCCAGCCCGTGAAGACCGACGAGGCGGGACTCACCACCGGCACGGTGCAGATCAAAGCGCCCGACCGCGAGATCCCCGCCTATGTGGCGCGGCCTTCGAAGGCCGGGAAGCACCCGTGCGTGGTGCTGGTCTCCGAGATCTTCGGCCTGCACGAGTACATCCGCGACACGGCGCGCAGGCTCGCCAAGGCGGGCTATGTGACGATCGCCCCGGATTTCTTCATCCGCGCCGGCGACCCGTCGACGATGACGAACTTCCCGGAGATCATGAAGATCGTGGCCACCGCCACCGACGCCCAGGTGATGGGCGACATCCAGGCGGCGCTGAACTGGCTGAAGGCCCAGCCCTTCGCCGACGCCAAGCGCGTTGCGGTGACCGGCTACTGCTGGGGTGGGGCGGTAACCTGGGAGGCGGTGGCCCGTGTGCCGGGCTTCAAGGCGGGCGTCGCCTGGTATGGCCGGCTCTCCAGCGGCATGGCCAACGACCCCAGCAACAAGAACCCGCTGGACCTGGTGGCCGAGCTGAAAGCGCCGGTACTGGGCCTCTACGCCGAGAAGGACAACGGCATCCCGCTGACCGACGTCGAAAAGATGAGGGAAGCGCTGAAGGCGGCCGGCAAGACGTCGAGCGACATCATCGTCTATCCGGGCGCCCAGCACGGCTTCCACGCCGACTACCGGCCCTCCTACAAGAAGGACGCCGCCGAGGACGCCTGGGGCAAGATGCTGGCGTTCTTCAAGAAGAACGGGGTGTAGGCGCGCCGCGCCTCAGAACACCGGCTCTTCCACTTTCGGCGGGGGCGGCGCGGGCGCCGTCGGCTCCACCTTCGCCACCACGGGCGGCGGGATCGGGACCAGCGCCTCGGGGCCGGCGGGCGCGCCCTTGGCGGCTTCGGCCTTGGCGAGCGCGGCGGCTTCGGCCTTGGCCTTCTTCTCGGCCTCGAGGGCGGCCTTCTCTTCCTCGGTCAGCTCCTCGGGCTCAGGCGTGCCGGCCAGCCGCTCGTCGATGAGGGGGGTGGCTTCGGTTGCCTGCAGGATCTCGGCGCTGGCGCCTTGCGGGCCTTCGCCGGGCAGGCGGCCGCGCGGCGGGGCGGTGAAGGCGGCGAGGGCGAAGGCGCCCAGCCACACCACGCCGAGGCCGGTGGCGACGAGCTGCAGCACGGGACGGGGCATCGACCAGTTCATGCGCCGAAACTAGTCCGCCATCGCGGCCCAAGGAAGGCCGATGGTGTCGCAGAAAATCACGGTAAACGGCCGATTAACGGTCCCTGGCCCAAACAGGTCAGGTTCGACTTGTTTGGAGTGGTTCAAGGTTATGGCGCGGGCGGCGCGGAAAACCGGCGGAGAGCTCGTCCTCCACATCGCCAGGCTGACCTGGAACCATCCGGCGACGGCGCGCCTGCGCGGCGGTGTGACGGCCGCCTTCGGTGTCGCGCTGGCGGCCGCCTTCGCCACCTACAACGCGGCCGATCCCAGCCTGAACGCCGCGGGACCGGCCGAGCCCACGAACGCGCTGGGCGGCGGCGGGGCCGTGATGGCCGACATCGGCGTGCAGTCGCTGGGCGTGACCGCCGGGCTGGCGGCCCTTCTGATCGTCACCTGCGGCCTGTCGCGCGTGGCCGATCCCGAGCCGGATCTCCATCGCGGGCGCCTCCGCTTGCGCGCCGCCATCGGGACGCTGGGCCTGCTGGCGCTGGCGGGCGCACTCGCCTGGGCGCCGACCCCGGCCGCCTGGCCCCTGGCCAAGGGCTTGGGCGGTTTCTGGGGCGACACGCTGTTGAGCGCCTTCGCCGGCCTCATCGAATACGCACGCCTGCCCACCGGCGAGCTCATCGCCGGTATCGTCTTCGCCGTCGGGGGCGCGATCGCCTACGGCTACGGCCTGGGCTTGTCGCGGGTCGATTTCCGGGGCCTGGCCGACGGCCTGGCGCATGCGCTGACGCCGAAACCGAAACTCAAGGCCGCCAGGCCCGAGCCCAAGGCGGTCAAGGTCGCCCGCCGGGCCAAGGCGGATCCGGTCATCCCCGACGCCGCCTTCGACGACGAGGCGATCGCGCCGGCCGCCAGCGCCGACGCCCCGGTGTTGCAGGTGAAGGCGCCGAAGGCCATGCCCAAGGAGAGCGCCCGCGAGGCGAAGGAGGCGCAGGGCACGTTCGTCTTCGCCCAGGAGGGCGGCTTCCAGCTCCCCGAGCTCTCGATGCTGACCAAGTCTAAGCCGCGGGCCGCCCAGTTCGATGAAGGGTCGCTGCGCCAGAACGCCCAGCTCTTGGAAAGCGTGCTGGCCGAGTTCGGCGTGCGCGGCCAGGTGGATCAGATCCGCCCCGGCCCCGTGGTCACGCTCTACGAGCTGGTGCCCGCCGCCGGCGTGAAGTCGGCCCGCGTCGTGGCGCTCGCGGACGACATCGCGCGCTCCATGAGCGTCGCCTCGGCCCGCGTCTCGGTGGTGTCGGGCCGCAACGCCATCGGCATCGAGCTGCCCAACCAGCGGCGCGAGACCGTCTACCTGCGCGACCTGCTGGCGGCGTCCGAGTACGAGCGGGGCGGCCAGGTCGTGCCCGTGGCGCTGGGCGAGACGATCGGCGGCGAGCCCTACATCGCCGACCTCGCCAAGATGCCCCACCTGCTGATCGCCGGCACCACCGGCTCGGGCAAGTCGGTGGGCGTCAACGCCATGATCCTGTCGATCCTCTACAAGCTGCCGCCCGAGCAGTGCCGGCTGATCATGATCGACCCGAAGATGCTGGAACTGTCGGTCTACGACGGCATCCCGCACCTGCTGGCGCCCGTCGTCACCGACCCGAAGAAGGCCATCGTCGCGCTGAAGTGGACCGTGCGCGAGATGGAGGATCGCTATCGGCGGATGTCGAAGATCGGCGTGCGTAACATCGCCTCGTTCAACGAGCGCGCCCGCGAGGCCCTGGCCAAGGGCGAGCACTTCGAGCGGACGGTGCAGACCGGCTTCGACGACAGCGGCCGCGCGACCTACGAGAGCGAGAAGATCCGGCCCGAGCCGATGCCCTACCTGGTCGTGATCATCGACGAGGTGGCCGACCTGATGATGGTGGCCGGCAAGGACATCGAAGGCGCCGTCCAGCGCCTGGCCCAGATGGCGCGCGCCGCCGGCATCCACCTGATCATGGCGACCCAGCGCCCGTCGGTGGACGTCATCACCGGCACCATCAAGGCCAACTTCCCGACTCGGATCAGCTTCCAGGTCACCTCGAAGATCGACAGCCGCACCATCCTGGGCGAGCAGGGCGCCGAGCAGCTGCTGGGCCAGGGCGACATGCTCTACATGGCCGGCGGCGGCCGCATCACCCGCCTGCACGGCCCCTTCGTCTCGGACGGCGAGGTCGAAGCGGTGGCCAAGTTCCTGCGCGACCAGGGCACGCCCAGCTACCTCGAGGAGGTGACCGCCGGCGGCGACGACGAGGCGGAGGAGGGCGACCTGGGCTTCGGCGGCGACGGCGAGAGCAACGACCTCTACGACCGCGCCGTGGCCGTGGTCACCCGCGACGGCAAGGCCTCGACCAGCTACATCCAGCGCCGCCTGCAGATTGGCTACAACCGCGCCGCCTCGCTGATGGAGCGCATGGAGCAGGAAGGCGTCGTCGGCCCCGCCAACCACGCCGGCAAGCGCGAGATCCTGGTGTCGGCAGCGCCCTGACGGGCTACTTCGACCGCCGGCCGCCCGGCTTGTGGCCACTGGTCATGGGGTCGAACTTGCGGCGCGGCGGCCGGCGGCCTTCGGTGACGTAGCGCTCCTGGCTGGAACCCAGCCCCATCTTGCCCGGCTCCTGCTCAGTGAGGCCCGACTCGCCCGAGCGGATCCGCGCGATGGTGTCGCGCAGCAACGCGGCGGTCTCGAAGTCGCCGGCGTCGGCGGCCTCGCGCATGCGGCGCTCCAGGTCCTCGATCATCGCCATCCGGAACGCCCTCCCGAGCTTCGGCGTTGCCCCGCCTTGCCTAAGCCCTATTGCCGCCCCGCTGGCGCGATAGGGCCATCGCACGTTACGGAGCAAGCATGACCTTCACCCGACGCAGCCTGGCCCTCGCCCTCGCCGCCGCCCCCTTCGCCACGCCTGCGTTTGCGCAAGTGGGCCTGAGCGCCGCCGACCAGGCGCTGGTGAACCGCGCCGTGGTCTATCTCGAGGGTCTCAGCGAGGCCAAGGGCCGCTTCGTGCAGACCGACCACCGCGGCCGCTCGACGACCGGCGCGCTCTACATGAAGCGGCCCGGCAAGGCCCGCTTCGCCTACGACCCACCCTCGGGCCTGCTGGTCGTCTCGGACGGCGGCGTGGTGTCGGTGCAGGACAAGCGGCTGAAGACCTTCGACCAGTACCCGCTGGGCGCGACGCCGCTCTCGCTGTTCCTGGCCAAGACCATCCGGCTGGACCGCGGCGTGGCGATCACCCGCGTGCAGCGGTTGGCCGACGGCTTCACCATCACCGCTCGCGACGGGAAGAAGGAAACGGCCGGCCAGATCTCGCTGTCGTTCACCGACAACCCCCTTGCTCTTGCAGGCTGGACGGTTATTGATGCGCAAGGACGACCTACGCGTGTGCAACTCCAGGGTCTGGAGCGCGCCGCGGGCCTCGACCGCTCGCTGTTCGTGCTGAAGGATCCGCGGCCGAAGAACCCAGGCCGCGGAAAGACCTAGGCCGACTCGCGAAGTGTTGCGTAGGTGACACACGCAAGCGCTCGCGTGAAAGTGCTTTGACAAACTGTCGAAGTGTGGCGATATTGTCACTACGTCGTCGGCGCACCGGTTGTGCTGACGAAATCCGTGCCGGAACCTATCCCCTCCCGGCGGCGGCATGAGAGACAACTCACACGGCCCGGGCGCGCGCCAAGCGCCCGGGCTTTCTTTCGTCTAAGACCGGCTGATGCGACTGCGAATCTGCACCTGGAACGTGAACTCCGTCCGACTGCGCGCTGAACAGGCGGCGCGCTTTGTCCAGGAGCAGGCGCCCGACGTGCTTTGCCTGCAGGAGATCAAGTGCCGCGAGGGCGAGTTCCCGGTGAACGCCTTCAAGGAGATGGGCCTGCCGCACCTGCGCATCGCCGGCCAGAAGGGCTGGCACGGGGTGGCCATCGCCTCGCGCCTGCCGATCGAGGACGCGCCGAAGCTGGACGTCTGCCGCGAGGGCCACGCCCGCTGCGTGGGCGCCAAGGTGGCCGGCGTGGAGATCCACAACTTCTACATCCCGGCCGGTGGCGACGTGCCGGACCGCACCGAGAACAGGAAGTTCGACCACAAGCTGGACTTTTACGAGAAGCTGACGGCCGAGCTCGGCAAGCGCGACAAGGCCGCGCCACTGGCCATCGTCGGCGACCTCAACGTGGCGCCCAGCGAGACCGACGTCTGGAACCATAAGTACATGTCGAAGGTGGTCAGCCACACGCCGGCCGAGGTGGAGGCGTTCTACGCCATGAAGGCCTCGCTGGACCTCATCGACCTGCCGCGGGCGACGACGCCCGACCCGGCGAGGATGTTCTCGTGGTGGAGCTATCGCGCGGCCGACTTCCGCGCCTCGAACCGCGGCCTGCGCCTGGATCACATCCTTGTGAGCCCGGGTCTGAGGGACGCCGCGTTCCGCCTGGGCTGCGCGGCCAGTCGGGTGCACGACGATGTCCGGGAATGGGCGCGGCCCTCGGACCACGCGCCGGTGTCGGCGGACCTGGTTCTCTAGACCAAGCCCGCCGACCCGCGGATCAGATCACGAAGCTCTTCGTGCCGACGCCGGCCAACTCGAAGGTGTTGTCGTAGACGTCGCGTCTGGGTTGCGGGGAGTGACTACGCCCCGCGATCAGTTGCGAGGTGTTGCGACGACATGCGCGCGCCTTGCGGCGGCCGCCGGGCATCCCATTCCGTGGTCCGGGACTACGGCGCCAGCTTGTAGCCGCCGGCCTCCGTGAGCAGCAGCCGGGCGTTGGCCGGATCGGGCTCGATCTTCTGGCGCAGGCGATAGACGTGGGTCTCGAGCGTGTGCGTCGTGACGCCGGCGTTGTAGCCCCAGACCTCGGCCAGCAGCTCCTCGCGCGACACGGCCTTCTCGCCGGCGCGGTAGAGGTACTTCAGGATGTTGGTCTCTTTCTCGGTGAGGCGGATCTTCTTGCCCTTCTCGTCCACCAGCACCTTGGCGGCCGGCCGGAACTCGTAGGCGCCCAGGCGGAAGATCGCGCCCTCGGAATGCTCGTAGTCGCGCAGCTGCGCCCGGATGCGGGCCAGCAGCACGGCGAACTTGTAGGGCTTGGTGACGTAGTCGTTGGCCCCGCTGTCCAGCCCCTTGACGGTGTCGTCGTCGGTGTCGGCGGCGGTCAGCATGATCACCGGGGTCGCCACGCCGTCCTGGCGCATGCGCCGGCAGGCCTCGCGGCCGTCCATGTCGGGGAGGTCCACATCGAGCAGGATCAGGTCGGGCTTGGCCTCGCGGGCCATGCGCACGCCCTCGCCCGCGGTAGCGGCCTCGACGGTTTGGAAGCTCTCCGCCTGCAACTGCTCGGCGATCGCCCCGCGAAGGTCCTGGTCGTCGTCGACGATGAGGAGAGTCTTGCGTTGAGCCATGCGCGGCAACAAACACCATCTGTTGGGGGTGCGGCAAAAGGTTTTGCCAAATTGGAGTTCGACGCCCGGTGATCTTCCTTGCGACCTCGGACGGCTGGCTGAGCTTCGACGGACACCGCGTCCGCTGCGCCCTGGGTCCGGCCGGCGTGGTTCCGGCCGCCACCAAGCGCGAGGGCGACGGCGCTTCGCCCGCCGGAATCTGGCCGATCCGCGAGGTCTGGTACCGGCCCGACCGCGGTCCGCCGCCGGCCAGCGAGATCCGCGTCCATTGCCTCAGCCCCGATGACGGCTGGTGCGACGATCCGGCCGACCCCGCCTACAACCGCCACGTCAAGCTGCCTTACCCCGCCAGCGCCGAGCGGCTGTGGCGCGACGACGGCGTCTACGACATCGTGGTGGTGCTGGGGCACAACGACGACCCGCCGGTGCCGGGCATGGGCTCGGCGATCTTCCTACACATCTGCCGGCCGGGCTTTCCGCCCACCGAGGGCTGCATCGCCATCGCGCGGCCGGATCTCGAAGCTCTGCTGGACACCGCCCGCCCGGGCGACGCCGTGGAGATCCGCCAGGCCCCATGACCCAGCCGCGCCCCAAGGCCTAGCCGTCCCAGCGAAAGCGGCCATAGTGTCCGACCCATGGACGCCCCGTTCCTCGGATTCCCCGACACCCAGGCCTTCCTGCGCGAGCTGAGGGCCAACAACGAGCGCGCCTGGTTCAGGGCCCACAAGGCCGACTACGAGCGCGTCTTCAAGGCGCCGGCCGAGGCGCTCGTCGCCGAGCTGCGACCCAGGCTGGAGGCGCTGGCCGGCGTGCCGTTGGGCGGCAAGCTGTTCCGCATCCATCGCGACGTGCGGTTCTCCAAGGACAAGTCTCCCTACAACACCCACCTGCACCTGGGCTTCCAGCACCAGCGGGCGGGCGGAGAGCCGCGGCGGCGCGGCGGCTTCTACTTCGGCCTCGAGCCCGAGACCCTGACGCTGGGCGTGGGCGCCTTCGACTTCGGCCCCGCCGACCT
Source organism: Phenylobacterium sp. (assembly GCF_036402295.1). Taxonomy (GTDB): domain Bacteria; phylum Pseudomonadota; class Alphaproteobacteria; order Caulobacterales; family Caulobacteraceae; genus Phenylobacterium. The sequence continues at coordinate 17,279 of NZ_DASWTE010000027.1, forward strand.
GGAGCGCTACCGCAAGGCCGTGTCCGACGACTCCTGGGGCGGCGAACTTGCTGAGCTTGTCGCAAGCCTTGGCGCGCGCCAGCACGACGCCGACCTGAAACGCGTCCCGGCGCCCTATCCGGCGGATCATCCGCGCGCCGAGCTCCTCAAGCGCAAGGGCCTGAACGTCTGGCGTGACATCGACGATCCGGCCCTGGTCGCCTCGCCGGATCTGGTCGACGCGGTGGTTGCGCACTTCGCGGCGCTGGACGCGGTGAACGTGTGGCTGACAGATGTGCTGGAAGGCTGATCGGCAATAAAAGCGTCCCAAGCGGCAAGTTTTCTGCTGCGATTTCTACGCCTGATGGAATCGTTACAACCAGCGGGCGAGTGCATTAGTATCGCGTTTAGGTTTCGGCAACTCTGATATGCGGAACGCGCGGGTTGATTCGCGCGACGGTTGGCAGGTGCACCATGGACTACCGCAAGCTCCTCGCGGCCGGCGCCGCGGCGACGATCCTCTTCTCCGCGGGCGTCGCGAACGCCGCAAAGGTTCTTGTGGGCAGCTGGCGACTGACGGACGGTCCTGCACCCTCGGCGGCGCTGTCGGCCCAGGAGGCGGCCGCGCAACTCTTCGGGGGCAATGCGGCCGACTACTTCATCTCCACGGAGGTCGCAAACATCAACGAAGAGGCCTGGTACGTGATCGTCGGAATGCCAGGCAACGTGCTGGTCGACACCCAGGGCTCGAAGGATTTCTTCGGCCTCGACATCTCGGCCTATGCCTTCGACGCCGTTCTGGCGGAGGAGTCCGACCGCTTCGTGAACTACGCGTTCCGCGAACAGGCGGTGGGCCCGGGCATTCCCGAGCCGGCCACCTGGGCGCTCATGATCGGGGGCTTCGGGCTGGCCGGCGCGGCGCTGCGCCGTCGCCGCACCGTCGCGGCCTGACCGCTCTCAGCTAGGGAGCGGCCGCGCGGCGCGGCATTCTGGGCGGGTCCTGGAGGTCCCCCCATGCGCTCTTGTCTCGCCGCCTTGCTCGCCCTGGCCGGCGCCCCCGCGCTGGCCGCGCCGCCGGCGGTGATCGTCGACGAACGGACGGTGATGCGCCAGGAGCCGCCGCCGCACGGCGCCATTGGCCTGAGTACGGCCTACCGGATCAGCGACGCGGTCCCGAACCGGACGATGGAGTTCCGCAAGCGCGTGCTGCACGTGGGCGCGGCGATCGGCCCGCACCCGATCGCCCACGACGAGGTCTATTACGCGCTGTCGGGCGAGGGCGAAGTGGTCTCGGACGGCAAGACGGCGAAGCTCACGCCCGGCATGGCGGCCTATCTCTACACCGGCGCGGTGGTGGGCATCCGCCAGATCGGCGACAAGGCGCTCGCCCTGATCATCTCGTACCCGGTCGTGAAGCCCTGAGCCCTAGTGCCGGCGGCGGTCCAGCTCCCGCGCGACGGCTTCCAGCTCCGGATCCATGACAGGCGCGCCGAAGCCGGCGAGTTCGAGCGCCTCCACGATCTGCTCGAACGCCTCGTGTTCGGTGAGTGGGGGCTCAGGTCGCGACGCGGTGCTGACGATACGCTGGATGCGGCTCAGCGCGGCTTCCAGATGCGACGGCGACAGCATCGAACCCTCCGTTCGTAAGGCGTGGGATCAGACGTCAACGCGAGCCCCGTGGGACCGTTGCGACAGCGCAGGTCGGAGGCGGAAACGAGGTAATGAACACCCTTCGGGCACTGTTGCGCAACGATCACGCGCGCGCGCATTCATGTGACGGCGGTGTCGGGTTCATGACCGTTTGCTGACGCTATGGTGTAGCCATGGCCCGATCGGGGCGACTCGCACCCCCGCAGAGCTGAGGATCCATCCATGAACACGTCCGCGTCGCTGCGCGCCCTGCTGGCCGCCAGCGCCTCCGTCGCCGCGTTCGTTCTCGTCACACCCGCCGCCGCGCAGACCGCAAGCGAAGCCGTCGAGGTGGGAGAGGTGCTCGTCACCGCCCAGAAGCGGACCGAGAACATCAACGACGTGCCGCTCGCCGTGACCGCCGTCAGCGGCGAGAAGCTGGACGCGATCCGCTCGTCCGGCGGCGACATCCGGGTCTTCTCGGCCCGTGTGCCCAGCCTGACGCTGGAATCCAGCTTCGGCCGCACCTTCCCGCGCCCGTACATCCGCGGCCTGGGCAACACCGACTTCGACCTCAACGCCAGCCAGCCCGTCTCGTTCGTCTACGACGAGGTGGTCATGGAGACGCCGGTGCTGAAGGGCTTCCCGCTGTTCGATATCGACCAGGTGGAAGTGCTGAAGGGCCCGCAGGGCACGCTGTTCGGCCGCAACACCCCGGCCGGCGTGCTGAAGTTCGACAGCGCCAAGCCGACCAACACCGTCGAGGGCTACGCCCAGGCGTCGTACGCGACGTTCTCGACCATCAACGTCGAAGGCGCGGTCTCGGGCCCGATCATCGACGGCGTGCTCGCCGCCCGCCTATCGGCGCTCTATCAGCATCGCAACGACTGGGTCGACAATACCCAGGGTGGCGACAAGAACGACAGCGAGGGCTACGACCAGTTCGCGATCCGCGGCCAGCTGCTCTGGACGCCGACCGAAGAGCTCTCGGCGCTGCTCAACCTGCACTACCAGCACCTGGACGGCACGCCGCGCGTGTTCCGCGCCAACATCATCCAGCAGGGCACCAACAACTTCGTCCCGGGCTTCAAGCGCGACGAAATCAGCCAGGACGCCCAGTCGCGCGCGGTCCAGAAGATCGAGTCCTCCGGCGCCAACCTGAAACTCACCTACGATTTCGGCGAGGGCCTGCCCGAACTCACCTCGATCACCGCCTACGAGCGGGTCGACGCCTACTCGCGCGGCGACATCGACGGCGGCTTCGGCGCCTCGTTCGCCCCGCCGTTCGGCCCGGGGTTCATCCCGTTCCCGTCGGAAAGCGCCGACGGCATCCCGTTCCACCGCCAGTTCACCCAGGAAATCCGCCTGGCCGGCGACTCAGGGTCGCTCGCCTACACGGTCGGCGCCTATTACTTCAACGAAAGCATCAAGATCGACAGCTACAGCTACAACACGCTGGCTGGCGGCGCGCTCGACGGCTACGCCTACCAGAACCAGAAGTCCGAGAGCTGGGCCCTGTTCGCCAACGTCGACTATGACGTCTCCGAACAGCTGAACGTCGGCGGCGGGGTCCGCTATTCCGACGACAAGAAGGACTTCCTGGCCCAGCGCACGCTCTCGCCGTTCGGCGCGCCGCCGACGGCGATCCTCACCACCAGCCCCGACGCCAGCGAGGTCAGCTTCAACGTCAACGCCACCTATTCGGCGACCGACAACCTCAACCTCTACGCCCGGGTGGCGCGCGGCTATCGCGCCCCGTCGGTGCAGGGGCGCCTGGTGTTCGGCGATACGCTCTCGGTCGCCGACAAGGAGACGCTGATGTCCTACGAGGCGGGCATCAAGGGCAAGCTGCCCGAAGCTCGCGCCCGCTTCGACGCGGCGGTGTTCTACTACAAGGCCAACGACCTGCAGATCACCGCCGTCGGCGGCGGCGCGAACTTCAACCGCCTGCTCAACGCCGACAAGGCGGTGGGCTACGGCTTCGAGTTCAACGCCGAGATGGAGCCTGTCGACCGGCTGATGATCACGGCGGGCCTGTCGTACAACAACACCGAGATCAAGGACCCGGCCCTCTTCACCCAGCCGTGCGGCGCGCCCTGCACCGTGCTGGACCCGGCCGGCCCGATCGCGGGCACGGTACGGATCGACGGCAACAGCCTGCCGAACGCGCCGAAGTGGATCGCCAACATCACGGCGGGCTACTCGTGGCCGATGGGCGAGGGCGAGATCTTCGTCTTCACCGACTGGGCCTACCGCTCGAAGGTCAACTTCTTCCTCTACGAGTCGGCCGAGTTCAACGACGACAAGCTGCTCGAGGGCGGCCTGCGCCTGGGCTACCGCGCGGCGGGCGGGGCGTGGGAAGTGGCCGCCTTCGGCCGCAACATCACCAACGACCGGTCGCTGGAAGGCGGCATCGACTTCAACAACCTCACCGGCTTCGTGAACGATCCGCGGATCGTCGGTGTCGAGGTGAAGGCGAAGTTCGGCGGGAACTGATCGCGACGGGGCGTTCGGAGCGGGGCTGCGCGGAGCGATCCGCGCGGCCCCTCTTCGTTTCGGAGGCCGCTCAGCGGGCGCGGACGAGATTGAGCGTTTGATCCGACACACCGACGGTCACCTGCCGGCCCCAGCCGAACTCCAGCATGTCCTGCTCGATGCCGTCGGCGAAGATCACGCCGCCCTCGTTCATCTGTGAGGTCACGGTCAGGCTGTGCGCGGCGTCGATCGGGCCGCAGGTGATGCTCGCGCCGGTGGCGAGGCTTGGCCAGGGCTCGCGCACGAAGAGTCCCAGCTGGGGTTCTGTGGCCGCCAGGCTGAGCTCGGTGCGCGTAGCGGTCATGATCGAACGCGCCCAGCCGCTAGCGCCCGTGCCGGTGGTGACGATCAGCCCCGACGACGACTGACGCTCGCGCGCCTCGCCCAGCGAGATCTCATAGCGCGCCGACTGGTGCGTGCGGTGGCCGATGAAGATCTCGTTCAGCGCCGAGAGGCTCTGGCCGCCGTCGAGCACAGCCTTGGCCATGGTGCGTCGCTCGAGGTCGACCGCGCCCGCCGCCGCGGCCGGCAGCAGGCCGGGCAGTTCGCGTGCTTCGAACGGCGCCAGCACGCCTTCGACGAGGTCCGGGGCCGGATTCACGCCCACCACCGGCTGGCCGGTGAGGTACTTGGCGAGGTTCGCCACTAGGCCATCCTGGCCCACGGCGATGACCACGTCCTCGGGCGCGAACAGAAACCGGTCGAGGTCGGCTCGCATCACCCGCGCCACGCGCCAGCTGTCGGGCACGGCGCGACGGACTTCCCCGAATACTGCAGTGAACGCCTCGTGGCGGGCGGCGACTTCCTCGAGGTCCTGGCCGCGCGTCTTGAGGAAGAACCGCGCCTGCTCGCGCGTCGCGTGAACCGCCAGCAGACGTTCGTAGTCGGTCTCGCGCGTCACTAGGACCGCCCGGGGCGGCAGGGTCGACATGGCTCAGCTCGCCCGCTTCGCCAGCGCGTCGCCGATCAGCGCGGTCAGCATGTCCGGCGTCACGTTGAGATGCTCGATCTTCTCGAGTTTGCCGGCGAACTCCCGCGCCGCCAGCCCCAGCATCACGTGGGCCGGCAGATCGGCGTAGATCGCCACACGCGCCCGCTCCATGTCGGCCCGGGCCTGCTGGATCGTGCGGATGGTCCTGGCCTCGCCCTCGCTCGCGATGTGCTTGGCTGCGGCGTCGGCCTGGGCGCGGTCGCGGGCGTTGGAGCCTTCCTGGGCGATGAGCTCCTCCTGGCGGCGGGCCAGCTCGATCTGGGTGGCGAGCTCGTTTTCCGAGATGGCCCGCTCCTTCTCGACCGCCAGCGCCCGGCGCTGGAACGTGGCCTCGTCGGCCTGCTGCTGCAGGCGCTCGAAGGTGGGCGTGCGCAGCGCCTTCTGCAGTTCGGCGGCCGGCGAGATGTCGGCGACGCGGACCGCGACGACCTCCAGCCCCATCTCCCCGAGCCGCGGCGAGGCGGTCAGGCCGCCTTCGATCTGCGCCTGCACCGGCTCGACGCCGGCCGCCAGGATCGCGCCCACGTCGCGGTCCAGCAGGTACTGGGCCGCCTGCTGCTGGGCGAGGCCGGTCAGGAGCGTGGCGATCTGGTCCAACGGCTGGCCCAGATGCTGCCCGTGGCGCAGGTCGATGGTGAAGTCGATGCGCTCGGCCAGGCTTTCCGGATCGGCGACCCGCCAGACCACGATCCCCTGAACGCTCACGGCCTGGAAATCGCGCGAGCGGCTGTTGAACAGGAACGGCAAGTCCCGGTCGTCCATCGGGATCTCGACGATCGAGGCGCCGTCCGGCGCGAACCAGAAGGCGAGGCCGCGGCCCGAGCGCCGACGGCGACCGCGGCTGAAGCTCTGGATGTGGACACTGGCCTCGCTGCGCAGCTGGCGCACGAACGGATAGGCTTTGATCTCGGCCATGGGAGACGACCCCTTCTGCTAGGCGCGGACGTAGATCTCGGCGGGCCGGTGGGCGCCGCCGGTCTCTAGCCGGCCGGTGGGTTTCAGGAAGCCGCGGTCCAGCATCTTGCGCCGGAAGGCGGGCTTGGCGAGGCGCACGCCCAGGATCGTCTCGTAGACGTCCTGCAGCGCGCGCAGGGTGAACTCGGCGGGCAGCAGCTCCAGCGCGACCGCGGTGTAGTCGATCTTGGCCCGCAGTCGCTCGACGGCGACGCGGACGATGTCGGCGTGGTCGTAACCGAGGCGGCTCGGCGCTCGAACTTCGATGCCGTCCATGACGGCCAGCAGCAGGTCATCCGCCGCCGCAAGCGCCGTCGCCAGCCGCTCGGCCGGCACCAGCGCGTAGTAGGCGACGCTGATCACGCGGCCCCTCGGGTCGCGGTCCACGGCGCCGAAGGTGTACAGCTGCTCGACGAAGGCGTCCGGCAGGTGGGCTTTCTGAGCCAGGACGCGGGCCACGGCCGCCTCGAGCGGCTCGTCGATCCGGACGATCCCGCCGGGCAGGACGAGGCCCCTGTCAGTGTGGCGCTGCACCAGCACTTTCAGGGCGCCCTCCGCCACCGTCAGCAGGACGACGTCGACAGCGACGGCGGGCTTTGCGTGGCGGCTGAAGGGTTCGGACATGGAAGCAAGCCTCTCTTATGTCCACATTGGTAATATCCATCATGGATATAAGTCAAGCGGCATTCTAAGCAGCGCGTGTCCGATGAGGCGCTAGGCGAAGTTCCCGACGACCTCCAGCACCGCTTCGCCGTAGTGCGCCAGCTTGGCCTCGCCGACGCCGTTCAGGCGGGCGAGCGCGGCGCGTGAGCCGGGCTTCACCGCGGCGATCTCGGCCAGGGTTCGGTCGTGGAAGATCACATAGGGCGGCACGTGCTGGGCCTTGGCCTCGGCCGCGCGCCAGGCGCGCAGAGCCTCGAACAGCGCCCGGTCGGAAGCGGAGATGGCCATCGCCTCGCGGCTCTTGCGGCCCCGGCCGCGGGTCGGCTTCTCGCCGCCCTCGGGGGCCTTGCGCATGGCGACGGGCCGCTCGCCGCGGAAGACGGCCCGCACCGCGTCGGGATCGCCCAGGCCCACCAGCGGACGGCCGTCGTTGGGGTCCTCGCGCAGCAGGCCCTCGAACAGCAGCTGCTCGGTCAGGTCCTTCCACTGCGCGGCCGACAGGTCCTGGCCGATGCCCCAGGTGGAGAGGGAGGCCTCCCAGTCGCTGACGTCCTTGGTCTTGGCCAGCAGGTGGTCGACCAACCGGCCGCGCCCAAACCGGCCGCTCAGGCGGTGGGCGGCCGACAGCGCCTTCTGGGCCGCGACGGTGGCGTCCTGGGTCTCGACGGCGCCGGTGCAGATGTCGCACTGGCCGCAGGGCTCGACGTCGACTTCGCCGAAGTAGCGGCGCACGGCGGCCGCGCGGCACGAGACGCCGTCCAGCATGGCGTAGAGCTGGCGCACCTTGCGCGACTGGACCTGCTTGACGCCGTCGTCCACGTCGCGCTCCGCGAGGCGGCGGTAGGCCCAGGCCATGTCGGCGGCGCCGTAGAGGGTGATCCCCTCGGCCGGCTCGCCGTCCCGCCCGGCGCGGCCCACTTCCTGCCAGTAGGCCTCGATGGCGGCGGGCGGGTCGGCGTGGATCACGAAGCGGACGTCCGGCTTGTCCACGCCCATCCCGAACGCAATGGTCGCCACCATCACCGCCGCGTCGGCCTCCAGGAATTCCTCCAGCCGCTCGGCGCGGATCTTCTTGTCGAGGCCGGCGTGATAGGCCGTCGCCTGGACCCCCGCGTCACGCAGCGCCTGCGCGAGGCTCTCGGTCTTGTCGCGCGAGCCGGCGTAGACCACGCCCGAGCGGCCGGGCCGGGCGGTCACCAGCTCGACCACCTTCTTCTCGACGTTGCCGCGCTTGCGCTCGGCCGAAAGGATTAGCTCGGGCCGCGCGAAGCTGGCCACGAACTCGGCCGAGCCTTCCAGGCGCAGCTCGGCGCGGATGTCCTCGCGGGTGCGGGCGTCGGCGGTGGCGGTGACCGCCAGCCGCGGAACCTTCGGGAACAGCTCGGCCAGCCGGCCCAGCATCCGGTACTCGGGCCGGAAGTCGTGGCCCCACTGGCTGACGCAGTGCGCCTCGTCGATGGCGATCAGCGCCAGCGGGACACGGGACAGGCGGTCCAGCATGGCCGGCTGCATCAGCCCCTCGGGCGAGACGTAGAGCAGGTCGAGCTCGCCACGTTCGATCCGCCGCCAGGTCTCGGCCCGCTCATCGAGCTCGATCGCGCTGTCCAGCCTGGCCGCCGCCACACCCGACTGCACCAGCGCGGCCAC
>NZ_DASWTE010000028.1:0-6429 GCF_036402295.1 Phenylobacterium sp.
GAGAGCCTGCTCTACACCGAGATGCTGACTACGGGCGCGGTGCTGCACGGCGACCGGGCGCGGCTCCTGGCGTTCTCGGAGGTGGAGCATCCGGTGGCGCTGCAGCTAGGCGGGTCGGAGCCGGCGGACCTCGTGGAGGCGGCGCGGATCGGCGAGGCCGAGGGGTACGACGAGATCAACCTCAACGTCGGCTGTCCGTCCGACCGGGTGCAGTCGGGGCGGTTCGGCGCCTGCCTGATGCGCGAGCCCGAGCTGGTGGCGGAGTGCATGGCGGCCATGGCCGCGGCGGTGAAGGTCCCGGTGACGGTGAAGTGCCGGATCGGCGTGGACGAGCAGGACCCGGAGGAGAGCCTGTTCCGGCTGGTGGACCTCAGCGCCCAGGCCGGGGTGAATCTGTTCGTGGTGCATGCGCGCAAGGCGCTGCTGAAGGGCCTGTCGCCGAAGGAGAACCGGGACATCCCGCCGCTGAACTACCCGCTGGTCTGGCGGCTGAAGCGCGAGCGGCCGGAGCTGACCATCGTGATCAACGGCGGCATCGGTTCGCTGGACGAGGCCGAGGAGCATCTGCAGCAGGTCGACGGGGTGATGCTGGGCCGTGCCGCCTACCACACGCCGGCGATCCTGGCCGAGGCGGATGCGCGCATCTTCGGCGTGGGCGAAGTCGTGGATCCGTTCGAGGCGGTGGCGGCCTACCGCGACTACGTGGCGGCCGAGCTGGCGCGGGGGACGCACCTGGCGGCCATGACCCGGCACATGCTGGGCCTGTTCCACGGCCAGCCGGGCGCGCGGACGTGGCGGCGGATCCTGACGGTCGAGGGGGTGAAGCCGGGCGCGGGCCTCGAGGTGATCGACGAGGCCCTGGGCGCGATCTCAGGGCTGGAGGCTCAGCGTCTCGCGCGTGGCCTCGAAGCGGGTGAGGCGGCCTAGGTAGCTCATCCCCAGGAGCGAGACGTCGAGGCCGTCGGACACGACCAGCGCCTGGACGTTCTCCAGCTTGGCGCCGTTGATCGACACCGACGGCAGGGTGATGGCCGCGGCGCGCGACGAGCCGCTGGCGGTGGTGACGTCGTAGCCGTACTTGAGGTCGGAGGCCTTGAAGCCGAGCTTGGCGGCGTCCGCCGGCGTCAGGGCCACGGCGGTGGCCCCGGTGTCGACGAGGAAGTGGACCTTGCCGGCCCCGCCTTGCGGGCCGCCGACCTCGGCGTCGGCCCAGAAGTGGCCGTCGGCGGCCTTGCTCACCGCGCCCGCGGCGGGGGTCGACGGGCCGGCCGCGAACCCTTCGGCCTCGAGCCGCGCGATGCGCATCGGCTCCGGGGCGATCGCCTGGACGGCGCAGGCGCTGGCGAGCGCCGACACCACCGCCACGGCGGCGAGCTTGCCGAGTGAAGACACCTCAATCACCAAAGGAAGCGGCCCTTGTGGCCCGTCGTTGGCGTTGAAGCTAGGGCGGCGAGGTTGGAATCTCGTGAATCGACACGGTTTCCGAGACTTAAACCATGAGTGGTGGCAGGGCTCGGAACCGCGGAGGAGGAGGGCAAGCAGATCGTCCTTCAAGGCTCTCCGCCGGCCTCAGAACATCGCCAGCTTTTCGGGGCGGATAAGGCGGCGGCGGTCGGGGAGCTCGGCGAGGATGGCGTCGCGCTCGGCGTCGGTGAACCGTGACCAGGCGGCCACTTCGTTGAGGCGGCGGTAGCAGCCCATGCAGAGGCCGCTCTCGCCGTCGACCACGCAGACCTTGATGCAGGGGGTCTTGATGGGGGGAGGCGGCCCGGCTGGCGCTTCGGCACTCATGACGGCAGAGCGTAGGTGACGTTGGCCTGGGCCGCCAGCCGGTCGGGACCCTCGGTCCAGATCCGGACGTCGCAGATCGCCAGGCGGCGGCCGAGGCGCAGCATCTCGGCCTCGGCGTGGAGGTCGCCCGGCTTTGCGCCGCGCAGGAAGCTCATGTTGAGCTGCGAGGTCACCGCCATCAGCTGGTCGCCGATGTGGGCGAGGACGAGCACGTAGGCGGCGGTGTCGGCGAGCGACATCAGGACCGGACCGGAGATCACCCCGCCCGGTCGCAGCAGGCCGTCGCGGTAGGGCGCCAGCATCCGTACACGACCCGGTTCGACGGACGTTGCGGTCGGGAAGGCCCCCTCGGCGTCCGGAAAGGCGCGGCGCAGGAGCGCGTTGACGGCGTCAGCGTCCAGCTTCGGTTCAAACTTGGCCATGCGCCTTTCTGGCCTGTGTGACCGGTTCATTACAAGATGTTTATGTATCTATGTAACAACGACGTATCATGACTGAATATTAATCCGCGAATACTGATCATTGCAGCTTGTTCATTTGAGTTGATCGCCGCCGACGGCCAGCATTCATACAGTTTCCAGGGAGATGCACCCATGAAGTACGCCGTCATCGCGCTCGCCATCGCCGCCGTCGCCGGGTCGGCCTCCGCCGCCCCCAAGTTGACCGACGTGGACTACCTGCGCGCCAACCGCTGCAAGGGCCTGGCGACCAGCATCGAGGGCGTCGTCGATCCGGCTGCGTTGAACAGCGTGATCAAGTCGGAGCGCGGCGCGCGCGCCACCTACGTGGTCGACCGCGGCGAAGAGGAATTCCAGAGGGCCCGTAAGGAAGCCAAGAGCCAGGACCGCAAGGCGCGGCTGACGGCCGAGCTGACCGGGGCCTGCCGGGCCTACCTGGGTGAAGCGACCAGCGTCGCCAAGCAGGGCAAGGACGTCGCCAACCCCTAAGTTCCCAAGCCCAACTTTGGCCCCCCGCCAGCGCATCGACTTCGGTCGATGCGCTTCTTTTTTGTTGCGTTCACATTGAGGGAGGCCACGCGATCGGCCTAGCTTCGCCAATCGGGGGCGGTGATGCGGACACAGTTGACCAAAGGCCTGCGACGACGGGTCATGTATGTCGAGAACAAGAACGGTTTGATCGACGGTGCTCAGGGCCGGATCGGCTGGGTTAGCTTCTCCAAGACGGGTCAGACCATCTACTACCGGGGCCGCACGTTGCAGAAAGGCAGGGGCATTAGCGGCGACTTCTTCGATGTGGAGTCGGGGGAGGAATACTGGGTCTCGGGCGTGAAGCAGCGCGGGTCGAACGCGCATCCCGCAGAACGAGGCGTGAGCATCGAAGTCGATCCCGATGCGCTCGACGATTATCGATTTATCCGGTCAGCTTAGGCCGATCCACTGGCGGAACCACAGCTGAACCATGGGGTTTGATTCGCGTGGGCGTGGGCCGAGGGCCGGATGAGTTTGCTGATCCCGGGCGAGACCTGCTGGCGGACGGACACCGCCGACCGCTGTGCGTTCCTGATCGACACCGAGGCCTATTTCACCGCGCTCTACGAGGCGTTCCAGAAGGCGCGGCGCTCGATCCTGATCCTGGGCTGGGCGTTCGACCCGCGCACGCGCCTGTTTCCCGACGGCTATGACGCTCCCGACGACCCGGACGAGGTGGGCCACGTGCTGCTGCGCCTCGCCCGCGAGCGGCCGGAGCTGGATATCCGCCTGCTGATCTGGAAGTCGGCCCTGCCGATCGCGGCCACCCAGGAGTTCTTCCCGCACAAGGCGCGCAAGTGGTTCGAGGGCAGCCGGGTGAAGTTCCGGCTGGACGACCAGGTCCCGATGGGCGCCTGCCATCACCAGAAGGTGGTGGTGATCGACGACCGGCTGGCGTTCTGCGGCGGCGGCGACATCGGCGTCGACCGCTGGGACACGCCCGGCCACCTCGACGTCGACCTGCGGCGGATCATGCCCGACCAGGAATGCCACGCGCCGCGGCACGAGGTGATGATCATGGTCGACGGCGCCGCAGCCCGCGCGCTGGGCGAGCACTTCCGCTTCCGCTGGCGGATCGGACCGACCGAAGAGCCCCTCGCCCCACCGCCCGACGCCGGCGGCGACCCCTGGCCCGACCACGTGCCGCCGCATCTCACGGGCGTGAAGGTCGGCATCGCCCGAACCGCGCCGCCGTGGCGCGGCGGGCCGGCGACGCACGAGCTGCGCAGGCTGACCCTGGCCGCCATCGCCGAGGCGAGGGAGACGATCTACCTGGAGAACCAGTACTTCACCTCGCCGGTGATCACCGAGGCGCTGGCGCGGCGGCTGGCCGAGCCCGAGGGGCCCGACGTGGTGCTGGTGACCACCGGCTTCTCGCCAAGCTGGTTCGACAAGCTGGCCATGGACAACGCCCGCGGCGCGATGGTCTGGCGGCTGCGCGCCGCCGACGTGTTCGACCGCTTCCGGGCGCTCTATCCCAGCACGGCGGCGGGCTCGACGATCATCGTCCACTCCAAGACCAGCATCTTCGACGACCGGCTGGCGCGGGTGGGCTCGGCGAACCTCAACAACCGCTCGTTCGGCTTCGACACCGAGATCGAGCTGGCCGTGGAGGCGCAGGACGAGGCGCAGCGGGTGATCCTGGCGGCCATGCGCGACCGGCTGGTGGGGCACTTCCTGGGCTACACCGGCGACGCGGTGGCCAAGGCCCGCGCCGAGCACGGCGGCAGCCTGGTCCGCGCCATCGACGCGCTGAACCGCGAGGGCCGCCTGCGCGAGATCCATCCGGCGCGGCCCCGCGGCTTTGCGGAGTTCGTCTCGGCCTACCACCTGGGCGATCCGTCCTGCCCAGAGGACTCGTGGCGGCCCTGGCGGCGGCGCGCGCGGCTGTTCGAGGAGGCGAAGGCGTTGGCGGGGGCGTCGGGCGCAACGCCGTGATGCTTTACCTCCCCGCGAAGCGGCGGGAGGTAAGTCTCGGCCTCACGTCAACTCGAAGTCCATCACCAGGGGCAGGTGGTCGGAGGCGACGCGGCTCAGGGGATCGAAGGGGGCGAAGACGTCCTGCACCTCGATGCCCGGGCTCACGAAGTGGTGGTCGATGCGCAGCACCGGCAGCGGCGAGGGGAAGGTCGAGCTGGGCTGCTTGCGCCGCGCCAGCCGCCGCGCGGGCTGCAGGCGGTGGGTCAGGGTGCGGTAGACCACCGAGCTGGCGGTGGCGTTGAAGTCGCCCAGCAGGATGGCGGGCCAGCCGCAGTCGGGGTGTTCCAGCCAGGCCGGACCGGCCAGGTGGGTCGCCTGGAGCTGCTGCTCGCGCGGCACGAGGCCCAGGTGGGTGTTGATGATCTGCAGCGGGCGGCCGTCCACGTCGACCTCGACCCAGAGCGCCCCGCGCGGCTCCAGCCCCTTCATGCGCGGATAGCCGGGCAGGGGCCCCGACTTCACCAGCCGCTCGGGATAGGTGGTGAGGATCGCGTCGCCGTAGCGCTCCTCCTCGACCTGGAGGGCGGCGTGGAAGTGGTGGGTCATCTCGAGACGCCGGGCGATCTCGTGGGCCTGGTCGACGTGGTTGGTGCGCCGGCGGCCGACGTCCAGCTCCTGCAGCGCCACGATGTCGGGGTTCAGCTCGGCCAGCACGGCGGCGACCCGGCCCACGTCGAGGCGGCGGTCGTTCCCGACGCAGCGGTGGACGTTGTAGGTGACGATGCGGGGCATGAAAGCGGAGGTTTGGCGGCTCGCCGCCGCAGTGGCAAGCTGCGCAACCACGTAGGTCCGCGTTCAGTTGCCTAAGCCACCGTCTCCGGGGGAACGAGATGAGCGCCACACTCGCCGCCGTCCTGCTGCTGCAGGCCGCCCAGGTCGCCACCACGCAGGTCGCCGCGTCGACGCGGCCGCCGCCCTCCACGGCCGACATGCCGGGCTGGTCCAAGGCGCCGAGGCCGGAGGACATGACCCGCGCCTATCCCCAGGAGGCGGCGCGGGTGAGCCTCGCCGGCTCGGCCACGCTGGAGTGCACGGTCGGCGCGGCCGGGGAGCTCACCGACTGCGTGGCCAGCGACGAGACGCCGGCGGGTTCCGGCTTCGGCGCCGCCTCGCTCGCGGTCGCCTCGAAGTTCCAGATGCCGACCAAGGCGCCGTCGGGGGCCTCGACCGTGGGCCGCACCGTCCGCTTCCCGATCCAGTGGCTGCAGCCGACCCGCGGCAAGACGCAGACGGTGGTGGTCTACGACGACTCCGGGCGCAGTGGCTCGCTGGGCTTCAACTGCCGCGTCCGCGACGACCGCAGCCTCGACAACTGCGTCGTCGTCGACGCACGGCCGCGGGGGACGTCGGCGCTGCCGATGGCCGGCGAGGCGGTCCAGCGCACCAAGGCCCCGGCCAACGCCGAGCCCGGTTCGCGGCTGATGGTCGTGGTGGAGGTGAAGCGCCAGTGAGGCCAAGCCCGAGCTGCGGCGGGCGAGCTTGGCCTTTGGCGCCGGACTTGCTTTAACGCTTCGGTAACCAAAGCGTCAGGACCCGAAATGCTCCACTGGATCGCCATGGCCGCCGCGGCCGTCTCGTCTGCAGCAGCGATCAAGGCGGCCCCGGCCCCGGATCTCCTGGAAGTGAACTGGGTCGCGACGCCCTCCGGCCAGGACATCGCCAACGTCTA
>NZ_DASWTE010000029.1:0-5327 GCF_036402295.1 Phenylobacterium sp.
CTTCTATAACTATGTTATACATATCGCAATGCCACCCGAGAACGAGGTGGCGACGGAGACGCCCATGGAGACCTACGACTACATCATCGTCGGCGCGGGCTCTTCCGGTTGTGTCCTGGCAAACCGCCTCTCGGCCGATCGCTCCGTCCGCGTCCTGCTGCTCGAAGCTGGCGGTCCGGACACCAGCCCGCTCATCGCCATGCCCAGAGGCTTCGGCCGGCTGCTCGCCGACCCGAAGCACGTCTGGATGTACCAGGTGGCGAAGACCGGCGGCCACAATGCGCCGGAGTACTGGGTGCGGGGCAAGGGCCTCGGCGGTTCCAGCTCCGTCAACGGCATGGTCTACGTTCGCGGGTTGCCCAGCGACTACGATGCCTGGGAGGCCGACGGCTGCGAGGGTTGGGGCTGGAAGGACCTCGAACCGTGCTTCCGGGCTATGGAAGACCATGCGCTGGGTCCCGGCGGAGGCCGGGGCGTGGGCGGACCGCTCAAGGTCACGCCCCATCCAAAGCGCCAGGAGCTCTGCGAGGCGATGATCCAGTCGGCCGCCAACATGGGCCTTCCGATCGTGGACGACCTCAACACGCTCGACGACCAGGGCTTCGGTTACCAGCCCCGAACCATCGCCGACGGGCAGCGGCAGAGCGCCGCCCGGGCGTTCCTCGACCCCGCGCGGTCGCGGCCCAACCTGCGCATCCTCACCCAGGCCGAGGCGCTGCGGGTCGAGTTCCAGGGGCGCCGCGCCATCGGCGTGCGCATCCGGACTCCCAGCGGGGAACGAAGCGTCCGCGCGGGCCGCGAGGTGGTCCTGGCGGCCGGCGCCTTGCATTCGCCGAAGCTGCTGCAGCTTTCCGGCGTCGGCCCGTCGAGACTCCTGCGAGGCCTCGGCGTGCCGATCGTGGCCGAGTCGCCGGACGTCGGCGCCAACATGCGCGAGCACCGTCTCCTGGCCATGCAGTTTCGCGTTCGCCACGGGAGCCAGAACCATGCGTTCGCCGGGCCGGGCCTGCTGGCGAGCGTCCTGCGCTATGGGCTCTTTCGCTCCGGCCCCCTCACGTCGGCCGCGTTCGAGGTGGGCGGCTTCGTGAAGACCAACCCCGGGCTCGCCCGTCCCGACGCCCAGCTCGGCATGGGGCCGATGTCGGTCGATCGGAGCCAGAAGGGCTTCGTCATGGAGCGCCAGCCCGGCGCTTTGTGCGGGGGCTATCCCATGCGCCCCAAGAGCCGCGGCACGGTGGCGATCACGGCGAACGACCCCGACGCGCCGCTGGCCATCGAACCCAACTACCTCGCCGAGTGCTGCGACCGCCAGACCTCCATCGGCATCGTGCGGTTGATCCGGCGGCTCTTCGCCCAGCCGGCGCTCGAGCGCTATGTCG
The DNA here is from genome assembly GCF_036402295.1 of Phenylobacterium sp. Lineage (GTDB taxonomy): Bacteria > Pseudomonadota > Alphaproteobacteria > Caulobacterales > Caulobacteraceae > Phenylobacterium. Next base: position 1,380 of record NZ_DASWTE010000029.1, read on the forward strand.
TCGAGGAGACCTGGCCGGGCGCGGGCCTGCAGCGCGGGGACGAGATCATCGACGCCTTCCACCGCATCGGCGGGGCCGGTTACCACGCCGCCGGCACCTGCCGGATGGGCGCCGACGAAGCCTCGGTGGTCGACACCCGGCTGCGTGTCCGGGGCGTCCACGGCCTGCGCGTGGCCGACATCTCGGTGATGCCCAGCCTCGTGTCCGGCAACACCAACGCGCCCGCCATGGCCATGGCCTGGCGCGCCGCCGACCTGATCACCGCCGCCTGAGGAGACCGCCGTGGCCCCCGACCTCGAAGCCCGCATCAACGCGCTCAGCGACCGCCAGGCGATCCGCGACTGCCTCGCCGCCTATTGCCGGGCCGTAGACCGCATGGACCGCGAGCTGCTGCTGTCCTGCTACCACCCCGACGCCCTGGACGATCACGGCATCTTCGTCGGCGGCCCCGAGGCGTTCGCCGACTGGGTGTTCGACCTGCAGGGGCGGATGCAGACCAGCACCCAGCACATCATCACCAACCACCTCTGCGAGCTGGAGGGCGACGTGGCGCACGCCGAGACCTACTGGATGGCCGCCTCGATGAACCGCGAGGGCGACCCGCTGACGCTGGGCGGCGGGCGCTACATCGACCGGCTCGAACGCCGCGACCGCCGCTGGGCGATCGCAGCGCGCAAGTGCGTACCGGACTGGGGCGGCGTGCCGGGCCGGTCCTGGTTGCCGCCCGAAGTGGCCGCGCTGATGACCAGCGGCGCCAAGCCCGCCCGCGACCGGTCGGACCCGTCCTACCAGCGGCCGCTCACCGTCGATCCGGGCCGCGTCGGGTTCATTGCGCCGTTCTGAGCCCTACTCCGCCCGGCTTCGCGCCTTGGCGTCCTCCAGCACCTTTGGACCCTGCGGGGCATCGACTTCCACCTCCAGCCCCTGGGTCAGGCGCGCCATGAACATGTAGGTCCCGATCGTGTAGATCGCCTCGACGATCTGGCGCGGGCTGTAATGCCGGGCCGTCTCGGCGAAGGCGTGGTCGTCCACCTTCACATTCAGGACGCTCTGGCGGCCGAAGCGCAACAGCGCCCGCTGCGCGGGCGTGAAGAGCTCCGACTCGAAATCGTAGCCGTCGACCGCGTCGACGACCGCCTTCGACACCCCCATCGCCTCGACGATGGCCACGTGCTGCACCCATTCGTACTCGCCGCCCTGCAGCTTGGCGGTCAGCAGGACCAGCAGCTCGCGATCGACCTCCGGCAGCTCCAGGCTGGTGAACAGCGCGCGGGTGAGCTGGGAGAAGGCAGGCATGCAGGTAGGCGCGAGCGCCAGTATCCGGAAGACTCCCGTCCGCCCGGCCGGGCCCTTGTAGGCCTCGGCGATCGAGCCGGTGAAGGTGGCGGGATCCGCCGGGGGCACGCGCGCCATTCAGGTCTCTCCTCGGGGAATTAGGACGCCGCGGCCTCGAACATGGCCTTGAGGTCGGGTTGGCTGACCTTCAGCGACGGCGTTCGGGGCAGCTCGGCCACCTGCATCAGCCGCATCGGGACCTGATAAGGCAACAGCTTCTCGCGCAGGAAGCTCCGAAGCTCGTCCTCGGGCGGCGGCGTGACCCCGCTGCGCAGAATGTAGGCCGCGGCCGGAGTCTGGCCCAGGCGGGGGTCCGGGAGCCCCACCACGGCCGCCTCGCGGATCGCGGGGTGGCCCTCGAGCGCCCGCACCACGTCGTCAGGGAAGACCTTGAAGCCGCCGCGAATGATGGCGTTGTCGTAGCGGCCGTTGATCCAGAGGAAGCCGTCGGCGTCCAGCACACCGAGATCGGTGGTGCGGATCCACGATGCGCCGTCGCCCAGTTGCTCGGCCTTCAGCTCCAGCAGGCCTTCCTCGCCATGCGGCAGGACCTCGCCGCTCTCGGCGGCGACGATGCGGGCCGACACCCCCGGGTTCAAACGGCCGACCGACCCGCGCTTGTCCTCGTGGTGCGCCTTGAAGTCGCCCAGCGTCCAGCCCGCCACGCCGCCGGCAAACTCGGTGGCGCCGTAGTTCTGCAGGACCGGGATCCCATAGCGCGCATAGAACTCGTCCGCGAGGTCGGGATCCAACGGCGCCGTGCCGGCGCGGAAGGCCACCAGGCTCGCGAGGTCGTCCTTCGGCACCTTGGCGTCGAGGATCATCCTGAGCGCCGAGGGCGGCGCGCCGGCCACCTTCGGACGATGGCGACGCACGGCGTCGGTGAACGTCTCAACGCTGAACCGGTCCAGCAGGCACGATGCGCGGCCGGCGGCCACGCAGTTGAACAGGCTGAAGACGCCGCTGATGTGCGCGAACGGGGAATTGACGATCTGCACGCCGCCCCGCAAGCGCGGCGGATCGCCCGGCTTGCGACCGTCGTAGACCCCGGCCGCGGCGACGCCCTTGTCCAGCGAGGCGGCCTTGAGCGGGATCCGCTTCGGGGTTCCCGTCGTGCCGCTGGTCAGCATCTCGATCGCGACGCCCGGCGCCTCGCGCCGCAAGTCCTGGCCACGCACCTCCTCCAGCCCGTCGACCGGACGCACCGGCCGCTCAGAGTCGTCGCTGAGGAGCAACCCCAGGCAACCGACCTGCCGCGCCGCGTCGCGCACGGGCGCCCTCGCCCAGTCCCGTTCGAGCCCAATGATCGCCGGCGGCTTCAGCGCCAGGATATCGCTGGCCAGGCGGTCGTCGGGCAGGGCGGGGTTGAGGGTTACGATGCAGCGGTCGCCGGTCACCACCGCCAGCAGGCTCGCCGCCGTCAGGGGATGGTTCCGCAAGAGGCCCGCCACCCGGGTCCCCGGCCCGAGGCCAGCGGCAGCGAGCGCCTCGTCGATCCCGGCCACGACCCGCCCCAGGTCGCCCCAGGTCCGCCACCGCTGCTCGTACTCCATCGCGGGCGCCTGCGGATCGACCTTCAGGACGCCGCGCACCAGATCGGAAAGGCTGGACACTACGAGGTTCTCCAGGGGCGGTGTTGCTGGGGCGCAGCGGCAGGGATCATGCCGACGCAGCGTCCAGGGCGCGGTCCACGAGGCGCGCGGCTTCCGCCATGTCCGGCGTCTCGCAGGCGGCGACGTACTCGGCGCGCAGGCGCTGCACGAGCTCGGCGACGCTCGGGATGTCGCGGATCAGATCGATCCCCTGCCCCGCGCTCCAGAGGTTCAGCCAGGGCCGCACGCCCTCGGGCAGGTGGTCGTGGCGCATGCCCTTGCCCAGCGGCTCGGGCAGGTTGGCGGGGTCGAGGCCGACCAGCCGCATGGACTCGGCCATCCAGTTGGCCGGCACGCCCGCGATCTTGCCGGTGTACATCAGGCCCGCCGAGGTCTGGCTGACCAGCAGGTCCTTGTAGGGCTGTGGCGCATCCGACTCCTGCGTGGCGATGAAGCGGGTGCCGAGGTAGGCGAGGTCGGCGCCCAGGATCTCAGCGGCCCGGATGGTGGCGCCGTTCGACACCGCGCCCGCCATGATGATCACGCCGTCGAACATCGCCCGTACCTGCGGGATGAGCGCCAGGTGGCTGATCGTCCCGGAGTGGCCGCCACCCCCGGCGCCGATGCAGGTCAGGCCGTCCGCGCCCGCGGCGATCGCCTTCTCGGCGAAGCGCAGGTTCGTCACGTCGTGGAAGACCTTGCCGCCCCAATCGTGGACCCGCGCGACCAGTTCGGTCGGGTCGCCGGTGGCGCTGATGATGATCTCGACGCCGTAGCGCCGGCAGACCGCCAGGTGCACCGCCAGCTCGTCCGGCGGCAGGCGCGTCGCGAGATTGACGGCGATGGGCGCGATGCGCGCGCCCGGGTTCTCGGCGGCATGCCGGTCGAGGTCGCGGCGGATGTCGACCAGCCACTGCTCGAAGATCTCGAAGCTGCGCGCGTTCTGCCGGGGCAGGCCGCCGATCACGCCGGCCTTGCAGGCCTCGCGCACCAGCGCCGGGCCGGTGACGAGGAACATCGG
>NZ_DASWTE010000030.1:0-11620 GCF_036402295.1 Phenylobacterium sp.
CCTGGACGGGCGGCGCCGGGCTAGTGGGCTCGGACGGTGGCGCGTCCGGTGCGGGCAGGTCCATGGCGTCGAGGACGGCGGCCACGAGGTCGTCGACCGGGGTGTCGGCGAAGGCGGGGTCGTGGGCCAGTTCAATGAGGATCTCGTAGGCGGCCGCTTCGTCGAGCTCCCACCAGTCGGACTTCTCGCGCTCGATGAAGGGCATGACGGCGGCGTGCACCCGTTCGACGTGGCCGCGCGCCTTGGGCGTCAGGGGCTGCAGGAGCTCGTCCGGCCATTCCGGCCTGGCCTTCGGCGCGGCCTTGGGGGCAGCGGCCTCGCGCTCGCGGGCGAGCTTGGCCTTCAGGGCCAGCGTCTGGCGCAGCGAGCGGGCCATGCGCTGGTAGGTGCGGCCGAGCTCGGCGATCTCGGAGGCCTCCTCGGCGGCCATCAGCTTGGCATGCGCCTTCTCCGCGGCGGCGAGATCGAGCTCGGCCAACCGCGCCAGCATCGCCTCGTCGCGCGAGAGCATGGGGGCCGCATCGGTCATGCGGGGAGTGGAACACGGGGGTACGTCAGAAGCGGACGTAGGGGAGCCGGGTGTAGTCGAAGAAATGGCCGACGGAGGGCGGGCTCGCGCGAAGAGCGGTCGGGGCGACGTTGGATGCAGGGCGGCGTCGAAACTTGCTACGCTCAGTCGAAAGAGGGGGAATTTCATGCGCCAATGCTGCGACCTGTTCGCCGCCATGCTGCTTGGCCTGAGCTGCCTCGTCGCTGCTCCGGCGTGGGCGCAAGCCGGCAAGGTTGACGCGTTCGTTCAGGCCCAGATGGCCGACCGCAAGATCCCGGGCATTGCGATCGCGGTCGTTCGCGACGGCAAGATCGTTCATGCGAAAGGCTACGGCCTGGCCAACGTCGAGCTCAACGTCCCTGCGGCGCCCGAAACCATCTTCCAGTCAGGCTCGGTCGGAAAGCAATTTACGGCCGCGCTGGCGATGATGCTGGTCGAGGAGGAGAAGATCGCCCTGGACGACCGCGTCTCCAAGTACATCCCGGAGGCGCCGCCGACCTGGAAGGCCATGACCGTCCGGCATCTCCTGACGCAGACCTCCGGCATCTCCGGCGCGGAGTACGACAAGGCTATCGACTTGCGCCGCGACTACACCGAGGACCAGCTGATCGCGGAGATCGTGAAGCTCCCGCTCGACTTCGAGCCCGGGGAGAAGTGGCGCTACAGCAATCCCGGATACGTAACCCTCGGCATCCTGATCGGCAGGGCGAGCGGCAAATTCTACGGCGATCTCCTCTCCGAGAAGATTTTCGCGCCCCTCGGGATGACCACCGCCCGCGTCATCAGCGAGGCCGATATCGTCCAGAACCGCGCCGATGGCTACCGGCTCGTGGACGGCAAGCTCGAGAACCAGCAATGGGTGGCCCCCCGGCTCAACACGACGGCCGACGGATCGCTCTACCTCACCGTCCTCGATATGGCGAAGTGGGACGCCGCGCTCTACACCGAGCGTATCCTCAAGCGCGCCTCCCTCGACCAGATGTGGTCGCCGGCCAGGCTCAGGAACGGCGCGCTTGTCTCGGACTACGGCTTCGCCTGGTTCCTGGGCCAGCGCAAAGGCGCCCGCTTCGTCCGCCACGGCGGAGCCTGGCAGGGCTTCACCAGCGACATCGTCCGCTATCCCGAGCGGAAGCTGACGGTCATCGTTCTGGCCAACCTCGCCCGCGCCGAGCCCGGCGCGCTCGGCAACCAGATCGTCGGCGTCTACGAACCCGACCTCGCCCCCCCGCCGCGCGTCAGACGCACCGCCGTTCCGATCGACCCAAGGCTCTTTGACGCCTACGCCGGCCGCTACGAACTCGAGCCCGACTTCTTCGTCGTTATCACCCGCGACGGCGACCGCCTCTTCGCGCAGGCGACCGGCCAATCGCGCTTCGAACTCCTCCCGCAGTCGGGGACGGCGTTTTTCGCCAACGTCGCGGATATCGTTGTCACCTTCGCGAAGGATCGCAGCGGAGCCGTAACCCACTTCACCCTGCGCCAGGACGGGCAGGACCGTGTGGCCAAGAGGGTCAGGTAGGCCGTAGCCTCGGCAATGGGCTCGGGCGCGAGCCGTTGTCGGAGCCGTCGGTACCTGCGAAGAAACTGGAGGGGCCGGGGGATTGTCGGGTCACTTACCGGCCCCTCCAGGCGTTCGACGGGCCACGGGGGCTCGGCTCGCGCCCGCCCTGCATGTCATGAATCGCAACTTCGTTCGGCGAAGCGGCCACCCGTTCTGAGGATTTCGTTGTCGTCCGCGACCGAAGGTCGCCGAAAAATGAAAGGACGCCCGGGCCGTTCGGCCCAGGCGTCCGGTTCCAAGGGTCGGGCGGGGCCGGGGTTGGCGGCGGCCAGGCCCCCCAGGCCCTCAGGACAGTGGCGCCCTTAGAGCGAGCCGTCCTCGTCGTCGGCGTCCTCGGCGGGACCGACGAGGAGCTGTTCCTCGACGGTCTCCTTGGCGCCGCGCACCTGCTTCTCGATCTGGTCGGCGATGTCGGGGTTCTGCTTCAGGAACTCGCGCACGTTGTCGCGGCCCTGGCCGATGCGCTGGCTGTTCCAGGAAAACCACGAGCCGGACTTCTCGATGACACCGGCCTTCACGCCCAGGTCGATGATCTCGCCCAGCTTGGAGATGCCCTCGCCGTACATGATGTCGAACTCGACCTCGCGGAACGGCGGGGCCACCTTGTTCTTCACCACCTTCACGCGGACGTTGTTGCCGATGATCTCGTCGCGCTGCTTCACCGAGCCGGTGCGGCGGATGTCGAGGCGCACCGAGGCGTAGAACTTCAGCGCGTTGCCGCCGGTGGTGGTCTCGGGGCTGCCGTACATCACCCCGATCTTCATGCGGATCTGGTTGATGAAGATCACCAGGGTCTTGGCCTTGGAGATCGAGGCGGTCAGCTTGCGCAGCGCCTGGCTCATCAGGCGGGCCTGCAGGCCGGGCAGGCTGTCGCCCATCTCGCCCTCGATCTCGGCCCGCGGCGTCAGGGCGGCGACCGAGTCGATCACGATGATGTCCACCGCATTCGAGCGCACCAGGGTGTCGGTGATCTCAAGCGCCTGTTCGCCGGTGTCGGGCTGGGCGATCAAGAGCTCGTCCAGGTTCACGCCCAGCTTGTGCGCGTAGCCGGGGTCGAGCGCATGCTCGGCGTCGACGAAGGCCGCGGTCCCGCCCGCCTTCTGCACCTCGGCGACGACGTGCAACGCGAGCGTGGTCTTGCCCGAGCTTTCCGGGCCGTAGACCTCGACGATCCGTCCCTTGGGCAGGCCGCCGATGCCCAGCGCCAGGTCGAGCCCGAGCGAGCCGGTGGAGTAGGACTCCCTCTCGACCTTGCCCTTTTCGCCAAGGCGCATGACCGAGCCCTTGCCGAACGCCCGGTCGATCTGTGTCAGCGCCGCCTCGAGGGCGCGCTGCTTTTCCGAATCTTCTTTGCCCACGAGCCTCAACGCCGACTGCGACATGCCTTAGCGCCCTCTTCTATCCCACGATTCCGCCAACCGGATGGGCCAACCGCAGCCCCGCTTGGGATGAGTTAAGGGGTATCTCGTTTGTTCTATGTTCGCAAGACGTTCCCGGAACGATATACGTCCGATTCTGACGTAGGCTGATATCGATCGCATACCGCCTGGGCGACGTCGGGAGCCGTGGTTTTTCAGCGCGCCGGCTCGGAGCTCCCGATCCGGCGCGCCGACCGCCCTATTCGAACCGGTAGGTGAACGTGACCCCGTAGGTGCGCGGCATGCCGGCGTAGCGGAGGAGGACGTCGTTCACGTGGACGGCGTTGACCCAGTAGTACTTGTTCGTGGCGTTGCGGACCCAGGCCTGTACGCGCCAGGCGTCGGCGTCGACGCCCGCGCGGAGGTCGAGCAGGGCCCGCTCGGGCAGGTTCAGCACGCTGGGCGGCTGAATGGACGTCGGCGACCGGTTGTAGAAGAACGAGCGCGTGAAGCTCTGGTAGGTCACGTTGGCGCCGGCGAAGGCGTTCATGCCTTCGGCGATGGGCCAGGCGTACTCGACGTCGGCGTCGGCGTGCCACTTGGGCGCGGCGGGGAACGGTTCGCCCCCGAAATCGGCCAGCTGGGCGAAGGCGTCGAAGTTGAAATAGGTCCCCTCGATCTTGCTATCGGAGTGACTGAGGCCCCCGCGGATGTTGAGGCCTTCGACGGGCTGCCAGGCGAGCTGCAGCTCGAAGCCCTTCACGTTGGAGTTGGGCACGTTCACCAGCGCCGGCAGGGCGCCGAAGATCGGGTCGTTCAGGGCGCCCAGGATCTGCTTGTCCTTGTAGTCGTAGTAGAAGGCCGCGCCGTTGAGCTGCAGCGTCCCGTCGGCGAGGCCGGCCTTGAAGCCCACCTCGTAGGCGATGAGCTTCTCCTGCGTCGCCGGCGCCAGCTGGCTGAACGCCGAGGTGGCGACGGTCGGGAAGCTGCCCGACTTATAGCCCTGGCTGACGTTGGCGTAGAGCAGGGTCGCCTCGTTGGGGCGGAAGTTCACCCCGGCGCGCCACGAGATGTTGTCCTCATCGAGCTCGTCGGTGAAGGCGGCGGGGTTGAAGGTCGGCGGCGGGCCGGTGGTGGCGCAGCCCGTCGGGCCCACGTCGACGCCGGCCGGCGGCAGGCCGTTCACGAAGGCCAGGAAGTTCTGGATCTGCTGGCTGATCAGCGACCAGGTGCCGTCGCCGCCGTCGGTGCCGCAGCCGTAGAAGTCCTTGCGGCTGTCGGTGTAGCGGATGCCCGCCTGGACGCTGAGCTGGTCGGTGATCGGGAACTCGGCGTTGCCGAACACGGCGGCGGTCTTGGTGGTCTGGTCGTTCACCGGCCGGGTGGGACCCAGCCGTAGGCCGAACACCGGCACGGCCGAGGAGCCGCCGTAGGTCTGCAGGAAATTGTCCCAGGTGTCGTCGTGCTGGTAGTTGCCGCCGACGATCCAGTTGCCACGGCCGCCGAAGGTCCCGCTCAGGCGCGCCTCCACGAAGGTCGAGGCGATGTGGCCGCGCTGCAGCGACTCGTAGTCCTGATAGATGATCCCGTCGCCCTCGATCGGCTGGTAGCGGTCGAACCGCGCATGGCCCACCAGGGTGGTCAGGGTGATGTCCTCGGTGAGGTCGTAGTCGATCCGCAGGTTGCCGGAATAGAAGGTGTTGTCCTTCTGGAAGCCGGTGCAGACCGTCGAGTTCAGTGGCCGCGGCGGGTTGTAGCCGAACGGCGGCTGGGTCTGGTCGAACGGCGGATCGAGCGGCGAGGTGTTCACGCACTCGCCCCAGTCGGCCGCGCGCGCGTTGTGGGGCGCGAACGGGTAGGCCAGGATCCGCGGGTCGACGCCGTTCACCGGGTTCAGCGGCGCGAAGCCGAACAGCTGACCCATCTGGGTCTCGCCGCGGTCCTGCCAGGCGCTGAGCGTCAGGAGGGCGCGGAACCGGTCGGTGGGCCGCCAGAGCAGCGAGGCGCGGCCGTTGAGGAAGTCCTGCTCGCCGACGCTGTCGTTGCGGGTGTAGCTGCGCTGCCAGTCGCCGCTGCGGATCAGGCGCAGCGCCAGGCGACCCGAGAGCGCGGGCGTGATCGGGCCCGAGACGAAGCCCTGTAGGTCCACGGTGTTGAACCGGCCGTAGCTGGCGTCCAGCCCGGCCCGGAAGGTCTCGGTGGGCTTGCCGGCGACGTAGTTGATGGCGCCGCCCGTGGCGTTCATGCCGAACAGCGTGCCTTGCGGTCCTTTGAGCACCTCGACCCGCTCGAGGTCGAGCGAGGCGCCCTGGGTCATGATCGAGTACGGCAGCGGCGCCTCATCGACATAGACGCTGACGGTCGGGCTGGCCGCCAGCGAGGTGTCGAGGAAGCCCACGCCGCGGATCGAGTAGACCGGGGTGCCGTAGTACGAGGGCGTGTAGTTGAAACCCGGCACGATCTTCACGAGCTGGCTCGTGTCGGTGATCCCCAGTTCGTTGAGGGTCTCGCCCGAAGCGGCCGACACCGACATGGGCACGTCGTTGATGCTCTCCTCCCGCTTCTGGGCGGTGACGATGAGCTCCTGGACGGTGGTGGAGGCCTGAGCGTCGCGTCCACGCGCGGCGGCGCTGTCGGCTGCCTGAGCCGCTGGAGCTTGGGCGACCTGGGCATTGGCGGGGTTCGCGGCAAGCATCAGGGCCGCGGCCGAGACGCCATAAAGCGCCATCGATTGCCGGATCATAAGGGTTCCCTCCCCCCGATGCGCTTGAGTGCGCCCTTCTCTGGGGTGGGCGGAAGCTAGCGTATAATTATAACGCGTTCAATGTATCGCTGGTATGTCGATATGTGACATAGGCGTGACTGCGGCTAGTCGCGCGCAAGCGGCGGTTGCGCGGCTGACCGTTCGTTCGGACGGCGATGTCAGGCGGTGTGGGCGGCTTCGCGGATGCGGGCCTGGCTGTCGCGGATGCGCGCCTCGAGCGGGCCGCGCCAGTCGGGCACGGCGGCCCCGCGAAGGATGAGGGCGTAACCGTAGCGCATCGCCGGCTCGAGCTGGGCGTCGCTGAGCTCGCCGGTCACCCAGTCGAGCATGGTGGCGCCAAAGGTGCGGTCGAGGGCGCGGAACAAGAGCTCGACGTCGATATCGGCGTCCAGGACGCCGGCGTCGGCCACGTCCTTGACGAGCCCCATCCAGAACGCCGCGCGCTTGGAGTTGAAGACCTGCGAGCGGAACTCGTCCGAGGGGTCGAACAGCGCCGCCCATATGGTGCGGTTGAACGCCGGGTCGGCGACGTACATCTCCACGCAGATGTCGAGCGCGCCGAACAGCCGCTCCAGGGGCTCGCTGGTGCGCAGCGCCGAGAAGCGGTCGAAGAATTCGCGGATGTCGTCCAGCACCGAGAGCAGGATCGCGCGCTTCGAGCCGAACAGGTTGTAGGGCGTCGCCAGGCTGACGCCGGCGCGGGCGGCCAGCGCCCGCATCGACAGGCCCGCGTTCCCCGTCTCGCGGATCAGGTCGCGCGCGGCGTGGATGATGCGTCGGCGACGCTCCGCCTTGCCGGCTTCCCGGCGGCTTTGCGGAGCCTCCAGCTCAGCTTCAAGATCCTGGCTGAGCCCGGACCGCTCGCTCAAACGGCGTCCCCCTACACGAGGGGCCGCTATACCATCGTCACGCTCTGGGGGCATAGGTGCGCGCACTGTCGCACACTCAATCCGGCGCCGATCGCGCCAGCATTTCCTCGCGCAACTGCGGCTTCAGCGTCTTTCCGCTGGCGTTGCGGGGGAATTCCTCGGCGCGCACGTCGATTCGCACCGGCACCTTGTACGGCGAGAGCAGCCGCGCGGCGTGGGCCTTGAGCTCGGCCTCGCTGACGTCCATGCCGGGCTTCAGCTGGACGACCGCCCCCACCTCCTCGCCCCAGACCCGATGCGGCAGGCCGATGACGGCGGCGTCGATCACCGCGGGGTGGGCCACCAGCACGTCCTCGATCTCGACGCAGTAGATGTTCTCGCCGCCCCGGATCAGCATGTCTTTCACGCGGTCGAGGACGTAGACGAACCCCTCCGCGTCGCGGCGGCCCACGTCGCCCGTGTGATACCAGCCGTCGGTGAAGGCGGCGGCGGTGGCCTCGGGCTTGCCCCAGTAGCCCATCACCACGTTCGGGCCGCGGATCCAGATCTCGCCGACGTCGCCGGTGGCGACCTCCCGGCCGTCGGGGTCCACGATCTTCACGTCGCAGCACGGCACGGGCACGCCCACGCTGTCGGGGCGGTTCAGATAGTCCTCGGCGCTGTTGCTGGTGGAGACCGACGAGGTCTCGGTTGCGCCATAGCCCTGGCCTGGCGGGATGTGCGGGAAGAGCTCGGCGAACCGCAAGGTGAGCTCGGGCGCGACGGCCGCGCCGCCGTAGCCGTAGGACTCCAGGCTGGAGAGATCGCGGCGGTGGAAATCGGGGCTCTCCAGCGCCTGCCAGACCATGGCCGGCACGCCGGTCGTACTGTTCACCCGCTCGGTCTCGATCAGTTCCAGGAACCGCTCGGGGTTCCACTTGTGCATCAGCACCAGTCGGCCGCCGCTGGCGACGGTCGGGACGAGCATCGAGTTGGTCCCGGTCACGTGGAAGAGCGGCACCGGTAACAGGCTGGTCCGCTGCGACGCATCGGGATCGGGCGCCGGCAGCGGGTCGCCGCGACGGATCAGGGCGCGGGCGCCGCTGAAGCCCAGGCTGACCAGGTTGGTGAGCACGTTGCGGTGGGTGCCGAGCGCGCCCTTCGGCTTCCCGGTCGTGCCCGAGGTGTAAAGAATGGTCGCGTCGTCGTCCGGGTCGAGGCCGGGGTCGGGCGGCGGGTCGTCGGGGAGCTTCGCGTAGTCGGCGGGCGAGCCGACCAGCTCCTCCAGCATCACCGCGCCGGCGACGGGGCCCTGCGGCGCGCGCACGGCGATCAGGCCGGCCAGCGACACCTCGCCGATGTGGGGCGCCAGACGCTCCAGCCGTTCGCCGTCGACAATGGCGACCTTCGCCCCGGAGTCCTGGATGCCGTACACGAGGTCCGGACCCAGGCCCCAGGCGTTCAGCGGCGCGACCACCGCGCCGATGGACTGGCCCGCCCAGAACGCCAGCGACCATTCGGGCAGGTTGCGCATGGCGAGCACGATGCGGTCGCCCTTGTTCACGCCGTAGCGCTCGGCGAGGATGCGCCCGAGGCGGCCGGCAGCCTTAAAGTGGGCCTCATAGGTCTGGCGCTCGCCCTCGTAGACGATGAACTCGCGGGCGCCCCATGAGCGGCCCAGGTCGAAGATCTCGCGCAGGGAGTTGCGGGCGTTCTTGTAGACGCGCACGCGACGGCCGCGGACGAGCTTCTCCTCCATCTCGAACGGCATGCCGGGCGTGGTGAGAATCTCGTAGGTCTCCGCGATGCTGACGGCCGGCCACTCGCCCATCTCTTGCGTCCTCCGCTTGATGCTGCTCACATTGCTATAACATGTTCTGAAAATGACGGAGGGCGCCATGGACTTCGAAATCGTCGCCGAAGGCCTGGCCTTCCCGGAAGGCCCGATCGCCATGGCGGACGGGTCGGTGGTGCTGGTGGAGATCAGGCGCCAGACGCTCAGCCGCGTGAAGCCGGACGGGACGATCGAAGTGATCGCAGAGCTGGGCGGCGGGCCGAACGGCGCAGCCGTGGGGCCCGACGGCGCGGTCTACGTCTGCAACAACGGCGGGTTCGAGTGGATCGAGGCCGAGGGCATGATCACCCCGCACGGCACGGCCGCCGACTACGTCTCAGGCTCCATCCAGCGTGTGGATCTGAGGACCGGCGCGGCGACGACGCTCTATGACGCCTGCGACGGCCGCCCGCTGCGCGGCCCCAACGACATCGTCTTCGACTCCGCTGGCGGCTTCTGGTTCAGCGACCTCGGCAAGTCCGACGGCGACCGCATGCACATGGGCCACCTGCTCTACGCCCGGCCCGACGGCTCGATGATCCGCCGCGTGCGCGAGGGGATGGTCACGCCGAATGGCGTCGGCCTGTCCCCCGATCAGAAGACCGTCTGGGTCGCCGAGACCCACACCAGCCGTGTCTGGGGCTTCCCGATCGTGCGACCGGGCGAGATCGACCAGCCGGCCAATCTCTGGACCCCCGGCGCCGTGCTGGGCCCCCTGCCCGGTTACCAGCTGCTGGACAGCCTCGCGCTGGAGGCCTCGGGCAAGGTCTGCTGCGCCACGCTCGTCAACGGCGGCATCACCGCCTTCGACCCGGCGGGCGGCGTCGAGCACACGGCCTTCCCCGACCCGCTGATCACCAACATCTGCTTCGGCGGGCCCGACATGCAGACCGCCTGGATCACCGCCTCGGCGACGGGGAAGCTCCTGAAATGCCGCTGGCCGCGGCCGGGGCTGAAGCTGGCCTTCAACGCCTAGCGGAACTTCAGCGGCCGTACGGTCACGCGGAACGAGAAGCCGCGGTCCTGCAGGTCGCGCTCGCCGGCGTGCTCGACCGCCTTGAGGTCTTCGGCATAGGTCACCCGCGCGCTCAGCATCTCGGCCGGAGTCCAGGCCAGCGAGGCGCCGACGCTGTAGATGCGGTGGGTCGGCTGCGGCGGCTTGTGGTTTTCCATGTAGGCGCTGTCGACGAAGGCCGAGGCGGTGAAGGCGCCCCAATCGAAGGTCCGCGCCGCGCCCTGGCGGCCGCCGAGGCGGAAGGGCCGCGCGAGCTCGACCGAGCCCACGATCCCCTTGTCGGCGAGGAGCAGGTTCTCGCGATAGCCGCGAACGGTGGTCTCGCCGCCGGCCGAGAAGCGCTCGCCGGAATAGAGGACGCTGTCGGCCCACTGACCGTAGGCGCGGGCGCGCAGCTCCAGGCCGTCGCCGGTGAGGCGCCGGGCGTAGTTCACCTGGGCGAGGACCGCATGGAAGTCCATCTCGGGCACGGGCAGGCCCGGCACGTCCGACTTCGTGCCGTCCAGGCCGCGGGTGCCGGTGACCGAGACGGCGAAGACCTGGTCGACGTTGCGCACCACGTAGTCGCCGACGAAGCGGACGGCGCGGTACTCGGTGCGGCCATCGACGGCGCCGGGGGCGAAGGAGAAGCGCTCGCCCAGCAGGTAGGCGGTGGACCGGCGCCAGGCGAACAGCATGCCAGCGCTGAGCGTCCGCGCCGGGGTCCAGCGGCCGGGCTCGGCCGAGGGGAGCAGCGGGACGTCGACCAGCTTGCGGGTGAAGCCGGCCTCGAAGGCGCGGTCCCTGGCGCGGATGTCGAGCGGCGCGAGCTGTTCGTCGATGACGGCGGCGTCGTTGTAGCTGCCGCGGACCGAGACGGTGGTCCGGGGCGAGACGAACGGGAAAGCGTAGGCCACGGTGGCGTCCTCGACGCCATCGGTGAGGCCGCCCTCCAGGCTGAGGCGATCGCCGGGACCCACCAGGTTGCGCACCTGTCCGCCCACGGCCAGGCGTTCGCCGCCGACCGAGGGCGAGCGGTTGTTGGCGACGGTGACGTAGAGGTCGAAACGGTCCTGCGGCAGGACAGCGAGGCCCAGGCTGGCCTCGCCGGCGCGCGCGCCGGGACGCAGGTCGGCGTTGATCGTGCGGATCCCCGGGTCCTCGGCCAGCAGGCGAAAGTCGCGCTCCAGCTCGACGGCGCTCAGCGGCCGCCGGCGAGCCGACGGCATGCGGTCGATGACATAGGCCGCGTCGAGGCCCTTCGCCTTGCCGCCGACCCACTCGACGACGACCGGCGGCACGTCGGCGGCGGGGGACGCGAGGCCGCCGTAGACGATCTCGAGCGCCAGGACGCCGGGCGCGGGCGAGGCGCGGACCACGACGCCGGAGTTGATGAAGCCGGCGCTCAGGAAGGCGCGGTTGACCAGCTGGACGACCGCGAGCGCGCGGCCGACGCCGGCCCCGCGCACGCCATGACGGGTGAACTGGGCGCGGACCCAGGCTTCGTCGAGCGGCTGGCCGGCCTGGTGCTCGAGCATCAGCGCCGCGCCCTGCTCGCTGGGCGGGCGCCAGCCCTCGGGCGGGACGGCGGGACGGTGCGGGCCGGAGACGGTGATGCGGACGTCGGTGACGGGCGCGCCGGCGGGCGCCGCTGCGGACGGGCGAGCGGCGGGCGGCGGCGGGACCAGGGCCGGCGCCGGCTGAGCGTAGG
>NZ_DASWTE010000031.1:0-17549 GCF_036402295.1 Phenylobacterium sp.
GTTGCCCCGGCGCGTCGACCAGGCGCGTCCGCGGCGACCGCGGCCGGCGGTCTGCACCGCCGCCGTGATCCAGACCGGCCCGCCTTCGCCCGCCTCGGCGCGCCGCCGCGCCTCCGCGTTCGTGGAGTCGAGCTCGTCGTAAGCCTCGATCGGCGGGTGCGCGGCCAACCGCTACGCCAGCCCCAGCGCCTGGGCGGCGCGTTGGGCGAGCGGGTTGAGCCAGGTGATCGCCACCAGCACCGCCGGGAAGGCGAACACGGCCGAGGCGAGCGCGATGGCGTTGGCTTCGATCGGCGGCTTGTCGGTGGTCCCGGCGCTGCCGTCGAACCACATCACCTTGATCAGGCGCAGGTAGTAGAAGGCGGCCACGACCGAGCCCACCAGGCCGATTACCGCCGGTACCCAGAGGCCGGCGTCGATGGCGGCCTTGAAGACCACATACTTTGCCCAGAAGCCCGAGAACGGCGGCAGACCGATCGCCGACAGCGCAAAGACCGTCATCGCCAGCGCCAGACCGCGGCGCTCCTTCACCAGGCCCGCCATGTCGTCGATGGTCTCCATCGCCCGGCCCTGCCGCGACAGCGCCGCAAGGCACGCGAAGAAGCCGGTCACGTCGACCATGTAGAGGACCATGAACAGCAGCATGGCCTGCACGCCCTCGGACGTGCCCGAGGCCAGGCCCAGCACCGCGTAGCCGACGTTGGCGATCGAGGAGTAGGCCCACAGGCGCTTGAGGTTCTTCTGCACCAGGCCCGCGAACGCGCCCACCATCACCGAGATCAGGGCGAGGGCCACGAGCACCTGCTGCCACTGCCCGGCCGCGTCGGTGAAGCCGTCGGCCAGCACGCGGGCGAACAGCAGCATGGCGGCCAGCTTCGGCGCGGCGGCGAAGAACGCCACGACCGGCGTCGGCGCGCCCTCGTAGACGTCGGGCGTCCACATGTGGAACGGCGCCGCCGAGATCTTGAACGCCAGGCCGCAGATCACGAAGATCAGGCCGAACAGCAGGCCGGTGTTGGCCTCCGAGCCCGCCGCAGCGGCGATGTCGGGATAGAGGGTTGAGCCCGCGAAGCCGTAGACCAGGCTCGCGCCGTACAGCAGCAGCCCCGACGACAGGGCGCCCAGCACGAAGTACTTGAGACCCGCTTCCGACGCCTTGGCGTTGTCGCGGTGCATCGCCGCCAGCACGTAGAGCGCCAGGCTCTGCAGTTCGACGCCGACGTACAGCGAGATCAGGTCGCCGGACGAGGCCATCATGCCCATACCCAGCGCCGCCAGCAGCACCAGCACAGGGAACTCGAAGGTCTTCACGCCGCGCCGCTCGAACCAGGGCTGGCCCAGCGGGATGGCGACGGCCGAGGCGATGTAGATAGCCACCTTGCCGAAGGTGGCCGCGGCGTCCGAGACGAGGCCGCCGCCAAAGGCGACGCCGAAGTCCTGGGTGGCTGCGGCGACCGCCGCGGCCAGCAGCACCAGCACCCCGCCGGCGCCGACCAGCGCGGTCTGCTTCGGCGCGAACGCGCCCACGATCAGCAGGAGCATGGCTCCCACCGCCAGGATGATCTCGGGATAGGCGAGCGCCAGGTTGGCGGAGATGGTCATCTGGAGCCCCTACCCGCCGATGGCCGCCTGGTAGACCTGCACGAGCTGGTCGACCGACGCCTGGGTCAGGTTGAACACGATGTTGGGCTGCACGCCCATGTAGAGGGTGGCGATGATCAGCGGCGTGAAGATCGCCACCTCACGCCACTCGAGGTCGGTGATGGTTTCGAGCTTGGGGTTGGTGATCGTGCCGAACACCACGCGCCGGTACAGGGTGAGCATGTAGACCGCCGACAGGATCACGCCCGTGGCCGCCAAGATCGCCGTCCAGGTCGAGACCTTGTAGGTCCCGGTCATCGACAGGATCTCGCCTACGAAACCGCTCGTGCCCGGCAGCCCCACATTGCCCATGCTGAAGACCATGAACACCGCCGCGTACCATGGCATGCGCTGCACCAGCCCGCCGTAGAAGTTGATCTCGCGGGTGTGCATGCGGTCGTAGATCACGCCCACGCAGAGGAAGAGCGCGCCCGAGATCACCCCGTGGCTCAGCATCTGGTAGATCGCGCCCTGCTCGCCCTCGGCGTTGCCCGAGAAGATGGCCATGGTCACGAGGCCCATGTGGGCGACCGACGAATAGGCGATCAGCTTCTTCACGTCGGTCTGCCGGAAGGCGACCAGCGAGGTGTAGATCACTGCGATCACGCTGAGCGCGAAGATCAGCGGCGTGAACAGCTCCGACGCGTCCGGGAACATCGGCAGCGAGAAGCGCATGAAACCGTAGCCGCCCATCTTCAGCAGGATGCCGGCCAGGATCACGGAGCCTGCCGTCGGCGCCTCGACGTGGGCGTCGGGAAGCCAGGTGTGCACCGGCCACATCGGCATCTTCACCGCGAACGAGGCGAAGAAGGCCAGCCACAGCCAGGTCTGCGCTTCGGGCGTGAAGGGGTACTGCATCAGCTCGGGGATCGAGCTGGTCCCACTGGTCCCGATCATGAACAGGATCGCCGCCAGCATCAGCACCGAGCCCAGCAGCGTGTAGAGGAAGAACTTGAACGCCGCGTACACCCGCCGCGCGCCGCCCCAGATGCCGATGATCAGGAACATCGGGACCAGGCCGAACTCGAAGAAGATGTAGAAGACCACCATGTCGAGCGCGCAGAACACGCCGATCACCAGGGTCTCCAGCACGAGGAAGCAGACCATGTACTCGTGCACGCGCGTCTCGATCGACTTCCACGAGGCGGCGATGCAGAGCGGCATCAGGAACGCGGTCAGCAGCACGAATAGGACCGAGATCCCGTCGACGCCCATCCGGTAGCTGAGGCCCGCGAACCACGGCGCCTCCTCCAGGAACTGGAAGCCCGCGACCTTCGGGTCGAACTGCACGACCAGCAGCACCGACAGCGCCAGCGTCGCCATCGTCGTGACGAGTGCGATCCACTTGGACGCCTCGACGCCGCGCGCCTCGTCCTTGGCGAACGCGCGCAGGACCAAGATCCCGGCGACGCCGATCAGCGGGGCGTAGGTGATGAGGGAGAGAAGCGGCATAGGTCCCTCAGACGTTCCAGGCCCAGAGCGCGTAGGTCAGCAGACCCGCGACGCCCAGCAGCATGACGAAGGCGTAGTGGTAGACGTAGCCGGACTGCAGCCGGCCGGCGCCCTTGCCCACCTGCACCGAGAGCGCCGAGACGCCATCCGGCCCGAGGCCGTCGATGACCTTCTGGTCGCCGCCCTTCCAGAACAGGTCGCCCAGCCACTTCGCCGCGCGGACGAACGTGTGCTGGTAGAGCTCGTCGAAGAACCACTTGTTGTAGAAGAAGACGTAGAGGATGCCGTTGTTGGCCGCGAGCTTCGCGCCCAGGCCCTCACGCCAGATGTACATGTAGGCCGCGACCAGCAGGCCGCCCACCGACACCACCAGCGGCGCCCACACCACCCACAGCGGAGCGTGGTGCTCGGCGCCTTCGGCCGCGTGTTCGGCCGGCAGGTTGAAGATCGCGCCGCGCCAGAACTCGCCGGCGTGCTCGCCGATGAAGTCGTGGTGGAAGAAGAAGCCCGCGCCGATCGCGCCGATCGCCAGCAGGATCAGCGGGATCCGCATCGTCCACGGGCTCTCGTGCGGCAGGTGGTGGCCGTCGCCGTGGTCCGGCTCGGAGTGGCTTTCAACCGTACCCGGATGCTGGTGCTCGTGCTCGTCGTGCACGGGGTCGCCGTGCATGTGGTCGCGGTTGTGCCAGTGGTGCTCGAGGTCCTCAGGTGTCCAGCGGGCGTGGCCGTTGAACGTGAAGAAGGCGACCCGCCACGAGTAGAAGGCGGTCAGGCCGGCCACCAGGATGCCGATCGAGAAGGCGAAGTAGCCCATCGGATGACCCGCCCCGCCGGCCTCGTAGGCGGCGTGGATGATGGCGTCCTTGGAGTAGAAGCCGGCGAAGCCCAGTTCGATCCCCGGGATACCCAGGCCGGTGATGGCGATGGTGCCGATGGTCATCACCGCGAAGGTGATCGGCAGGAACTTGGCCAGCGCCCCATAGCGCCGCATGTCCTGCTCGTGCGCCATGCCGTGGATCACCGAGCCGGCGCCCAGGAACAGCAGCGCCTTGAAGGCCGCGTGCGTGAACAGGTGGAACATCGCCGCCTGGTACGCCCCCACGCCCGCGGCGAAGAACATGTAGCCCAGCTGCGAGCAGGTCGAGTACGCGATCACCCGCTTGATGTCGTTCTGGGTCAGGCCGACGGTCGCGGCGAACAGCGCGGTCACCGCGCCGATTACTGTCACGATATTCTTTGCCACCGGGGCGTATTCGAACATCGGCGAGAGCAGGCAGACCATGTAGACGCCGGCGGTCACCATGGTGGCCGCGTGGATCAGCGCCGACACCGGGGTCGGGCCTTCCATCGCGTCGGGCAGCCAGGTGTGCAGGAAGAACTGCGCCGACTTGCCCATGGCGCCCACGAACAGCAGGGCCGCCGCCAGGTCGATCAGCGAGAAGTGAGCGCCCGCGAAGTCCCAGCCCTGGCCCACGGCCGGGGCGATCAGCGGGAACAGCTTGGCGAACTCGATGGTCCCGAAGGCCCAGTAGACCGTCATGATCCCCAGCGCGAACCCGAAGTCGCCTACGCGGTTCACGACGAACGCCTTGATGGCCGCGTCGTTGGCCGTCGTCTTGTGGTGCCAGAAGCCGATCAGCAGGTAGCTCGCCAGGCCCACGCCTTCCCAGCCGAAGAACAGCTGCATGAAGTCGGCGGCGCTGATCAGGCTCAGCATCGCGAAGGTGAACAGCGACAGGTAGCTGAAGAACCGCGGCTTGCACGGATCGTCCGCCATGTACCCCCACGAATAGAGGTGCACGAGCGACGAGACGGTGGTCACCACCACCAGCATCACCGCCGACAGGCCGTCCAGCCGGAACGCCCAGTTCGAGACGAAGTCGCCGACGTGGATGAACGGCGCATAGGTGACGGTGAAGGGCTCCAGTCCGCCCCAGGTCCACTGGCTGAAGACCACCCACGACAGGACGGCCGACAGCATCAGGAAGCCGGTGGTGACGCTCATCGACGCCTTGTCGCCGATGCGCCTGCCGAACAGGCCCGCGATGGCCGCGCCGATCAGCGGGCCGAACAAGATGATGGTGACGAAGGTTTCTGCGGTCACGGCGCGGTCAGCCCTTCATCATCGAGGCGTCGTCCACGGCGATGTCGCCGCGGTTGCGGAAGAAGGTGACGAGGATCGCCAGGCCCACGGCCGCCTCGGCGGCGGCGACGGTCAGGACGAACATGGCGAAGATCTGCCCCACCACGTTGCCCAGATAGACCGAGAAGGCGACCAGGTTGATGTTCACGGCGAGCAGGATCAGCTCCACCGACATCAGGATGACGATGATGTTCTTGCGGTTCACGAAGATGCCGAAGACGCCGATCGTGAACAGGATCGCGGCGACCGCGAGATAGTGCTCGAGGCCGATGGTCATGCGTCGATCCCTTCGCCAACCTTGGGGTTCGTGAGCTTCATGCCGGTTGCCGGCGTACGCAGCACCTGGTCCATCATCACCTGGCGCTTCACGCCCGGCTTGTGGCGTAGGGTCAGCACGATCGCGCCGATCATCGCCACCAGCAGCACCATGCCGGCCGCCTGGAAGAAGTAGACGTAGTCGGTGTAGAGCACCCGGCCGATCGCCTCGGCGTTGGTCACGTCGACGCCCGCGCCCGACGCCATCGGGGTCACGTTGTCCTTGGCGGCGCCGCGGGTGGCCACGGTCGTCGAGACCACGATCATCTCCGCGGCCAGGAAGCCCGCGATGACCAGACCCAGCGGCATGTAGCGTGCGAAGCCCTGCCGCAGCGACGCGAAGTCCACGTCCAGCATCATGACGACGAACAGGAAGAGCACCGCGACGGCGCCCACGTAGACCACCACCAAGAGCATCGCCAGGAACTCCGCGCCCATCAGGACGAAGAGGCCGGCGGCCGAGAAGAAGGCCAGGATCAGCCACAGCACCGAGTGCACCGGGTTGCGGGCTGAAACCACGCAGAATCCGGCCGCAACGGTCACCGCCGCCATCAGGTAGAATGCGATCGCCTGTAGGGCCATTTCGGCTCTCTGAAGTCCCTCGAATTACGCTCAGGTCGGGCGGCGGAATCGCGCCGCGGGTTTAGCGGTACGGCGCGTCCAGTTCCAGATTCTTCGCGATCTCCCGCTCCCAGCGGTCGCCGTTATCCAGCAGGCGCTCCTTGTCGTAGTAGAGCTCCTCGCGTGTCTCGACGGCGAACTCCAGGTTCGGGCCCTCCACGATCGCGTCCACCGGGCAGGCCTCCTGGCACAGGCCGCAGTAGATGCACTTCACCATATCGATGTCGTAGCGGGTGGTCCGGCGGCTGCCGTCCTCGCGCGGTTCGGCCTCGATCGTGATCGCCTGCGCCGGGCAGATGGCCTCGCACAGCTTGCAGGCGATGCAGCGCTCTTCGCCGTTGGGATAGCGGCGCAGCGCGTGCTCGCCGCGGAAGCGCGGGCTCTGCGGATTGCGCTCGTGCGGGTACTGCACGGTCTTCTTCGGCGCGACCATGTACTTCATGCCGAGCCCGAAGGCCCCCAGGAAGTCCATCAGCGCCGCGCCTTTCAGCGCCTGTCCGATCCGGTTCAGCATCAGTTCTTCTCGCAGGCGTAGTCGTCGAGGAATTGCGGGTCGCCGTTCTTCTGCAGCTTCAGCGAACCGCCCTTGGCGGCGCAGGCCTGCTGCGCCTTCTTCAGGTCGTCGTAGGTCGCCACGCCGCCCGCCTGGCCGAAGCCCGCGCCGCTCGCGCAGGCCGTCAGGGCCAGGGCGGCCAGGATCGCGAGCGCCCTCATGTCGGCAGCCCCGTGTAGACCCGCCAACCGGCCACGACGGCCACGGCCACCAGCGAGGTCGGCAGGAACACCTTCCAGCCCAGCCGCATCAGCTGGTCATAGCGGTAGCGGGGCACGATCGAGCGGACCATGGCGTTCATGAAGAACACGAAGAAGGTCTTCGCGGCGTAGAAGAACAGGCCGTGCAGGCCCACCAGCCACGCCGGCCAGGCGGCGAGGTACGGCGTCGGCCAGGGCGCGTTCCAGCCGCCCAGGAACAGCACCGCCATCAGGCCGCTCATCAGCACGATGTTCGCCGTCTCGGCCAGGTAGAACAGCATGTACGGCGTGGAGCCGTATTCCACCGCATAGCCGGCCACGAGCTCGGACTCCGCCTCGGGCAGGTCGAACGGCGGACGGTTGGTCTCCGCCAGGCCCGAGATGAAGAAGATCACGCCCATCGGGAACATGATCAGGATCAGCGGCCAGTTGGTCTGCCAACTGGGACCGCCGCCGAACATGAACCAGTGCCAGAACCCGCCGGCCTGCGCCTCGGTGATCTGGTTCAGGTTCATCGATCCGGCCAGCAGGATCACGGTGATGATCACGAAGCCGATCGAGACCTCGTAGCTCACCATCTGCGCCGCCGAGCGCAGCGACCCCAGGAACGGGTACTTCGAGTTCGACGCCCAGCCGCCCATGATGATGCCGTAGACGCCCATCGAGCTGACGGCGAACAGGTAGAGGATGCCGACGTTGATGTTCGACACGGCCCAGCCGGGCGCAATCGGCATTACCGCCCAGGCGCCCAGCGCCAAGGTCACGCTGATCAGCGGGGCCAGCAGGTAGACCGCCTTGTCGGCCCCCGCCGGGATGACCAACTCCTTGATCAGGAACTTGCCCAGGTCGGCGAAGGACTGCAGCAGGCCGAACGGGCCCACCACGTTGGGACCCTTCCGCGCCTGGACGCCGGCGAAGATCTTGCGGTCGCCGTAGATGACGAAGGCGATCGTCAGCAAGAGGACGACGGTGACGGCCAGGATGTGGGCCACCGTGATGATCGTCCAGCCGATCGGGGTGCTCCAGAATTCCATGCGCCCCTACTCCGCCGCGATCTTGGCCGCGCCCGAGGCGAGCGCGGCGCATTCCGCCATCGTCGTGCTGGCGCGCGCGATGGGGTTCGAAAGGTAGAAGCTGCGGACCGCGCTGGCGAACGGCGCTTCGGAGAGCTCGCCCTTCTTGCCCAGGGCCGCGAAGTCCACCGCTGCGGCCGTCTCCGGCACGTAGTCGATACGGCCGAAAGTCGGATGGTCGGCGAACAGCTTGGCGCGCAGCTGGTCCAGGCTGTCGTACGGCAGCTTCGCGCCCAGGCGTTCCGAGAGCGCCCGCAGGATCGACCAGTCTTCCTTCGCCTCGCCCTTCGGGAACACCGCGCGGAAGCCCATCTGCACCCGGCCCTCGGTGTTGACGTAGAGGCCGTTCTTCTCGGTATAGGCCGCGCCCGGCAGGATCACGTCGGCGCGGTGCGCGCCGGCGTCGCCGTGGGTGCCCAGGTAGACGACGAAGGCGTCGCTCTTTGAGAGGTCGATCTCGTCGGCGCCCAGCAGGAACAGCACGTCCGCGCCACCCTTCTGCACCAGCTCTGCCGCGGTCTTGCCACCCGCCGCGGGCGTGAAGCCCAGGTCCAGGCCGCCCACCCGACTCGCCGCCGAGTGCAGCACGTTCCAGGTCATGCCGAACGTCTTGGCCGCATTGGCCGCCGCCGCCAGCACCGCGGTGCTGTCGGCGCGGTTCAGCGCGCCCGCGCCCACGATGATCGCCGGCGCCTTCGCGTTCTTCAGCGCGTCCGCGAACCCGCCCTTCGCGCGGCCCAGGCCCGACAGCGCGCCGGGGCCCACGCCAAGATGGTCGTAGGCATAGGTCAGGTCAGCGGCCTCGCCGATCACACCGACCCTGAGCGCGCCGGCCAGCCAGCGCTTGCGCAGTCGCGCGTTCAGCACCGGAGCCTCGAGGCGCGGATTGACCCCAACCAAGAGGACGACGTCCGCGTTTTCAATGCCTTGGATCGACGAGTTGAACAGCCAGCTCTCGCGCTGCCCGCCGCCCAGCACCATGCCGTCCTGCCGGCAGTCCAGGCTCTTCACGCCCATGCCGCCGAACAGGTCCAGCGCGGCCTTCATCGACTCGGCGTCCTGCAGGTCGCCGGCGATCACGCCCACGCGGTCCGGGTTCGCCGCCTTCAGCTTCGCGGCGACGGCGTCCAGGGCCTCGCCCCAGGTCGCCGCGCGCAGCCTGCCGCCCTCGCGCACGAACGGCCGGTCCAGCCTTTGGCGGGAGAGCCCGTCGACCGCATAGCGGGTCTTGTCCGAGATCCATTCCTCGTTGACCGCCTCGTGGGTGCGCGGCAGCACGCGCAGCACCGCCGGCCCGCGCGCGTCGACGCGGATCGCCGAGCCCAGCGCGTCCATGACGTCCACGCTCTCGGTCTTCTTCAGCTCCCAGGGCCGGGCGTTGAACGCGTACGGCTTCGACGTCAGCGCGCCCACCGGGCACAGGTCGATGACGTTGGCGCTCAGCTCCGACGCTACGGCCTTGTCGAGATAGGTCGTGATTTCAACGTCTTCGCCGCGGGAGATGAGGCCGATGTCCGGCACGCCCGCCACCTCGGTGATGAAGCGGACGCAGCGCGTGCACTGGATGCAGCGGGTCATGACCGTCTTGATCAACGGCCCCATGTACTTCTCTTCGACCGCCCGCTTGTTGTCGGCATAGCGGCTGTCGTCGCGGCCATAGCCCATGGCCTGGTCCTGCAGGTCGCACTCGCCGCCCTGGTCGCAGATCGGGCAGTCCAGCGGGTGGTTGATAAGCAGGAACTCCATCACCCCGTGGCGCGCCTTCTTCACCATCGGCGTGTCGGTGAAGATCTCTTGCCCCTCGGCGGCCGGCAGCGCGCACGACGCCTGCGGCTTCGGCGGACCGGGCTTCACCTCGACCAGGCACATGCGGCAGTTGCCGGCGATGCTCAGCCGCTCGTGGTAGCAGAACCGCGGGATCTCCTTGCCGGCCAGCTCGCAGACCTGGAGGACGTTCATCCCCGGCTCGAACTCGACCTCGACCCCGTCGACCTTGGCGATAGGCATAGTCGTCTACTCCGCCGCGATGGTGGCGCCGGCGTAGGAGCCCTTGCGCGCGCGGTAGGTGTTGATGCGGTCCTCCACCTCGTGGCGGAAGTGACGGAACAGGCCCTGGATCGGCCACGCAGCCGCGTCGCCCAGGCCGCAGATGGTGTGGCCCTCGACCTGAGACGCCACGTCCAGCAGGAGGTCGATCTCGGACATCTCGGCCTCGCCGGTGACCATCCGCTCCATGACCCGCCACATCCAGCCGGTGCCTTCGCGGCACGGCGTGCACTGGCCGCAGCTCTCGTGCTTGTAGAAGTAGGCCGCCCGGGCGATCGCCTTCACGAGGTCGGCGTCCTTGTCGAACACGATCATGGTGCCGGTGCCGAGACCTGAGCCGCGCTGGGCCAGGTCCTCGTAGGTCATGATCGCCTCGTCGCACTGGTCGGCCGGGATCATCCGCACCGAAATCCCGCCCGGGATCACGGCCTTCAGGTTGCCCCAGCCGCCGCGCACGCCGCCGAAGTGGTCCTCGATCAGCTGTTTCACGCTGATGCCGACCGCGTCCTCGACCACGCAGGGCTTGTTCAGGTGGCCCGAGCCGGCGAACAGCTTGGTGCCCGTCGACTTCTCGGTGCCGAACTGCGCGAACCAGTCGGCGCCGCGGCGCAGGATGGTGCCCACCACCGCGATGGTCTCGACGTTGTTCACCGTGGTCGGGCAGCCGTAGATGCCGGCGCCCGCCGGGAACGGCGGCTTCAGGCGCGGCTGGCCCTTCTTGCCCTCGAAGCTCTCCATCAGGGCGGTCTCGTCGCCGCAGATGTAGGCCCCGCCGCCATGCTGCAGGCCGACGTCGACGTCGTAGCCGAGGATCGAGCCCTTCCCGATCAGCTTGGCGTCATAGGCTTGCCTGATCGCCGCCGTCAGGCGCTCGCGCTCGTGCACGTACTCGCCGCGGATGTAGATGTAGGCTTGGTGCGAGCGCATGGCCCGGCACGCGATCACGCAGCCTTCGATCAAGAGGTGCGGGTCGTTGCGCAGGATGTCGCGGTCCTTGCAGGCGCCCGGCTCGGACTCGTCGGCGTTGACCAGCAGGTAGTGCGGTCGCTCGCTCTCCTGCTTGGGCATGAAGGTCCACTTCAGGCCGGTGGCGAAGCCCGCGCCGCCGCGGCCGCGCAGGCCCGACGCCTTGATCTGGTCGCAGATCCACTCCGGCGTCTGGGACACGATGTCCTTCGTGCCGTTCCATGCGCCGCGCGCCTTCGCGCCCTCCAGGGTCCAATCGTGGAGCCCGTAGAGGTTCAGGAAGATGCGGTCCTTGTCGGCCAGGATGCCAACCACGTTCTAGCTTCCTTTTCCGGGGCCCTTGAGGCCCGCGATGAACCAGATCTGCGTCGCGAAGCCGCCCAGCAGCGCCACGACGAACACGATGAGCGCCCAGCTGAGCTGGAGCTGGAAGTAGGCCACGATCGAGCCGATCGCGATCAGCGCGGCCAGCACGTTCGCGACCATCATGATGGTCCGACGCTTCTTGATGGTGGCGACGTCCAGGCTCATGCCGGGGCCTTCACCTTCCCAGGCGCCTCGGGCGGCAGGTTGGGGATCTTGATTTTCTTCCCCAGCGAGCCGTCGTAGAGCCTCTTGTCGGTCAGCGTCGTCGGCCCGCCTTCCGGCGCCGAGCCCTGGCGGCCGATGGCCGAGCCGGGCTTGGGCGTCTTGCCGGCGGCGAAGTCGTCCAGCAGCTTCTCGAAGGTCTCCGGCGTGAGATCCTCGTAGTAGTAGTCGTTGATCGCCGCCATCGGCGCGTTCGCGCACGCGCCCAGGCACTCGACTTCCTGCCAGTAGAACTTGCCGTCCGCCGACTTGTGGTTCTGCGCGCCGATGCGGCGCTTGCAGACGGCCATCAGGGCTTCCGAGCCGCGGGTCTGACATGGCGTCGTGCCGCACACCTGCACCAGCGCATGCGTGCCCACCGGCTCCAGCATGAACATGGTGTAGAAGGTCGCCACCTCCAGCACCCGGATCACCGGCATGCCGAGCAGCTCCGCCACGGCGCGGATCGCGGGCTCGGAGATCCAGCCCTCCTGCTTCTGGACCAGCCACAGCACCGGCACGACAGCCGACTGCTGCTTTCCCGCCGGGAAGTTGGCCATCCAGGCCTGCGCCTTCTTCAGCGTGTCCTTGCTGAACTCGAAGCTGGCCGGCTGGACGGGCGAAAGACGACGGACGCTCACGCGGGCCTCACTTCACAAAGTCCACGCGGGCAATCTTGCCGCCCGCGAAGGAGTAGATGGCGCACACCTCGAACACCTCGCCGCCCGGAGCGCGGGTCACGTGCTCGTGGTCCACCACGTGCGCGCCCACGACGGCCCGGTGCAGCAGGCGCGCATGGTTCTGCGGGAAATCGGCAAACAGCTTGGCGTGGCGCTCGCGGATCGCCGCCAGGCCGCGCGTGTGCGTCTCGCCGCCATAGGCGCCCAGCTCGGCGTCGTCCGCATAGAACGCGCAGAATGCGTCGAGGTCCTGGGCGTTGTAGGCCTCGAGCTGGCCCTGGACCGCGTCGGCGGGGGAAAGGGTCGCGTTGGCCGTCAACGGTCGATCTCCCCGAACACGATGTCGAGCGAACCTAAGATGGCGGAGACGTCGGCCAGCATGTGGCCGCGGTTCATCCAGTCCATCGCCTGCAGGTGCGGGTAACCCGGCGCGCGGATCTTCGCCCGGTACGGCTTGTTGGTGCCGTCGCTCACCAGATAGACGCCGAATTCGCCCTTCGGCGCCTCGACGGCGGCGTAGACCTCGCCCGGCGGGGTCCGGTAGCCCTCGGTGAACAGCTTGAAGTGGTGGATCAGCGCTTCCATCGAGCGCTTCATCTCGCCCCGACGCGGCGCGGCGATCTTGTTGTCGTCGACCAGCACCGGGCCCGGCGCCTTCAAGAGCGCGTCGCAGCACTGCTTCATGATCTTGGTCGACTCCCGCATCTCCTGCATGCGGCAGAGGTAGCGGTCGTAGCAGTCGCCGTTCACGCCGACCGGAATGTCGAATTCCATGTCGTTGTAGGCCGCATAGGGCTGCGAACGGCGCAGGTCCCAGGCGATGCCCGAGCCGCGCACCATCACGCCCGAGAAGCTGCGCGCGATCGCGTCCTCGCGCTTCACCACGCCGATGTCGACGTTGCGCTGCTTGAAGATGCGGTTGTTGCCGAACAGGCCCTCGAGGTCGTCGCAGACCTTCGGGAAGTGGTCGCACCAGTCGCTGATGTCCCGCACCAGCGCTTCCGGCAGGTCCTGCCGCACGCCGCCGACGCGATAGTAGTTGGCGTGCATCCGGGCGCCCGACGCGCGCTCGTAGAACACCATCAGCTTCTCGCGCTCTTCGAACCCCCACAGCGGGGGCGTGAGCGCGCCGACGTCCATCGCCTGGGTCGTGACGTTCAGGAGGTGGTTCAGGATTCGGCCGATCTCGTCATAGAGCGTGCGGATCAGGAGGCCCCGGTACGGGACCTCGACGCCGATCAGCTTCTCGATCGCCAGGCAGTACGCGTGCTCCTGGTTCATGGGCGCGACGTAGTCGAGGCGGTCCATGTACGGGATCGTCTGCTGATAGGGCCGGGCCTCCATCAGCTTCTCTGTGCCGCGGTGCAGGAGGCCGATGTGCGGGTCCACCCGCTCCACGATCTCGCCGTCGAGTTCCAGCACGAGCCGGAGCACGCCGTGCGCCGCCGGGTGCTGCGGGCCGAAGTTGATGTTGAACTTGCGGACGGGGGTTTCGCCCTTCACGTCGGGCGCGAAGAAGTCGGTGGCCGTGGCCGGTTGGTTGTCGCCGGTCATGGCTTCACCTCAGCGGTCTTTTCCACGCGCTCCGCAAACGGGCGCAGGCGCGTACACACGGAGAGGGCCGTGGCGAGGATGGTCTTCTGCCCGGCGGCGTCCTTGCCGGTCAGGTCGCTGTCGAGTGCGGCTTGCGAGCTCGCCACCAGCGCGGCGCGCTTTTCCGCATCCGTCTCGACCCGCTCGAAGGCGCTACGCCAGAAGGAGGCCGCCTCTCCGGCCTGCGCGCGGGCGTCGTCCGCCACGTCCGCGCGGCCCTGATACATGACGGCGCTGATCTGGCAGCCGGCCGCCCAGCGCGGGAGGTCGTCCTGCGCCATGGAGGGGGTCGCCACCGCGAGGCCCATCATCGCCAAGGGGGAAAGGATCGCGGCCCTCACTTGGCCCCTCCGGCCTTGCTCTTCTCATCCCCGGGCAGCAGGGCGGCGAAGCCCTTCTCCGCGCCTTCCCAGGGCGACAGGAAGTCCCAGTTGCGCCACTCGACCGACTTCACGGGCTCGTAGACCACCCGCTTCAGCTCTTCGTCGTAGCGGACCTCGACGTAGCCGGTCATCGGGAAGTCCTTCCGCAGCGGGTGGCCGTGGAAGCCGTAGTCGGTGAGGATCCGGCGCAGGTCCGGGTGCCCGTCGAAGAAGATGCCATACATGTCGAACGCCTCGCGCTCGAACCAGTCGGCGGCCACGAACACGCCCACCACCGACGGCACCGCGGTGTCCTCGTCGGTCATGACGGAGATCCGGACGCGCCGGTTCTTGGTCATCGACAAGAGGTGGTAGACCACGTCGAAGCGCAGCGGCCGTTCGGGGTAATCCACGCCGCACAGGTCCACCAACTGGTGGAAGCCCTGCACGTCGCGCAGATAGGTCAGCGCCTCGACGATCTTGCTCGCCGGCGCCTTCAGGTTCAGCTCGCCGTACGCCACGTCGGCGCCGGTGATGACGCCCTTGGCTTCCTTGAGGATCGCCTTGCCGAGCTTCGAAAGCTCGCTGTCGGAAACGGGCCAGCTCATCGGACGATGGTCCCCGTCCGGCGGATCTTCTTCTGCAGCTGCAGCACGCCGTAGACCAGCGCCTCGGCGGTCGGCGGGCAGCCGGGCACGTACACGTCCACCGGCACGATCCGGTCGCAGCCGCGCACCGTCGAATAGCTGAAGTAGTAGTAGCCGCCGCCGTTGGCGCAGCTACCCATCGAGATCACGTATCTAGGCTCCGGCATCTGGTCGTAGACCTTGCGCAGCGCCGGAGCCATCTTGTTCACCAGCGTGCCGGCCACGATCATCACGTCGCTCTGTCGGGGGCTCGCGCGCGGCGCGAAGCCGTAGCGCTCCAGGTCGTAGCGCGGCATCGACGCCTGCATCATCTCGACGGCGCAGCACGCCAGGCCGAACGTCATCCACATCAGCGAGCCCGTGCGGGCCCAGGTGATCAGGTCGTCGACGCTGGCGGTCACGAAGCCCTTGTCAGCCAGCCGCTGCGAGACGCCGTCGAAGAACGGATCGTGCTTCTTGGGGTCGTAGCCCTCCACCGCGCTACGGCCCGCCGCGCCTGCAGGAACGACCACGGAATTCTGGCCCGGGGGAACGATCACTCCCATTCCAGGGCTCCCTTCTTCCACTCGTACACGAAGCCCACGGTCAGGACGCCCAGGAACGACATCATCGACCAGAAGGCGAACTTGGCGACGTCCGGCGGCAGCTTCATCAGCGCCACGGCCCACGGGAACAGGAACGCCACTTCCAGGTCGAAGATGATGAACAGGATCGAGACAAGGTAGAACCGGACGTCGAACTTCATCCGCGCGTCGTCGAAGGCGTTGAAGCCGCATTCGTAGGACGAGAGCTTCTCCGGGTCCGGCGCCTTCGGAGCGAGCACCGTGGCGAAGAGAATGAAGACAATGCCCAACACCGCCGCGATCCCCAGGAAGATCGCGATGGGCAGGTACTCGAGCAGAAAGGCGTTCATGGAGTCTCCGGCGGGAGTCGCGGCGCCCTTCTAGACCGATCATCCGGGCGTTTCAAACAGGCCTTGTGCGACGCGAAATGACGCGGTTCCGATCCTCTGCGAATGCGTCTCAGTTGCCATTGAGGCGCTGCTTTTCTTGGCCTCCTCCTCGATGGAGGAGGGTTGGGTGGAGGTGTGGCCGCCGAGATGAGGAGTTGGCGCGAGTGGGCGCCGGCGCCGACCCACACCACGCCTTCGACGCGGCTGACACACCTCCATCCCCGCCCTTCCTCCATCGAGGAGGAAGGGAGAGCACAGTCGGCCCACACCGGCTCAGACCCGCTCCACCACCAGCGGCATCCCGCCCGCCGGACGCAGCGTGAAGTCGGCCAGCGGATCCACCGAGCGCCCCGGCGCCGGCGCAAACCGCAGCTCGGTGAGCCAGCGCGACAGGATCAGGAGGGCCTCCGATTGGGCGAATCCCATGCCGATGCAGATGCGCGGGCCCGCGCCGAACGGGATGTACTGGTAGCGGTGGCGGCCCGCCTTGGCCTCGGGGTCGAAGTTCTCCGGGTTGAACAGGTCGGGCTCGTCCCACAGCGCCTTGTGCCGGTGCAGCACCCAGGGCCAGACGGTGATCATGTCGCCCTTGCGGACCTTCTGGCCGCACAGCTCGTCGTCGCCCAGCGCCTCGCGGTCGATCCGGTGGGCGGGCGGATAGAGCCGCAACGTCTCCTCCCACACCATCTTCAGGTAGGGCAGCCTGGCCACGACCTGAGCCGGGTCGCCGATCGCCCAGGCAGCTTGCGCCTCCTCGCGGGCCCAGTCCTGCGCCTGGGCGTCGCCGGCCAGCAGGTACAGCGCCCATGCCAGCGCGTTGGCCGTCGTCTCGTGCCCGGCCACGAAGAAGGTCATGGCGTTGTCCAAGGTGAGCTGGATCGCCTCGTCGCGCGGGTGCTCGGCCAGGAAGGCCCGGTAGAGCCGGGTGACGAAGTCCTCCGGCGGGTCGGGCGCGTCGGCGCGCCTATGTATGAAGGCCGCCATCCGCCGCACCAGCATGCGCCGCGCCCAGCGCGCCCGCCGCTGCGCCGGCGCGATGTCCAGCATGTCCAGGCCGACCAGCATGCCGAGGCGCAGTTCGCCCATCCCGGTCATCATATCGCGCACGTAGGTCGAGGCCTCGTCGAACGGCATGCCGGTCTGGCCCGAGTAGAGCGCCTCGTCGATCACCTCCAGGGTGGTCCGCGTGGCCTCGGCCGCCATGTCCACGATGCCGCCGTCGCCGGGCGTGCGGTCGCAGCTCCGCTCGGCCAGCTTTGCGAACAACGGCGCCGCGGCCGCCACGGCCTGCGGCGTGAACGTCCCGGCCATCAGCCGCCGTTGCGTCCGCCATTCCTCGCCCTCGGCATTGAGCAACCCTTCGCCCAGGAGCGGATGCAGCATTCTCTTGACGAACGCCGGCCGGCGGTAGTTCGCGGCGTTGTCCAGGAACACCCGCTTGATCGCCTCGGGATCGTTGATCCCGTGAT
The DNA here is from genome assembly GCF_036402295.1 of Phenylobacterium sp. Taxonomy (GTDB): domain Bacteria; phylum Pseudomonadota; class Alphaproteobacteria; order Caulobacterales; family Caulobacteraceae; genus Phenylobacterium. The sequence goes on from NZ_DASWTE010000031.1 coordinate 17,281, forward strand.
AGGTGAACTGCAGCACCTTCAGTCGCCGATAAGTCCGCTCGAACGCGTCCCGGGGGATCGCCGTCAACTGGTTGCGCGCCATGCGCGGGTTGAACAGCATGGGGAGGATGCCGGGATCGCGCTCGAGCGGCTCCGGCGCACTCGGCCGGAATCTCACAGGCGGCCCTCTCAAAGTAGAGGATTGGGCAAGGGTGTAGCTAAGGCTGGCGTCGGTCATCTGCGGGGAGGCTTCCGTTCGACGCCCGGGAACATCAGCGCATTGCGGCCTT
>NZ_DASWTE010000032.1:0-2984 GCF_036402295.1 Phenylobacterium sp.
GCCTGGTCCCCCTGCCCCTTCAGCCGCTCGAGCAGCAGGTAGACATGCAGGCTGTAGAGCTCGAAGCGGCCCTCGACCGTGTCGGGGGCGCCGAGCTCGGCGTAGAGCGCGGGCGTGCGCGATTGGGCCACCGTCCGCGCATAGAGCGCGCGGCCCGCCGCCTGCGCTGGTCTCGGCTTGAACAGGCGCTTGAGCATCGAAGCCTCGATTTCGCCCCAGGTCTGAGAGATTTGGGGGGGCCTAAAGGGCGCATTGAACTAAGGGCCGGCTGGCGATAGGTCAAAGCCTCTTGCCGACTGGCGCCCAGAAACGAGTCCTGATGTCCCGAAACGCCGCCCTCGCCGTCCTTGCCGCCGTGACCCTGGCCGCCGGCCTTTCCGCCTGCTCGCCGATCACCAGCTACTCGGGCTTCCAGGCGATCGACTCCGACCCGAAGGACGTGGCGGTGGGGACCGACACCAAGTCGACCGTGCGCGCCAAGCTGGGCTCGCCGTCGGTGCAGTCCACGTTCGACCCCAACGTCTGGTTCTACGTGAACCAGGTCAAGGAGCGCGTGGCCTTCCGCAGGCCGCAGGTGACCGCCCGCAACGTCACCGCCATCACCTTCAACAAGGACACCGAGATGGTGGAGACGGTGAACGTCTACACGCTCAAGGACGGCAAGGTGATCGCCTACAACAACCGCGAGACGCCCACGCGCGGCCGCGAGATGACCGTGCTGGAACAGCTCTTGGGCAGCGTGGGGCGCGGCGGCCTACTCCCGCGCGAGGACGAGGGCGTCCCGGGCAGCCGGCCGGGCGACCGGCGCTAGCGTTCGGCCAGATATTGCGGCGGCACTGACGCCGTCAGCCAGACGCCGTTCTCGGCCTGATAGAACTCATGCCCGGCGGCGCGCATCCCGGCCGCGTCCACGCGCAGCACGACCGGACGGCCATGCCGGCGGCCGACGGCGACTGCTGTGTCCTCATCAGCGGACAGGTGCACGTGGTGGCGGCTCCCGGGCTTGAGGCCCCCGACGCGGATCGGAACCAGGAACCGCTCGGCGGTGCCATGGAACAACTGCGCCGGCGGCTCGACCGGATTGTAGTCACGCTGCACCTCCGACGTGGAGTGGCCCTGGACGGCGCGAATACGCAGGCCGTCGGGCGATATCTCGAACCGCCTCTTGCTGTTGTTGTCGACCACCAGTTGGAGGAACGCCCTGTCGAACGCCTTGCGGGCGCGCCGGGCCCCGGCGAGGACCTCTTCGATCGCGGCCCAGCCCTCGCGGTCGAGACTCAGGCCGGCGGCCTCAGGCGCATGACGCAGGATGTAGCTGAGGTACTTGCTTACTTCCGTTTCACTCATGGCCAAGCTCCATAATGCAAAACGCCTCGGAGATCGCTCTCCGAGGCGTCTGCATTGACCAGAAGCTGGTGGCTTAGCCCACCGCGCCGTGGGCCAGGACCGCCAGCAGCAGCAGGGCCACGATGTTGGTGATCTTGATCATCGGGTTCACGGCGGGGCCCGCCGTGTCCTTGTAGGGGTCGCCGACGGTGTCGCCGGTCACGGCGGCCTTGTGAGCCTCCGAGCCCTTGCCGCCGTAGTGGCCCTCTTCGATCAGCTTCTTGGCGTTGTCCCACGCGCCGCCGCCCGAGGTCATCGAGATGGCGACGAACAGGCCGTTCACGATCACGCCCATCAGCATGGCGCCCAGGGCCGCGAAGCCGTTCACCGGGCCCGCGATGGCGTTGATGACGAAGAACAGCAGCACCGGCGAGACGACCGGCAGCAGCGACGGGACGATCATCTCCTTGATCGCCGCCGTGGTCAGGATGCCGACCGCACGACCGTACTCGGGCTTCACCTCGCCCGTCATGATGCCTGGGTTCTCCTTGAACTGGCGGCGCACCTCGGCGACGACCGATTCAGCGGCCCGGCCCACGGCGGTCATCGACATGCCGCCGAACAGGTAGGGCAGAAGCCCCCCGAACAGCAGGCCCACGACGACGTAGGGGTTGGAGAGGTCGAAGGTGACCGCGCCCAGGCCCTCAAAGAACGAGCCCGGCATGGCGTTGGCCGCGAAGAACTTCAGGTCCTCGGTGTAGGCGGCGAAGAGCACCAGGGCGCCCAGGCCGGCCGAACCGATGGCGTAGCCCTTGGTGACGGCCTTGGTGGTGTTGCCCACGGCGTCGAGCGCGTCGGTGGTGACGCGGACCTCAGGCGGAAGGCCGGCCATCTCGGCGATGCCGCCGGCGTTGTCGGTCACGGGACCGAACGCATCGAGCGCCACAATAAACCCCGCCAGCGACAGCATGGCCGTCGTGGCGATGGCGATCCCGAACAGGCCCGCCAGGCCGTAGGTGACGATGATGCCGGTGATGATCACCAGCGCCGGGGCCGCGGTCGATTCCAGGCTCATGGCGAGGCCCTGGATGACGTTGGTGCCGTGGCCGGAGACCGAGGCCTTGGCCACCGACTTCACCGGGCGGAAGCCGGTGCCGGTGTAGTACTCGGTGATCACGACGATCAGGGCGGTGACAACCAAGCCCACGAGGCCGCAGTAGAACAGCTCCATGCCGCCGAAGGTCTTATCGCCCACGGTGACATCGGCGGGCACCAGGGTGGTGATGACCCAGTAGAGCGCGCCGACCGACAGGACGCCGGTGACGATCAGGCCTTGGTAGAGGGCCCCCATGATGTTGTTCGACTTGCCCAGGCGGACGCCGAAGGTGCCGATGATGGAGGTGATGATGCAGACGCCGCCGATGGCCAGCGGCAGGAGCATCATGTTGCTCACGACGTCGGGCATGGCGCGGAAGAAGATCGCCGCCAGGACCATGGTAGCGACCGTGGTCACCGCGTAGGTCTCGAACAGGTCGGCGGCCATGCCGGCGCAGTCGCCGACGTTGTCGCCCACGTTGTCGGCGATGGTGGCGGCGTTGCGCGGGTCATCCTCGGGGATGCCGGCCTCGACCTTGCCCACCATGTCGCCGCCGACGTCG
>NZ_DASWTE010000033.1:0-4914 GCF_036402295.1 Phenylobacterium sp.
CCTGACCCCCTTCGTGCTGCCGGCCGAGCATGGCATCGACATGACCGGCCTCGGCGGCGTGCTCGGGCTGACCGGGATGGCGTCCGCCGCGCCGCAGGCCGCGGGTCCGGCTGAAGCGGCTCCGCAGGCCGCCGCCGCAGCGCCGACCAAGGCCACCATCGCCAAGGCCACGCCCCTGCGTTCCGATGAGATGACGCTGACGCTCCCGCCGCACAGCGGCGTGGAGGTCAAGGCCGAGATGGCGGTGGGCGACCACATGATCTTCCGCTGGGAGGCCACGGGCCCGGTGAAAGCCGACATGCACGGCGAGCCGCCGAACGCGGGCGACGAGGAGTTCACCACCTACTGGAAGGAAGCCGACCTCACGAGCGGGCAGGGGGCCTTCACCGCGCCGTTCGAGGGCATCCACGGCTGGTACTGGCGCAACCGCGGCGAGACACCAGTGACGGTGAAGGTCCGGACGAACGGCTTCTACAAGGCGCTGATCCAGCCGGCCGCGGAGTAGGAGGGGCGCTCGCCCGCGCAAGCCATCCGCGACCGGGACCTCGGCGTCCGATCGCCAGAACGAAAGGGTCCACCCATGACCACCGTGGCTACAGCCAGCCGAGCCGACACCAGTTGGTCCTTCATCGACCTGAAGCGCTGGGCGCTGGAGGCCGTTGCGGACGCGACCGCCGGAGACCCCTTCATCGCCGGCCGCCGCGCCCTCCATCTGGACGATGGGCCGGTGACGGCCGGAGCTCTGCGACTGCGGCCAGGCGACGGCCAGGTGGCCGGCCAGCCTGCGGACGAGTTCCTCCACGTCGTGGCCGGCGACCTCACACTCGAGGTGGGCGAACGCCGGTTCGAACTCCGCGCCGGCCAGAGCATCGCGATACCGCCAGGGGCCCCGTACGGGTGGCGCTGCAGCCAGCCGACCGTCCTGATCTACGTGCGCCACGCCGCGTCCGCGGGGGCCTCGCCGAGTCCCGCCGCAATGGACCCCACGACGGAACGGCGCCCTTCGAATCCCCCGCTTGCCGACCTGCTGACAACGCCGACGCCGCAGTGCCGCAACCACACGCAGTACGCCTCCGCCGACGGCGCCTTCGTCTGCGGGGTGTGGGACTCGACGCCCTATGCCCGCAACGCGATGACCTACGGCCACCACGAGCTCATGCATCTGCTCGAAGGCGCCGTGACGCTTGTCGACGATGCCGGGGAAATGGCGACCTTCACGGAAGGTGACGTGCTGCTGGTTCGCCGCGGCGCGCGCTGCAGCTGGCTCAGCGACTGTCACGTCACCAAGGTATTTGCGATCTATCGCCCGGGTTAGAAGGCGCGCGCCGCGGCGGTAAAGGTGGTGCTGGGCCTGCAGCGGCCGCGCCGAAGCCGGAGACTGAGAGGCGTCAGCTTGCAGCCGCCGCTGTGGCGCGCCCGACGATTCCGCGATCAAGTGGGCGGACGAGCAAACGGGGGTGGGACGCATGCGGTGCGCATTAGCCATGCTGGCCGGCTTGGCCGCGATCCTGGGCGCAGCTGTCGCCGAGGCAGAGCCCAGGGCGCGCGACCTCGGCGTCCCGTTCGACGGCGTCCCAGGGCCACTCAACGCGATCACCGACGTCGCCGGCGTCGAGGTCGGGTTCCGGACGCTGAATTCCGGCGAAGGCCCGCTGGTGCGCGGCAAGGGGCCGGTCCGGACCGGCGTCACGGCGATCCTGCCGCGGGGCAAGACCGACACGCGGGCGGTGTTCGCCGGGTATTTCGCCGGGAACGGCAACGGCGACATGACCGGGACCCACTGGGTGGACGAGAGCGGTGTCTTGGAGACGCCGATCCTGATCACCGGCACCGGCAGCGTGGGCGTCGTCCGCGACGCGGCCTTCCGATGGCTGGCGGATCGCCGGCAGGGCTTCTTCTGGTACCCGTTGGTGGCCGAAACCGCCGACGTGCCTCTGAACGACATGGCGGGCCAGCACGTGACTGCGGCCGACGCCGTCGCGGCGCTCGACAGCGCCAGGCCGGGTCCGGTGGCCGAGGGCAACGTCGGTGGCGGCACGGGCATGGTCTGCAACGGCTTCAAGGGCGGCACGGGCACGGCCTCGCGCAAGCTGCCGGTGGCCGCGGGCGGCTACACGGTGGGCGTGCTCGTCCAGTGCAACTACGGCTCGGCGAACGGCCTGCGCGTGGCCGGGATCCCGGTGGCGCGGGAGATGAAGCTGCAGCCGCACTGCGTGACGCGGCTGACGTCGCCGCCGCAGGCGACATTCGGGCAGGCCGCGGCGCTGTGCGATCCGAAAGCCCTGGCCATCGCCGACGCTCCGGACACCGAACATCGTGGCTCGATCATCATCGTGATCGCCACGGACGCGCCGCTGACGCCCGAACAGCTGAAGCGCGTCGCCCGGCGCGCCTCGGTGGGGCTCGGGCGGCTGGGCGCGATCGAGTCCGACGGCTCAGGCGACATCTTCATCGCCTTCTCGACCGCCAATGCCGGCGCGGACGACGGCAACTGGTCCTTCGACCCCAGCCGGACGGCCACGGTCACCCGGCTGCGGAGCGGCGCGATCAACCCGGTGCTGGAGGCCACCGTCCAGGGCGTCGAGGAGGCCGTGATCAACGCGCTGGTCGCGGCGCGAACGATGACCGGCGCCGACTACTGGACGGTCTCGGCCCTGCCGCACGACCAGCTCCAACAGGTCCTGCGCGGCCACGGGCTTCTGAAGTCGCCGCCCTCGAAGTAGGCTGAAAGCCTCGGCAGCTCAGGTCGCCGCCTGGAGCCGGACCGGGACCGACTTGTAGGCCGGCGTGCCGCTGCGGCTGTCGCGGTCTTCAAGGCGCACCAGCGCGTTGGTCTCCGGGTAGTACGCCGCCAGGCAGCCGCGCGGGATGTCCCGCGCCACCAGGATGAAGCCCCTTACCCGGCGTTCATCGTCCGCAAAGGCGGCGACCAGGTCCACGTGGTCACCTTCCGCGAGCCCGCGCGCGGCGAGGTCTTCAGGATTGGCGAACACCACGTCACGCCGCCCGCGCACCCCGCGGTAGCGGTCGTTCGCGCCGTAGATGGTGGTGTTGTACTGGTCATGGCTGCGCACGGTGGTCAGCAGCAGCACGTCCGCTTCGCCGCGGCGCGGGTCGGTCTCGTCCACCGGCCGGTAGGGCAGGAAGTTGGCCCTGCCCGAGGCCGTCGCCCAGCGCCGCTCGGTGGAGCCGACCGGCAGCCGGAAGCCGCCCGGCGTGCGGATCCGTTCGTTGAAGTCCGCGAACAGCTGCGGCTGCACCGCCTCGATGAGGTCACGGATGCGGTCGTAGTCGGCGGTGAGGGCGGCCCAGTCCACCGGGTCCCGCGGCCCGAACAGCGCCGTCCCGATCCCCGCCACGATCGCCACCTCGGAGCGCAGGTCCGGCGAGGCCGGCGGGTTGAGGCCGCGCGAGGCATGCACCACCGACATCGAGTCCTCGACGGTCACCGACTGCCGCCCGCCAGCCTGGACGTCGATCTCGGTGCGGCCGAGGCAGGGCAAGAGCAGGCGCTCGCCGCCGGTCAGCAGGTGGGAGCGGTTGAGCTTGGTGGCGACGTGGACGGCGGCGTCCAGCTTGCGGAAGGCGGCGAAGGTGCGCACCGGATCCGGCGCCGCCACTGCGAAGTTGCCGCCCAGCCCCAGGAACGCGCGCGTCTCGCCGCGCTCCATGGCGCCGATCGCCTCCACCACCGTGTGGCCATGGGCGCGCGGGGCCTCAAAGCCGAACACCTTGTCGTGCGCCGCGAGGTAGGCCTCGGTCGGCTTTTCCCAGAGCCCCACGGTGCGGTCGCCCTGCACATTGGAATGGCCGCGCAGCGGGCAGATGCCCGCGCCCGGCCGGCCGATGTTGCCGCGCAGCAGCAGCAGGTTGACCAGCTGCTGGACGGTGCTCGCGGCGTTGCGGTGCTGGGTGAGCCCCATGCCGTAGCAGAGGATGACGTTGTGGGCGCGGGCGTAGACGCCGGCCGCCTCCTCGATCTGCGCCCGATCCAGCCCGGAGCGCCGCTCGATCTCGGCCCAGCCGAGCGCCGCGAGCTGTATTCTCAATTCGGGGAGGCCGGTTGTGTGTTCGGCGATGAACCCGTGGTCGAGGAGAGGCTGCGCGGCGTCCCACTCGATCAGCGCCTTCATCATCCCCTGCACCAGCGCCGCGTCGCCGCCGAGGGTCACCTGGTAGTAGCGCGAGGCGATCGGCGTGGAGGTAAGGGTGGCCATCTCCACCGGGTCCTGCGGCGAGGCGAAGCGCTCCAGCGCCCGCTCCTTCAGCGGGTTGAACACCAGGATCGAGCAGCCGCGCCGGCGCGCCTCGCGCAGGGTTCCCATCATCCGCGGATGGTTGGTGCCGGGGTTGTGGCCGAACGAGAGGATCAGGTCGGCGTGGTCGAAGTCCTCGAGCGTCACGCTGCCCTTGCCGACGCCGACCGCCTCGGGAAGCGCCACGCTGGAGGGCTCGTGGCACATGTTCGAACAGTCGGGGAAGTTGTTGGTGCCGAACCTGCGGCCCAGCACCCCGTACAGGAACGCAGCCTCGTTCGACGCGCGGCCGGAGGCGTAGAACTCCGCGTGGTTGGGGCTTGTGAGCCGCTGCAAGGCCGCTGCGGCCCGCGCGAACGCCTCGTCCCAGGCGATGGGCAGGTAGCGGTCCGAGGCCGGGTCGTAGGCCATCGGGTGCGTCAGCCGACCCGCGTCCTCCAGGGCATGGTCGCTCCAGCCCCAGAGCTCGCCCACGGTGTGGGCGGCGAAGAACTCCGGCGTCGCCCGCTTGCTCGTGGCCTCCCAGGCCACCGCCTTCGCCCCGTTCTCGCAGAACTCGAACGACGAGGTGTGCTTCGGGTCGGGCCAGGCGCAGCCCGGGCAGTCGAAGCCGTCGGGCTGGTTGGCGTGCAGCAGCGTGCGGCCGCCCTCGACGACG
>NZ_DASWTE010000034.1:0-8226 GCF_036402295.1 Phenylobacterium sp.
GCGGTAGTTCGCCTCCCAGAGCTCGCGGTAGCGCTCGATCCACATGTTCGCCTCCTGCAACGGCTTCGCCTCGATCCGGGCGGGGCGGCGCTGGGCGTCGCGGCCGCGGTGGATCAGGCCGGCCTTCTCCAGCACTTTCAGATGCTTGGAGACCGCCGGCTGGCTCATCGAGAAGGGCTCGGCCAGCTCGGCGACGGAGGCTTCTCCCATCGCGAGCCGGGCGAGGATCGCGCGGCGGGTGGGATCGGCCAGGGCCGCGAAGGTGGCGTCGAGCTGTTGTTCATAACTCATGGGTTACAGAACTAATTGGTTATGCAGTTGCCGTCAAGTCGACGGGCGTCGCGCTGTCGTCTACAGGCGAGCCATGTCCACGCTGCACGTGATCTTCGGCCCCTCGGGGGCCGGCAAGACAGTCTACGCCCACGCCTTCGCGCGCCGCGAAAAAGCGGTCGCCTTCATCCTCGACGAGTGGATGGCCCAGCTCTTCGCGCCCGACATGCCCCAGCCCATCGAGTACGAGTGGATGATCGAGCGCGTGCAGCGCTGCGAGGCGCAGATCTGGTCAGTGGCGGCCGGCGTGCTGGCGACCGGCACGCCAGTGATCCTCGACATCGGCCTGATGCGGAAGGCCGACCGGGCCAGGGTGCGCGAGATCGCCGACGGTGCGGGGCTGCCGCTGCAGTTCCACTTCGTGACCGCGCCCGCCGAGGTGCGCCGGGCCCGGGTGGCCGAGCGCAACGTCGTGCGCGGCGAGAACTTCGCGATCGACGTCCTGCCCGAGCACTTCGACTTCATCGAAGGCGTGTTCGAGGCGCCCGATCCCGCGGAGCTGGCCGGGGCGGTGATCAGCGAGAGCAACTGACGCGAGGACGGGGCATGGTGCGGTCGGCGGCGTTACTGACAGGGCTTGCGATGGCGACGGCGGCGCACGGACAGGAACGGTTCCCCGAGCTCAAGTCCGAGGCGATGACCCCGGCGCAGAAGCAGGTGGCCGACGCCATCGTCTCCGGCCCGCGCGGCTCGATCCGCGGGCCCTTCAACGCCTGGCTGCGCAGCCCCGAGCTGGCCGACCGGCTGCAGAAGGTGGGCGAGCACATCCGCTACCGCTCCAGCCTGCCGGCGCGGCTGAACGAGTTCGCGATCCTGATCACCGCGCGGCACTGGAACGCCAAGTTCGAGTGGTACGCCCACTATCCGCTGGCGCTGCGCGGCGGCCTGAAGCCCGAAGTGGCGGCCGATCTCGCCAAGGGTCTGAAGCCGCGCGGCATGGCCGCCGACGAGGCCGCCGTCTACGACTTCTGCGTCGAGCTGCGCCGCGACAGGCGGGTGAGTGACGCCACCTACGCCGCGGTCCACAAGCTGTTCGGCGACCAGGGCGTCGTCGACCTCATCGCGGTCAACGGCTACTACGACCTCGTCTCCATGACCCTGAACGTGGCCGAAGTGGCCACGCCGCCCGACGGCGCGCTGCCCCTGCCGGACCTGCCCTAGCCCACCTGCGGGAACAGGTGCGCGGGCCAGGTGGCGTCGGCGGCGCGGTGGTAGGCTTCGCGCAGCGTGAGGCGGGTGTTGTAGCCGGCGAGCACCGGGTCCTTTGGCAGCACCTTGCGGTACATCAGTTGCGAGATCGTGCCGCCCAGCACCACGTCGGCGGCGCTGAACCGGTTCCCCAGCAGCCACTTGCGGCCCTTCAGCGACGCCGATAGCACGCCCACCATGTCGTCGAACGTCCCGAAGCCGGGACCGAAGCCCGGCAGGTCGATCGCCTGCTCGTGCAGGTAGGCCACCGGGTCGACCACCGCCGTCGCATAGACCATCCACTTGAGGTACGCGCCGCGGTCGGCGTCCTCGATCTTCGGCGCCAGCGTCCCGTAGCTGTAGCGGTCGGCCAGGTAGATCGCGATGGCCGGGTTCTCGCTCACCACTACGTCGCCGTCGGTCAGCGTCGGCACCTTCCCGGCCGGATTGAGCGCCAGGTACGCCGGGGCCTTCTGCTCGCCCTTCTTGATGTCGACCGTCTTCACGTCGAAGGGGACGCCGATCTCCTCCAGCATCCAGTAGGCGGTGAACGCCCGGCTGGCCGGCGAGTGATAGAGGGTGATCCCGCGCTTGGCGGCCATGGCAATCTCCTGCAGGAGACCTTAGCTAAGCGGTGAGCGCCGTCGGGCCAAGGCCTGCCGGGGACGGTTGGCCCTACGGGCTCGCCGAGCCGCGGTCTTGATTTTTGCGGCGCACAATCCTAGCATCTTTGCCCCCGGGACGTGTACGCCCGCGGCCGGGTTGGGGATCCACCAAGGCGAACCTCGAGTCATGATGGAAAAAGTTCCGATGACCGTTGAGGGCTACAAGGCCCTCGACGAAGAACTGAAGCGTTTGAAGACCGTGGAACGGCCGGCGGTAATCGCCGCGATCGCCGAAGCGCGGTCGCATGGCGATCTCTCCGAGAACGCCGAATACCACGCCGCCAAGGAGCGCCAGGGCTGGATCGAAGGCCAGATCGCCGAGATCGAGGACAGGATGGCGCGCGCCCAGGTCATCGACGTCTCCAAGCTTTCCGGCAAGCAGATCAAGTTCGGCGCGACCGTGTCGGTCGTCGACGAGGACACCGAGGAAGAGGCCCGCTACCAGATCGTGGGCGAGCACGAAGCCGACGTGAAACGCGGCCGGGTCTCGATCACTTCGCCGATAGCGCGTGCGATCATCGGCAAGGAGATGGGCGACGTGGTCGAGGTGAACACGCCCGGCGGCGTGAAAGCCTACGAGATCACCAAGGTGGAGTGGGTCTGAGCCCACTGCGATGGCCGCGCCACGTCCCTTACGGATCTGGGCGGTCTCGGATGGCCGTGCGGGCATCGAAGCCCAGGTCCTGGGCCTAGCCGAGGCGGTCGCCCGCCTGCGCCCCGCGCACATCTCCACGCGCCGCGTGGGCTGGCGCTATGGCCTCGGCCGCCTGCCCTGGCGGCTGATTCCGCCGGCTGCGCGCACGGGCGACCCTATCGAGGCGCCGTGGCCCGACATCTGGATCGCCGCGGGCCGGGCCACGCTGCCCCTCTCCACCCGCGTGCTGACTTGGGCCGAGGGCAAGACCTTCGTGGTGCAGACCCAGGACCCCAAGGCGCCGCTCGGCCGCTTCGACCTGGTCGTTCCGCCGGAGCACGACGGGCTCAGCGGCCAGAACGTGTTCCCGATCCTCGGCGCGCCGAACCGGCTCAGCCCCGAGAAGCTCGCCATCGGACGGGCCCGCTTCGCCGAGCGGATCGACCCCCTGCCGCACCCGCGGGTGGCCCTGATTGTGGGCGGCAAGTCCAAGGCCCATGACCTGCCCCGCAAGGCGGCGCTGGAGCTGGCCGCCGCCGTGGCCCGCGCGATCGAGGGGGCCGGCGGCTCGCTGATGCTGAGTTTCACCCGGCGCACCCCCCCGCCAGCCCGCCAGGCCATGACCGCCGCGCTCGCCCACCTGCCGGGGATCATCTGGGACGACACCGGCGAGAACCCCTACTTCGCCTTCCTCGCCTCGGCGGACGCCATACTGGTGACCGAGGACTCCACCAACCTCGCGACCGACGCCGCCGCCACCGGCACGCCGCTCTTCACGCTGCCGCTGCCCGGACATAGCCCCAAGCTCGCCCGCTTCCACGCCGAGCTGCGGCGTCGCGGGATCGCCCGGCCGTTCGCGGGGGACCTGGCGGGCGAAACCTACGAGCCGCTCGCCGAAACCGACCGCGCCGCACACGAGCTCCTGCGCCGCTACGACGGGTCGGATTGATCGCGCCTTTGCATTCAGGGCCGCATCGGCTCATCTCGGAGCGATGATCCTCGCCGCTCTCCTGGCCGGCCGCCCCGATCTCGCCCTGTTCGCGGGCCATCCGCAGCTATGACCGGACCCAGGATCCTGTTCGTGGTCGACGCCGGGCCCGCCGTGGGCGGCGGCCACGTCATGCGTTCGCTGACCCTGGCCAAGGCGCTGGAGGCGCAGGGGGCGAGCTATGCCTTCGTGGGCCCGCCGGCGGCCGGCGAGCTGCTGGACGCCTTCTCGCCTGACAGCGCCCGGATCGCCGCCGACGACCTGGCCGCCGCAGCCGTGCGCGAGTCGTTCGACGCCGTCGTCTTCGACCACTACGGCCTGTCCGCCCCCGACCATCGGTCGATGGCCCAGGGCCGGCCGACGCTGGTGATCGACGACCTCGCCGACCGCCAGCTCGGCGCCGACCTCCTGCTGGACGCCGGGCCGGCGCGCGCGACCGAGGACTACCTGGGCCTCGTTCCCGACACCTGCCGCCTGCTCCTGGGGCCGAACTTCGCCGCCGTCCGCCCCGAGTTCGCCGCCCTCCGCGAGCCGGCGCTCGCCTGGCGGGGTGAGCCCGTGCAGCGGATCCTCATCGCCATGGGGCTCACCGACGTGGGCGGGATCACCAGCCGCGTGGTGGAACTGGTCCGCCCGCGCGCCGGCGACGCCGGCCTCGACATCGTGCTGGGCGCCGCGGCCCCCAGCCTGGCCGGCCTCACCAAGATCGCCCGCCGCGACAGCCGCCTTTCGCTGCATGTCGACACCCCGCACATGGCCCGCCTCACCGCCGAGGCCGACATCGGGATCGGCGCGGCGGGCTCGTCCAACTGGGAACGCTGCGTGCTGGGCCTGCCGTCGATCCTGGTGGTGCTGGCCGACAACCAGCGGCCGGCCGCCCGCGCCCTGGCCGAGCGCGACGCCGCGATCGTCGTCGACAGCGCAGATTCCGGCTTCGACGGGGCTTTCGACCGGGCGCTGACCAAGCTCCTGCGCGACGGCGAGCTGCGCCGCGGCCTCGCCCGCCGCAGCTCGGAGGTTTGCGACGGCCTGGGCGCGGGCCGCACCGCCGAGATCTTCCTGGCGATGATCGCCGCGCGCGCCGGCTAGACTAGACGACCCTTTCGCGGCCACTCTTCAGCCCGGTCCGGAGCTTGTGGCCCACCTCGCGGCGCACGCGGGGCCGGAAGCGGCCGCCATGCTCGGCCATGAAAGCCTCGACGACACCGCGGTCCTTCTGCGCCAGCCAGCGCAACGCCCAGGAGACGGCCTTCTCCACCATGTCGTCGCGGTCGTCGGCGAGCCGCAGGCACAGCGGGAAGGTCCGCGCCGGATCGGGCCCCGCCGCATTCAGCCCCACCGTCGCCACCAGCGCCGAGCGCCGCAGCCACCGACTCTCCGAGCGCGACCAGGCGTCGAACAGATCGTCCGGCAGGCGACCCTTCGCCCACAGCGGGCCCGTCAGGATCGTGCCCAGGGCGTCCACCGCGTACCAGGACGCCGCGCGCTCCGCGAACCGCTCGGCCACCGTCTGGCTCACCTCGGCGAACGCCGCCTTGTGGTGGCGGATCAGCTCATAGGCCAGCCACTTGCCCTCCTGCGGCGAGACCGCCTCCAGCGCCTCGGCGACAGCGACGACGTGATCGCCTGCTTCCGGTTTCAACGCCTGCGACCACGTCCTGCGCAGCGCGCGCAGGTGCGGCGTGTCGCGCCGCGGCAGCGCGGCGATTTCGGAGCGATAGCGGGTGGCGACGTCCTGGGCGCTCACGCGCTCAGCCTAGCATGTCCCATGCGAGCGGCTCGCCCCGCGCCAGGTCCCGCTTCGCCTTGCGCCCCAGCACCTCTTCGAAGTGCGCGGGCGGCAGGCCGTTGCCCGGCCGGATGGAGCGCACGTTGGCCCGCGTCAGCGGCTCGCCCGCCTTCACGTCGGCTGTGACGTAGAGCGAGCGGCGGAACAGCACGTTGCCGCGCTCCGACCCCAGCAGGTCGTAGTGGGCGCGGCCCAGCGCCGCCCAGGCGGCCTTGGTGTCGTCGCAGAGCGCCTTGAACTCAGCCGGCTCCAGGCTGAACGCCGCGTCGGGCCCGCCGTCGGCTCGCGCCAGGGTGAAGTGCTTCTCGATCACGCAGGCGCCCATGGCCACGGCCGCGACCGAGGCCGCCGTGCCCGGCGTGTGGTCCGAAAGCCCGACGGGGCAGTCGAAGCGCGCGGCCATGTCGGTGACGGTCCGCACGTTGGCGTCAGCGAAGGTGGCCGGATAGCTCGACACGCAGTGGAGCATCACCACCCCCGGCGCGCCGGCCGCCAGCGCCGTGTCCCGCGCCGTCTGGATCTCCTCCAGGTTGGCCATGCCGGTAGAGATGATCAGCGGCTTGCCCTTGGCCGCGGCGTAGCGGATCAGCGGCAGGTCCACGGCCTCGAACGAGGCGATCTTGTACGCCGGCGCGCCCAGGTCGGCGAGCAGGTCCACCGCCGTCTCGTCGAAGGGGCTGGAGAAGATCGTCACGCCCCGCTTTCTCGCCCGCTCGAAGATCGCCGCGTGCCACTCGAACGGCGTCTGCGCCTCCTCGTACAGCTCGTAGAGGCTGCGCCCGTCCCACAGGCCGCCGTGGATTTTGAACTCCGGCCGGTCGACGTCCATGGTGATGGTGTCGGCGGTGTAGGTCTGGATCTTGATCGCGTCGCAGCCGGTGTCGGCGGCGGCGTCCACCATCGTCAGGGCCCGGTCCAGGCTGCCGTTGTGGTTGCCCGAAAGCTCGCAGATCACATACGGCTCGTAGGCGGCGCCGATCTTCCGGCCGGCGATCTCGATCTCAGGGGGGCGCGACATGAACGGGAATCTACCCCAGAGGCGCTGAAACGGTCGTTAACTATCCTGCGCGCGCTTGCGGCAACGCCGCCGTCGCACCCGTCCGGAATCGTCACTACATTGGGGCCCATGTCCGAACCCCGCTCCGTCCGCTGCCTCATCGTAGGCTCCGGCCCCGCCGGCTACACCGCCGCCGTCTACGCCGCCCGCGCGCTGCTGAATCCCGTGCTGATCCAGGGCATCCAGCCCGGCGGCCAGCTCACCATCACCACAGACGTGGAGAATTACCCGGGCTTCGCCGACGTCATCCAGGGCCCCTGGCTGATGGAGCAGATGCAGGCCCAGGCCGAGCATGTGGGCACGGAGATCGTCAACGACATCGTGACGAAGGCCGACCTCTCGCAGCGGCCGTTCCGGCTTGAGACCGACTCTGGCCAGGTCTGGCTGGCCGAGACGCTCATCATCTGCACCGGCGCCCAGGCCAAGTGGCTGGGGCTCGAGACCGAGCAGAAGTTCCAGGGCTTCGGCGTCTCGGCCTGCGCCACTTGCGACGGCTTCTTCTACCGCGGCAAGCAGGTCGTGGTGGTGGGCGGCGGCAACACGGCCGTGGAAGAGGCGCTGTTCCTCACCAACTTCGCCGCCAAGGTCACCGTCGTGCACCGCCGCGACGAGTTCCGCGCCGAGCGCATCCTGCAGGAGCGGCTGTTCAACCACCCGAAGATCGAGGTGATCTGGGAGCACGCCATCGACGAGGTGCTGGGCGATACCGACCCGATGGGCGTCACCGGCGTGCGCCTGAAGAACGTCAAGACCGGCGCGACCCAGACCCTGGATGCGGACGGCGTGTTCATCGCCATCGGCCACGCGCCCGCCTCGCAGCTCTTCCATGGCCAGCTCGAGATGGACGCCTCCGGCTACCTGAAAGTGACGGCCGGCACGGCCTCGACGGCCATCGAGGGCGTCTACGCCGCGGGCGACGTCACCGACGACGTCTACCGCCAGGCGGTGACCGCCGCGGGCATGGGCTGCATGGCCGCGCTGGAGGCCGTCCGCTTCCTCGCCGAAGAGGATCACAGACGCGCGCAGCACCCGATTTCGCACCAGGAAGCCCAGAAGATCGGGGCCTGGTGAGAATTATTCGCAGACGGCCAAGCTACGTCGGAAACCCGACTCGGGGTTTCGGAGTTTCGGGGGGGTGGTGACCTCCGAGGAACTCAGTTCAAGCGATCGGTACCGGATGCAGGCCGAGGTAGTCATGCGTCTCGCCGCCAAGGCCGAAAGCCCGGCGGAGAAGGAAGTGTACCTGTCGATCGCCGACGGCTGGCGCAAGCTGGCCGCCGAAGCCTTGCGCAACGAGCGCCAGGACCGTCCGAGCGAAGAGCGCTCGTTCCGCCACGACCCCGACTGATGCTTGGCCCGACTGAGGCCTAGCCTGACTGAAGCGGGCATTCCGGCTAGGCTCGGCGGATGATCCGCTACGCCCGGCCCGAGGACCACGTCGCCATCGCCGAGGTCAACGACCTCGCCTTCGGCCAGCCCGACGAGGCGCGGCTGATCGAGCGGCTGCGCGCCGACGGCGACGTGCTGTTCGAGCTGGTGGCCATCGAGGACGGCCAGGTCGTGGGCCACATCCTT
>NZ_DASWTE010000035.1:0-31273 GCF_036402295.1 Phenylobacterium sp.
GTGCGCGCCCTCTGCGCCTGAAATGCGGGTTGCCCGGCCCGCCCGCGCATGGCATCGGTCGGCCAAGGACAGCGCGCCGGCTCCGCCCGCCTGTCCCCGCGCGGCCCGGTAGCTCAGCCGGATAGAGCAGGGCTTTCCTAAAGCCAAGGTCGGGGGTTCGAGTCCCTCCCGGGCCGCCAGAACACTGAATCAATTAAATAATTCCGCTTCCTGCGTAGATACCCTAACCGCTACCCTAGCGCGGAGCGTGGCTTTGGGTGGATCTTGGTGGAACCAGCGCCAGGAGGCCCGGCGGACTCGAACTTCCGAGGGGGATCTGGTCTGGAATGCGGCTAGATACCAGCGAGCATACCAACAGGCCTGTGCGACCTGCTTTGAAGGTCCGCTAAGCGCGCTGCTAGAGATCCAGAACCAGCTCGAGGTCCGCAGCTCGCGAGCAACACGGGGTGAACTGATCGTGGCGGGATCGTTCCTCGTCCGTCAGCAGTACGTCTCGATGCTCCACCGTCCCCTCAAGGACCCTCGTGAGGCAGGTCCCGCAAACGCCCTCCCCGCACGAGGTCGGGATCTCGATCCCGTGGGCGGCAAGCGCCTGGATCACCGACTGATCCTTCTCGACCCGCACGCGCAGGCCCGTGCTCGCCACTTTGACGTCGAAGGCCTTATCGTGGGTCGTGTCGTGCGCGACGGCGGCGAAATGCTCACGGTGGACGCGGGCGTCGTCCCACCCGAGCCGGCCGGCCGCTTCGACCACCGCTTCGATCAGCGGCGTGGGCCCGCAGACATAGACGTGGGCGCCCGCCGGCTGGCCGGCGAGCAGGCCGCTGACGTCCAGGCGTCCGCCTGTGTCACTGACGTGGAGGCTTGTGCGGCTGCTCAGGGTCGAGGCTTCGATACGGTCACGGAAGGGCGCTCGGGCCAGACTCGTCACGCAATAGTGGAGCTCGAACGACGCGCCCACATTGGCGAGGCGCTCAGCCATGCACAGGATCGGCGTGATGCCGATGCCGCCCGCAATGAGCAGCGAGTGCTCCGCCCCGTGAGCGAGCGGGAAATGGTTGCGCGGCGGGCTGACCTCCAGGGCGTCCCCGACCTGCAGCGTCTCGTGGAGGGTGCGCGATCCGCCGCGCGAGTCCGGCCTTCGCCGAATCGCGATGACATAGCGGTGCGTTTCGGCCGGGTCGTTGCAGAGCGAGTACTGGCGGACCAGATCGGGCGTGATGCGGACGTCGACATGCGACCCGGCGCTGAACGCGGGAAGCGGCTTGCCCCTGGGGTCGGCGAGCTCGAAGGCGCAGACGTCCTCCGCTTCCATGCGCCTGGCCACGACCCGCAAGGTGAGCCCGCTCCTGGCGCCCTTGCGCAAATGCTTGCGGATATAGGGGCTGAAGCCGGAATAGGCCTGGACGGGCACGGCAAGGCAGACCAGCAGCAGGGCCAGCTGATAGGGCGCGCCGCCGACCAGGCCGGAGTGGATCGCCAGGATGAACAGGTAGGCCTTCCGCCCCGGAGGCAGGTCGGCGAAGTGATTGAATTTCAGCACCCGGCCGGTAGACGCCTCCAGGTAGAGATATGACTTGGCCTCCTCGTGCGGCGCGCCCGGCTCCAGCATCTCGACTTCGACGGCGGGGCTGTTGGCCTTGGGGTACTTCAGCACCACCCATTCGAGGTCCGGGGCCACAGCCTTGGCGCGCGCCCAGAGCAGGTCCATGGACGGCTGTTCTCGCGGGCCCGAGACCGGTGCGAACCTGGGCCTTGGATTGTCGACCGAGGACCCTGCGCTCCAGGCGATCACCTGTTTGGCCCAGTCGAACGAGAACGGCAGGCCGGTGAGCGTGAGGACAAGCAGCAAGGCGGCGCCGTAGGCGCCCAGAACGCGATGCAGGCTCAGGGTCCGCGCCACCCCGGGCAGTCGGGGATTGTAGGTCAGCGCGGTCTTGAGCCCGGCGCGCGAGCGCGGCCACCAGAGAACCACGCCGCCCATCACGAGAAAGATCAGGATCGCGGCGTTCAGCCAGCCGGCGACCGCCCGCCCGCCTTCCATGAACCGGAATCGGTGCAGCCAGTCCATGACCCCGAACAGTCCGCCGTACTGGTTCTTCGCACCGAGGACGCGGGCGGTGCAGGGATCGAGGTAGACGAGGTCCTTGTTGGCGAACTTCACGGCGACCGAGCGCGACGGCTGCGCGCTCACCTCGAGGCTGTCCAGCTTGCCCTGGGGATGCGCCGCGCGCGCCCTTGCGGCGAGCGCGTCCAGGGAGATAGGCGCGTCGCATTCGCTGGCCTGAACCAGCCGGCGCTCGAGCCGGTGCTCGAAATGCGGCCGCATCACAAGAACGCCGCCGGTCACGGCCAGGAAGACCATGGCCAGGCCTATGGTCAGCCCAACCCAGGTATGCAGCCACAACAGCGTCTTGCGGAACCCGCTCGGCATCGCGCGCACCTCAGGTCCGCCCATCGGGCGCAACGGGGTTGCGCGACGGGCGCAGGCTGGCGGCCAGTTGCGCCTTGTCCAGGGCCCCCTCCCACCGCGAGACCACGATGGTGGCCACCGCATTGCCGATGAAGTTTGTGAGAGCCCGGCACTCCGACATGAACCGGTCAACCCCCAGGATCAACGCCATCCCCGCCACCGGCACGGCCGGGACGACCGAAAGCGTCGCCGCCAGGGTGATGAACCCGGCGCCCGTGACGCCTGCCGCACCCTTCGAGCTCACCATGGCCACAAGCAGCAGGGCGAGCTGGTCGCGCAGCGGCAGATCGACGCCCGTGGCCTGGGCGATGAACAGGGCGGCCAGCGTCATGTAGATGTTCGTGCCGTCGAGGTTGAAGGAATAGCCGGTGGGCACGACCAGGCCCACGACCGCCTTTGGACAGCCCGCCCGCTCCATCTTCTCGATCAGGCTGGGCAGGGCGGCTTCCGAGGAACTGGTCCCAAGCACGAGCAGCAGCTCTTCGCGCAGGTAGGCGATGAGCCGAAGGATGGAGAACCCGTTCAGCCAGGCGACCGCGCCCAGGACCCCGACCACGAAGAGGATCGAGGTCAGGTAGAACGTCGCGACCAGGGCGGCGAGGCTCACGATCGAGTCCAGCCCGTACCGTCCGACCGTGAAGGCGAAGGCCCCGAACGCCCCGATCGGGGCGGCCTTCATCACCAGATGAACGAGCTGGAAGACGGGGCCTGCCAGGTCGTTCAGGAAGCGGAGAACCGGCAGGCCGCGCTCGCCGGTCATGGCCAGGGCGACGCCGAACAGGATCGAGACGAACAGCACCTGGAGGATTTCTCCCTCCGTGAAGGCGCTCGCGAACGTCGAGGGGATGATATTGGCCA
The DNA here is from genome assembly GCF_036402295.1 of Phenylobacterium sp. Lineage (GTDB taxonomy): Bacteria > Pseudomonadota > Alphaproteobacteria > Caulobacterales > Caulobacteraceae > Phenylobacterium. The sequence continues at coordinate 3,332 of NZ_DASWTE010000035.1, forward strand.
GGAACCCGGGGATGCCCTGCTCGTGGCCCGCCGCCGCGTAGCCAGCCACGGCCGCCGGATCAAGCGTGGCCGGGTCGATGTGGAGGCCGGCTCCGGGTCGGACCACATTGGCGACGACCAGGCCGAGGATGAGGGCCAGTGTGGAGAAGACCAGGAAATAGGCGAAGGCCTTCAGCGCCACCTTGCCGAGCTTGCCCGTGTCGCGCGGCCCGGCGATGCCCGTGACCACGGTCAGGAAGATCACTGGCGCGATGACCATCGTCACAAGCCTGATGAAGGCGTCGCCCAAGGGCTTCAGTCCGGCGCCTATGTCCGGATAGGCCAGGCCGAGCAGACCGCCGATCACGATGGCGAGCAGGACCTGCACATACAGGTTCAGATGCGCCCTGCGCGGCTTGGCCGCGGCGTCGGCGGGGCAGTCGCCAACCGCGGGCGTCCCGACCATCGTCACCGCCCCTGCGCGATCCCGCACGCGGATGCGGCGGGTCCAGGGTCATGGTCGTGCTGCATGGCGGATCCTCCGGACGTCGGCGTCTGGGGCGCCGTGCCGTCAGTGAGGGGCGCCCGGCGATCGGACGCATCCGACATTGGACCTAGGGAGGGTCGGCGGGGGCCGTACAAATGCACGACGCAGCCGCCTGGCCGGCCGCCCACCGCCCGGTCGGACCCCGGCGCCGTTCGAGCGCCAGAGGGGCTGCGGAGCCGCCGGTTCACCCGTCATTTGGCGGATCAGATCGGCCGTGCAGGCGCAAGGTTCAGTCGGACAACGGATGGGCCGACCGGGGAGGCCTTCGTCACTATGGGTGCGGCGGCGGAGACCGCGGCGCGCAATCTGCGTGCAGTCGGGGAGGACTATACGATGCTCACAGTGAGCTTGAATTCGGCCACATCCTTGCGGCGGACGCTGTTGCTGGCGGGCTCGCTGCTCGCGCTGCTTGCCGCGGCGCCGGCGGCCCGGGCGCAGGCCGGGGAAGGTGATGAGGAGGTCGATGAGGTGGTCGTGACCGGCCGCTTCATCGCCACGGGAGCCTTCAGCGGCACCAAGCTGGACATTTCCGTCGCCGACACGCCGCTCAGCGTGGCCGCCTACACGCGCTCGTTCATGGACGCGGTCGAGGTGACGCAGATCGCCGACCTCTACAAGTACATGACCGGTGTGCAGCGGGGCGGAAACACCGGCTACGACATCTCGCTGCGAGGCTTCAAGACCGCCGCGAGCGACCGCAACGCCATCCTCACCGACGGGCTCCCGGGGCTCTCGGTCCGCTTCGGCTCGCCGCCGACGATCGGCACGGACCACGTGGAGGTCGTCAAGGGGCCCGCCTCGGTGCTGTACGGTCAGGCCCAGCCCGGCGGCTTCGTGAACATCATCGCCAAGAAGCCATCGCACGACCGCCAACTGGCCGTCGAAGGCCGCTTCGGCGCCGGCCTCGCAAGCTACCACCGTCCGGGCATCGCCATTGTCGACCTCGACGCGACCGGGCCGATCGGCGACAGCGGCTGGGCCTACCGGCTGATCGGCGAAGCCGGCGAGACGAAGGGCTTCCGCGACTTCTCGTACGAGCATCCGGTCTACGTCGCGCCGAGCGTCAGCTGGGACATCGGCGAGCGCACCCGCGCCACGCTCCTGCTGGAGTACCGGCGCACCAAGACCCACTACGACAGCTATCTGGTCGCACCGCAGAAGGACGTCAGGCTGATCCGCGACATCAGCACCACCTATCAGGAGCCCGGCGACTATCAGACCGAGCGCGGAACGACGGCGACCTTGTTCTTCAGCCACGAATTCACGCCGGCGCTGAAGCTGAACCTCGGCTACCGCTGGGTGGACCACGAGGACGCGGCCCGCGGCTGGGATGTGGTGGGGATCACCGCGAACCGGCAGCAGGTCACGCGCCGCGCCCGCGGCCAGGCGAACACGCGCATCTACAATTTCGTCGACGCCAATCTCGTCGCAGACTTCGGCGTCGGGCCGATCCGCAACAAGCTGGTCTTCGGCGCTAGCGCCGGACGCGAGATCTCCGACTTCAACCGGCTGCAGTTCTTCAACGCGCCCGCGACCGGACCGCTGTCGGCGAACATCGACATCTTCAACCCCGCATACGGGCGGGTCCTGCCCCTCTCGGCCTACCCGTTGGTCAACCCCAACACCCCCGCGAACCTGAACCACCGGTACTCCGTGTCGGACGCCCGGGGGGTCTACGTTTCGGATTTCATCACCTTCAGCGAGAAGCTGAAGGCCCTCGTGGGACTGCGCTGGGCAAAGGAGGAGCTCAGCATAGACGAGCGGCGGCTTGCGGGGGTGCCCAAGCAGGCGGCGTCGAACCATGACTGGCTGCCGATGGCGGGGATCGTCTTCCAGCCCACCGAGCAATGGTCGCTGTATGCGAGCTATTCGACGTCCTTCGTGCCGGTGCCGCCATCCAACCAGGACATCAATGGCCGCTACAGCTTCTCGCCGACCACGGCGAGCTCCATCGAAGGGGGCGTCAAGGCCGACCTGCTCGACCACCGGCTGACCTTCACGGTCGCCGTCTTCGACATCCGGAAGAAGAACGTCATCAACACCTTCACCTGCCCGCTCGGGACATGCGCGGAGCAGGTGGGCGAAGAGCGGTCGCGGGGCGTGGAGCTCGAGGCGAACGCGCAGCCGCTTCCCAACTGGCAGATCGCAGCGGGCTACTCGCACCTCGACGCGAAGGTCACCGAGTCGAACGTCGCCAACCAGGTGGGGGCCTGGCTGACGAACGCCCCGGAGCACAACGCGCACCTCTGGACGCGCTACGACATCCAGGGGGGAGCCCTCGAAGGCCTGGGGCTCGGTCTTGGCGTCGCCTACAGCAGCGAGCGCGCCGGCCTGATGCCGACCCGAACGAGCACGGCGACCCTGCCGCTGCCGGCCTACACGACGGTGGACGTCGCGCTCTATTACGCCGTCCGCGACATCAATTTCACGCTCAAGGTCTCCAACATCTTCGACGAGCGCTACTACGAGAGCGCCGGCGGACAGGGTGACCTGGCGGTGTTCCCCGGCGAACCGCGGGCGATCTCGCTCACCGTGCGGACGCGCTTCTGATCCCGCTTGGGGCGGGCCTTGCCGGCCCGTCCCGGCGACGCCAGGCGGTTCCGGAATCCGACGTCAGGCGATGAGCGGCGGCTATGCCGCGGTCGGCGCCGTCGACGCCATGCACTCGTGAAGGACATGCCCGGCGAGATCGGATCGCCCCTCGAGGCCGGCCTTGCCGTATATCGCCTGCGCCTGTTGCCTGACCGTGCGCTCGCTGGTCCCGCGCAGGCGGGCGATCTCCTTCATCGGAAGCCCCTTTAGCATGAACCAGGCGACGTCGCGCTCAGCGGCGGACAGCTTCCAGGAATCGAACTCGCGGTTGATCTCCGCCACCACCGCCGCCTGCACGCTCGCCTGCCCCGGCAATGGATCGAGGCTCGGGATCGCTTCCAGGGCCGCCTGAAGGTCCTTTTCGCGGCGCGTGGACTGATGCCGTTGCCACAGAAGCCCGCCGATGATGGCCAGGGCGACTATGCCGATCAAGAGGGCCAGCTGGTAGCGCAGGGCCAGCAGGCCGACGAGGTCGCGAACGTCGCCGTCGGCGTCGACGTGCGGCTGGCTGATGAAGGCCTCGTGCTCCGCGGCGACAAAGGTCCCGAATTCTGCGTCGGCCAGGAACGCGTTCTGCCAGCGATGCCGCTCCAGGGCCCGGGCCCAGACGGGGCTGCGGCTCATCTGCGTCATGAGGGAAACCAGCCGCTGGCGGTCAGCCTCCTCCAGGCCCGGCGCGGCGAACACGCCGCGCCAGTTCATCATCGTCACGTCGACACCGCTGCCCCGCAAGGTCGGAAGACCGGCGAAAGGCTTCGTGGAGGGCGCCGAGACGGCCAGCATCCGCACCCGGCCGGCGGCGGCGTAGGGCGCAAGCTCCGAGTAGCCGCTGATGCCCACGAGGCGTGCGCTGCCGCCGTCCAGGATGTCCGAAACATCGCCCCCGCCGGGTGTGGGCTCGTACTGGACCATGTCGGGCGATGCGCCCACCCGCGCGGCAAGCTGCCAGAGGAGCTGCTGGTCAGGCCCGCCCGTCGAACCGCCGACCCAGTGAAGCGTCCCAGGTCGGCGACGAAGGACCTCCACCAGGTCGTCGATGCGGTGGATCGGTGAGGCGACGGGAACGGCGATCACCTCGTAGTCGCCGGTCAGGCGGGCGATGGGCGTGGCGTTGCGCAGGGAGATGGCCGACTTGTTGATCTGCGCCGCGCCGACCATGACGGCCCCGCCGACCAGAAGGGCGGAGGGGTCACCCTGGCGAGCCTCCACAAACTGGGCCAGCCCGATCAGGCCCCCTGCACCTGGACGCCGGACGATGACGACCTTGCGGACGAGGCGTTCGGCCTCCAGCGCCTGCTTCATGACCGTGGCGGTCTGATCCCATCCGCCGCCTTCGGAGCCCGGCACCACCAGGACGAGCTTTTCGAGGGGTTGGGCGGCCGCAGCCGAACAGAGGCACGCAGACGCGGTGGCGATCGCTGCAAATGACCGGGAAAGCCAGCCGCACGACGATGTGACCCACACACGCCCGATAACGGCAGCGATCCAACAGCCCAGCCCCCGAAGCTGGCGCGCCATATCGTACTTTCGCTTCCTCCGACGGCCTCCGTGTCAAGCCGGAAGCTCCACGCGACTAAGCCGCCTTTGATCTTGACCGTCAAGCAACCGGCGCCGACGGGCCGAAGGTGCGGCCAGGGACCGCGCAAGGCATCCGTCATCCGACGGAGCTTCCACTCGGCGCAATCCCGCGGAGCGCCCATGCCGAGGCGGCCTCCGATCCTTGGAACGCTGTTCCATGCCGTCGAGCCGACGCGCCAAAGCATCGAACAGCAACGTGGGCTCCACCCCCAGGCAGCGGGCGATCAGGTAGAGTTCGAGGACGTCGATGCGGCGCTGACCGCATTCGATCCGGGCCACGTGACTGTGGCTCCTGCCAAGGCGGGCGGCGAGGATGCGCTGGCTGAGCTGCTGCTCCTGTCGCGCCGCGATGGGCGCCTCCCGGATCGCCGCGTATTGCGCGCTGAACACCGGGTTCGGCCGGCGATACGCCCCGCTCATCGGCTGAACCCCGCCGACAGCTCGAAGCGCAGGCCGAAGGCTAGGGCGTTGCGGAGCGTTCGATCGGCGCCGGGATCGATCACGTACTGGACGTCGGGCTGCAGCACGAGCCACGGCGTCGGGCGGAACCTGTACGTGAGCTCGATATTGATCTCCTGCCGCGCCGGCGTATCGCCGACGAGCCCGGCCGCCCGGCGGTAGGCGCGCCCCAGGCGGGCCGCGCTGACGGCAAATCCGAGCGCTTCCTCCTCGAATCCGATCAGTCGACCGCTCAGCACCGCGCCGGCGCTCAGGCTTCGGTCGACCGGATGCGACCGCCCTTCAGCCGCACCGGCGCGGGCGAACAGGCGCAGCGCCCGATCGCCGACCGGCTGCGGCGCCGTCTCCACGACGGCGTAGCCGCCGCCGGAGCCGCCCCGCGTCGCCACCGCTCCGCCCGGCGCCCGGCGCTCGAAGTCCTTCATCTCGCCCGTGTGCCGCCAGCCGCCGAGCGCGATGCGCAGCCCGTCGGCCCGTCCGTGGGCGATCTCGCCGATCAGCAGCGCGCCCTCGCGTCCATCGAGGTGAAGGCGGGTGCGCCGTGGGCGCCGGGGATCGCCCGGCGCGCCGTCGAAGGCGGCAAGCCTGACCGTCCAATCCGGGGCCGGGCGCCCCAGGACGCGGACCGCCAGGCCCGTGATCGGGAAGATCGACGGCCCCGTCTGCCCCACCTGGCTCAACTCCGGGCCGACGCCGTGTGAGCTGTTGATGAAGAGCGCGCGGGTCTCGTTGACGTCGAACTCGCTGTTGAGGTCCACGACGCCGGCCTTCAGCGATCCGCCCGCAACCTGCTGCTGGACCCATGCTTCGTACAGCCGGGTCGCGCCGTAGGTGTCGATGTTGCTGGCGACCTGCAGGTCACCGACGAGGGTTTCGGAGAGCCTCCGATCGTTGTTGTGCAGGCCCGAGACCAGGATGGTCGCGCCGCGCCAGCCGAAGGCCCGCTCCGCGTCGACCTCGAGCGCAACGTCGAGGTTGTCGAGGTAGGCGCCCCCCCGACGCCGCCCGCCCCGCGCGTTGCGCCAGAGATCGCCGGTGTACATCACCGAGAACTGGAAAGGCCCTCCGACCTCATCCCGCTCCGGGCCGGCTTCGACGCCGGCGCGCTGTTCCGCGGTGTCCTGCGCCGCCGCTGGCCAGGCCAGCGCGAGCAGCGCTGCGGAAGACATCGATGCCCAGGCCGCCGGCGTCATCAGTTGGGCCGATAGGTGAGGATCGTGAAGCTGTTCGGATGGAAGACCGCCGGCGGGGCGGCGTTGGGCTCGTCGGCCGCCGGCAGCGTGAAATTGGCCGTCACCGTGAACACCCGTCCGTCCGTCGGATCGAGCTGCATCGTGCGCGCCCTAGGGCGGGTGCTGACCGAGCCCTCGAGCACATAGTCGTCCGGCCCGCGCCGGCGGATCAGGGTCATGGTCGCGTCGCCGCCGTTGGTGGTGACGATCCGGTTGCGCGTCTCGTCGAGGGCCAGGCCGTCGACACCGCGCCCGATGGGCACCTGGCCCACGATCGCGCCGGTGCCTGGGTCGAGCGCGAGGAAGACGGGGGCGTCGCCGCGGCAGCCCAGGAGCAACCGGTCGGCGTGATGGTCGTACTCCACCGACACGGGCTGCTTGCAGGGTCCGAGGCTGAAGCGCGCCTCCTCCTTCAGGTCGCTCGCGCGCAGCTTCAGGACGAGGTGCTGATCCCGCAGGGGGGCGTAGAGGTGGCCGCGGCCGTCGGCGGCTGGGTCGTCCATCTTCTTGCTGGCGAATTCGGTCTTCCCCAGCAGTCGGCCCGTAGGGGCGTCCAGGTGGTACCAGGTGGACTTGTCCGGCCGGGCGCCCACCAGAACGTGGACCCGCTTCGTCGTCGGCTCGTAGACTGCTCCGTTGAGGCCGCCGGCGTCCAGTTTCACCCGGTCGATCGGACGCAACGCCTTCAGGTCGAAGATCAGGACGGATCCGTCGGTCATCGCGACATAGCCACGATTGAACTCGGGCAGCAGCAGCGGTCCATTTGCGCCTACGGAATTCTCGATCGTCTTGATGAGCCGCTGGGTGCGGACGTCGAACACGCTCAGGCCATCCTTGCGGCGGGCGACGAACAGGCGCCCGCTCTGCGGATCGAGCTTCACGTAGTCCCAGTCCGTATTCGTGCTCGGCAAGGTGACTGCGCGCTCGAGCGAATACAGTTCGCCCTTCGCGTATGCGGCCCCGGCAAGGGTGAGGACGGCGGCCGCCACGGCATAGACCTTCAGCGTTTTCACGTTGGCTCCTCTTGGTATGCGGCGGCGCCCGCCGCGATGTGGAAGGGGCGGCGGCTCAACCGCCGGTCAGGGGGATCACACCGAAGAGAAGGCCGGCCACGAGCATCACCAGGGACAGGAGCACCGCCCAGCCGATCGTGAAGCGCTGATGCTGGGCCAAGTCACGCTCGACGAGGCCCACCAGCAGGTAGGTGGACGGCACGAGGGGGCTGAGGAGATGAACAGCCTGGCTTGTCAGCGCGGCGCGCGCGATCTCCTCCGGCGCGACACCGTATTGGCTCCCTGCCTCGGCGAGGATCGGCAGGACGCCAAAGAAGAACGCGTCGTTGGAGATGAAGAAGGTGAACGGAATCGACAGCAGGGCCGTGATCGGGGCCATGTACGGACCGACGGCCGGCGGCAGGATCCTGACCACGCTGCCGGCCATGGCGTCGGTCATTCCCGTTCCATTCAGGATGCCGGTGAAGACGCCCGCCGCGAAGATCAGGGCCACAACGGCCAGGATGTTAGGCGCATGGTGGGCGATGCGCGCCTTCTGCATCGCCAGGTCGGGATAGTTGATCACCAGGGCGGCGGCGGCGGCGATCATGAACAGGACCGGCAGCGGCAGCACGCCGATGACCAGCCCGGCCAACAGGGCCAGTGTCAGGGCCAGGTTGACCGGCAGCAGCTTCGGCCGCTCCGTGGGATCGTTGGCGCCGACGAGTTCCTCGGTGAGCTGCGCGTCGGATGCCTGCAGGAGGCCGATGCGCTTGCGCTCACGCCGGCCGAGGATCCAGGCGAACGCCAGGACGCAGAGGGCGGCCACCAGCATGGCTGGGATCATCGGAACGAAGAGGTCGCCTGGAGACAGGTTCAGCGCGCTCGCGGCCCGCGCGGTCGGCCCGCCCCAGGGCGTGATGTTGGTGATGCCACAGGCCAGCATCAGGATGCAGGCCAGGATGAGGGGATTGAGGCCCAGCCGGCGGTAGAGCGGAAGCATCGCCGATACGCAGATGATGTAGGTGGTGGAGCCGTCGCCATCGAGCGAGACCAGCAGCGCCAGGACGGCCGATCCCACGATGACCCGGACCGGATCCCCGTGAACGACCCGCACGATCAAGCGGACCAGCGGATCGAAGAGTCCCGCGTCGACCATCAACCCGAAGAAGAGGATGGCGAAGAGCAGCATCACCCCGGTGGGGGCGAGGCTCCTGATGCCCTCCAGCATCATGGCCCCGAGCTGTGGCGCGAAACCGCTGACGAGCCCGAAGACGATGGGCGTGATGACCAGCGCGACAAGCGCCGAGACGCGTCCGCTCATGATCAGGGTCATGAACGTGGCGACCATGCCGAAAGCCAGCAGCGTCAGCATGCCATGGGCCTCTCGGCGACCGAGCCTGCCGCCCGCACTGGTGTGGTCTTTGCCACGCGCTTCCTCCCGAACTCGTGTCCAGGGTGCCGTGAGGCGGCCCAGTCCTCATGCGTCATTTGCCGGAGGCCGCCGCCATTCCGTCCCGCGGCGGTCCGTCCTTTGGATTATCGCGCGCCACGTTGGGGCGGTGGACGTGGCGGATGTGAAGGAAGACGCCGACCACCAACGCCAGGATCGTCCGCTTCGCGGCCGACAGGCGACGGTCTTCTCCTCCACCGAGTTGCGAAACGAGCCGATCGAGCCCCTCCAGACCATCGCAGGCTTGCATAACTCCAGTGCATAATGACGCTCAAATCCGCATTTGAAGTGCTGATACCCCTCGTGGTCCGCTCCCGTGCCGGCGAGGGAAACCCGAGGCGGCCCACAGCAACGAGGGGGTTTGGCATGGGTTCGAGACGTTCCGTCGCGCGTACGGCGCTGTTGGCGTCCATCTCGGCAGCAGCGGCGAGCGCCGTGCTCGGCGCGCCGGGCGCCGCGCTTGCCCAGGCGACCGCCGCCGAGCAGGTGGACGAGGTGGTCGTCACCGGCACCCGCCGCGCCGGCGTCACGCTGACCGAGTCCTCCACGCCGGTCGACGTTGTCAGCGGCGAGACCCTGCAGCGGCAGGGCGCGTCCGACCTCAACGACGCGCTGAAGACCACCGTCGTCTCCCTCAACGTCCAGAAGTTCGTCGCCCAGGACGCCTCGGCCTTCGTGCGTCCCTTCAGCCTGCGCGGCCTGCCGCCGGACCAGACCCTGGTGCTGGTGAACGGCAAGCGCCGGCACCGCTCGGCCGTGGTGCAGATCACCAACCAGCCGCTGGCCGCCGGCGCCCAGGGATCCGACCTGTCGTCCATCCCCGCGATCGCGGTGGACCGCATCGAGGTGCTGCGGGACGGGGCCGCCGCCCAGTACGGCTCCGACGCCATCGCCGGCGTCATCAACTTCCAGCTGAAGCGCGCCAACGAGGGGATCACCGCCATCGCTCGCTACGGCCAGTTCTATGAAGGCGACGGCGAGGACTACAACCTGCAGCTCAACGCCGGCCTGCCGCTCACAGAGGAGGGCTTCTTCAACCTCAGCGCCGAGCTCTCCAGCTCCGCCAAGACCTCCCGCGGCCAGCAGCGGCCCGACGCCCAGACCCTGATCAACGCCGGCAACACCGCCGTCCCGGTCCCGGCTCAGCGCTGGGGCGCGCCCAAGGTCGACGCCGCCCGTCTGTTCTTCAACGCCGAGCTCCCCGCGACGGCGCAGGTCACCGCCTACGCCTTCGGCAACTTCGGGCAGGCCTCGGCCGAGTCCGACTTCTTCTACCGTCCCTTGAGCCGCGCCGACGTGTTCGCGAGCGTGCCGCTCACCAACCTCCCCGGCGGCCCGCGCTTCAGCTTCACGAGCCGCTTCCCCGGCGGCTTCGCGCCCATCTTCCGCAGCAACATGCTCGACATGAGCCTGACCGCGGGCGCCAAGGGCGAGGCCCTCGGCGGCCTGCGCTACGATTTCAGCGCCGGGCTCGCGCAGAACGAGATCGAGTTCAAGCTCGACAACACCGTGAACCCCTCGCTCGGGCCCGACTCGCCCTCGTCCTTCCGGGCTGGCGAGTTGCAGCAGCGCGAGGCGCGGCTGAACGCCGATTTCGTCTATCCGCTCGAGACCGGGATGTTCGCCGAGCCGCTGAACGTGGCCTTCGGCGCGGAGTACCGGCGCGAGACCTTCGAGATCAAGCCGGGCGAGCCGGCCTCCTACCAGGCCGGCCGCTTCGCCAGCCTCACCGACCCTGACACCGGCCGGATCATCGGCCTGGCCGTTGGCTCCAGCGGCTTCCCCGGCTACACGCCGGCCTCGGCCGGATCGTTCTCGCGCAGCAACTGGGCCACCTACCTCGACCTCGAGACCGAGGTGGTCGACAAGCTCACGCTAGGGGCTGCGATCCGCTACGAGGACTTCTCCGACTTCGGCTCCACCTTCAACTGGAAGCTCACCGGGCGTTATGAGCTGTTCGACGGCTTCGCGATCCGCGGCTCGGTCAACACCGGCTTCCGCGCCCCCACGCCCGGCCAGTCGAACATCTCCGACGTGGCCACCAACATCGACCCGCTCACCGGCGGCCTGCTGCTGATCGCCACCCGCCCGCCCACCGACCCGATCGCCCAGTTCTACGGGGCCAAGCCCCTGAAGGAGGAGGAGTCCAGGAACTGGGCCGTGGGCGCGGTCCTGGACGTCGGCGGCTGGGTGCTGACCGCCGACTACTTCAACATCGAGGTCGAGGACCGCATTGCGCTGACCTCTCGGATCACCATCACCGCCGCCGACCGCGCGGCGCTGGCGGCCCGCGGCACGCCGGCCGGCGACCTGCAGAGCGTGCGCTTCTTCGGCAACTTCTTCGACACCGAGACCGAAGGCCTCGACGTGGTGCTGTCCAGGTCCTGGACGACGGACATGGGCAAGCTCGGCCTGACGGCGGCGGCCAACTACACGAAGAGCAAGGTCACCAACCTGCGCGATCCGCGCGCCGTCGACCGCGAGCGCCGCATCGAGATCGGCCATTTCAACCCGCGCTGGCGCGGCAACGTCGCCGGGACCTGGGAGAGCGGCCGCTGGAATGTCCTCCTGCGCGCCAACTACTACGGCAAGTGGATCGACGCGGTCCCCAACGCCACGCCGACCGCGCTCTCCTTCGACCAGGAGTTCGGGGCCGAGTGGTTGGTGGACGCCGAGGTGAGCTACCAGGCAACCGAGCAGCTCAGCATCGCCGTCGGCGCCGACAACCTGCTGGACGCCTATCCCGACAAGGACCGGCGCCAGGCGCAGATCAACAACGGGATCGTCTATCCGCAGTTCTCGCCCTTCGGCTTCAACGGCGGCTTCTACTACGTTCGCCTGACGGGGAAGTTCTAGGCGCCGCCTTTACCTCCTCCCCTTCCCTTCCAGTGCAGGGCCGCGCCCCTCCCAGGCGCGGCCCCAGGGCGTCCCATGACCCAATCCTCCTTCGAGGCGCGGCTGATCGCGCTCGGCCTCGTCCTCCCGCCGGCGGGCGCGCCCGTCGCCAACTACGTTCCCGTCGTCGTCCATGCCGGCCTGGCTGCGGTCTCCGGCCAGCTGCCCCGCGACGGCGAGCGCCTCGTCACCGGCCAGGTGGGGACGGACCTGACCGTCGACGACGGAAAGGCTGCGGCGCGGCTCTGCGCATTGGCGATCCTGGCCCAGCTGCGGGACGCCCTGGGCGGCGACCTCGACCGGGTCGTGCGCTGCGTGCAGCTGACCGGCTTCGTCAACGCTGCGCCCGGCTTCAGCGAGCACCCGCAGGTGATCAACGGCGCCTCCGACCTGATGGTCGAGGTGTTCGGCGACGCCGGACGCCACGCCCGCGCCGCGGTGGGGGCCGCAAGCCTGCCGCTGGGCGCCGCCGTCGAGGTGGCGGCCGCCTTCGCCGTCTCGTCCTAGGCGCCGAAGCGGGCGTCGCAGGCGCGCGACAGCGCGTCCCGGTCCTGCTCCAGCAGCACCACCAGTTCGTCCACCAGCCGGGAGCGCGCCCGATGCGGCGGCAGGATCATCAGCGAGCGGAAGGCGATCGCCGGCTCGAAACGCTTGGCCACCAGCCCCAGCGGCTCGAACCGGTCGGAGACATAGGTCAGCGAATTGGTGAGGCCGATGCCGGCCCCCTCCATGGCGAGCTGGCAGATGGTGGCGGCGAACTGGGTCTCCACCACCACCTTCGGCCGGGCTCCGACGGCGGCCAGGGCGGCGTCGAACTGCAGGCGCGCCGTGTCGTCGGGCGCGAGCGAGATGACCGGCTGGCGGTCCAGCATCTGCGGACGGATCACCGCCTCGGCCGCGAGCGGATGGCCGGCCGGGAGCACGCACACCCCGCGCGTCTCGATGAACGGCTTCACCACCAGGTTGCTGCGGTCGATCTCCTCCGCACAGAGTCCGATGTCGTAGGCGCCGGACGCCACCAGGTTGCGCACGGTGACCGAGTTGCCGATCTCGAAGCGGATCGAGACGTCGGGCCGCCGGTCGGCGAAACGCTTCAGCACCTTGGGCACGAACGAGAGCCCCAGCGCCGCGGAGCTCGCGATCCGCACCGAGCCGGTGCCCACGGCGCGCATCCGCGCCACAGACTGGCGCAGACGGTCCATGCCCACGAAGGTGTCCAGCACCTCCTGATAGAGCAGGTGCGCCTCGGGCGTCGGCGTCAGGCGCGGGCCGCTGCGCTCGAAGAGCTTCAGCTTGGTGGTGTCCTCGAGCCGTTTCAGCGAGCGGCTGATCGCCGGCTGGGAGATGTGCATCAGCTCCGCGGCGGCCGTGGTGGAGCCGGTCTTCATCACGGCGCTGAAGGCTTCGATGAGCGTGAGGTTCATGCGCCAAGCATAACCTGCACGCATGCTTACGCCGCAACTATGAATTTGAACGTCTTCCAAGGCCGGGCTACGCCTGGTCCCGCAAGGAGCAGTCGAGATGCGTGACCCCACCCTCTGCGTGACGCCCGGACAGGGGCTGGAGGCGCCGTTCGAGAGCCTGTCAGTGCCGGTGCATCGGGCCTCCACGGTCGTCTTCCCGACCGTCGCCGCCTACCAGGGGCGGCGCGACGAGATCTATGACGGCTTCTCGTACGGGCTCTACGGCACGCCCACGTCGCGCGAGCTGGAGACGCGGCTGGCCCGGCTGGAGGGCGCGGCGCGCACCCTGGCCCTCCCCTCGGGGTTCTCAGCGATCGCGCTCACCACCCTGGCCACCGCGGCGCCGGGCCAGGAGGTGCTCTTCCCCGACACCACCTACGACACGGTGCGCCCATTTGCGGACACGTTCCTGGCCGGCCTCGGCATCGGATCGCGCTACTACGACCCGATGCTGGGCGCGGACATCGCCGACCATCTCAGGGACGAGACCGCGCTGGTCTGGGTGGAATCCCCCGGGTCCATGAGCATGGAAGTCCAGGACGTTCCGGCCATCGCGGCGGCCGCCCACGCCCGCGGCGCGAAGGTGGCCGCCGACAACACCTGGGCCACCCCGCTGCGCTTCAAGCCGCTGGCGCATGGGGTCGACTTCTCGGTCTGCGCGCTGTCGAAGTATGTCGCCGGCCATTCCGACGTGATGATGGGCTCCGTCTCGGTCGCCGACGTGGCGCTCTACCGCCGCCTCAAGGACTACAGCCGCTTCCTGGGCCTGGGCGTCTCCGCCGACGAAAGCAGCCTGGTGTTGCGCGGCCTCGAAACCCTGGCCATCCGCATGGACCGGGCCGAGCAGAGCGCGGGGCGGCTCGCCGCCTGGGCTGCGACCCAGCCGGGCGTGGCGGAGGTCCGCTTCCCGGCCCTCCCCTCCAGCCCCGGGCACGAGCTCTTCAAGCGGGATTTCACCGGTGGCGCGGGCCTGTTCTCGGTCTTCCTCGAGCCCTGGACCCGACCGGTCCTGGCCGAGGCGGTGGAGTCCCTCAGGCTGTTCGCCATCGGAGCAAGCTGGGGTGGCACGCGCAGCCTGGTGGCGGTGCTGGACCGCCCGCCCCTGCGTACGGTCGCGCCCCTTCCCCACCAGGGGCCGGTCGTCCGCTTCAGCATCGGCCTCGAGGATGCCGCCGACCTGCACGCGGACCTCGCCGCCGCCTTCGGCCGGCTCGCCGCCACCCGACCCGACGCCGCCCAGCGCCGGGCCTGAAAGGTGAGGATGCTGGGCCTTGGGAGACTGGCGGCAGCGAGCGCGGCGCTCGCGCTGGCCGCCTGCGCGCCGCCCCCCAAGGCCGAGCGCGGCGCGATCCCGCGCATGGTGAAGCGCGACTACGTCACCTGCGGCGCGAGCCAGGGCATCACCGGCCTCTCCCGTCCGGACGAGAGAGGGGTGTGGCGGGGCTTCGACGTCGACGTCTGCCGCGCCTTCGCCGCGGCCCTGCTGGGGGATGCGAAGAAGATCCGCTTCATCCCCCTCAACGCCGCCCAGCGCTTGCCGGCCGTGCAGACGGGCGAGATCGACGTCCTGCAGCGCACCACCACGGTGACCTTCACCCGCGACATGGCGATCCGGTTCGTGGCGGTCACCCAGTTCGACACCGACGTGCTGATCTTCCGCAAACGCCTCGGGGCCGCGACGCCCAAGGGCCTGAACGGGCGCACAGTCTGCCTGCAGAGCGGCGGGAGCTCGGCGGACAACACGCTCACCCGCGTCGAGGCGCACGAGGGCATCCGCTTCGAACGGGTCTACTTCGACTCCACCATCACCGCCCGCGACGCCTACTTCTCGGGCCGCTGCGACGTCTATGTGACGGACGGATTCCTCGGCGCGAGCCAGGTGGCGACGGTGGCCCGCAACCCGTCGGAGCACACGCTCCTCTACCTCGACCACCTGCTGCCGCAGGGCGTCGCCATCGCCCGCGGCGACGACCGCTGGTTCGACGTGGTGCGCTGGACGGTGAACCTCCTGATCTGGGCCGAGCAGAACGGCGTCACCCAGGCCAATGTGGACGAGCAGTTGCGAGGCGGCCCCGCCGAGGTCCGCCGGGTGCTGGGGGCCGACCCCGCCTTCGGCCGCGCCATCGGCCTCGACCAACGGTGGGCCTACAACGTCATCAAGCAGGTGGGGAACTACGGCGAGATCTGGGAGCGGAACCTGGGCGGAGCCACGCGCATCAAAGCCGACCGCCGGCTGAACCGGTCCTACAAGGACGGCGGCCTGCTCTTCCCCTTCCCCTGGGACGTCTGATGAGCGGACAGGCCCTCGCCCCGCCGCGCGCGACCCGGGAGCCCGTCGCCTTCGGGGCCCTGGCCGCGCAGTCCGCAGCGGTGACCCTGGTCGCAGCCTTCGTCCTGCTGGTGGTGGTCACCACCATCTCGAACCTGCAACTGCGGGGCATCCCCGTGGGCTTCGAATTCCTGGGCGACCGCGCCGGCTTCAAGATCGCCGACACGGTCATCCCGTTCGCGCCGGACGACGGCTACCTGCGCGCCATCGCCGTCGGTGTGACCAACACCCTCTTCCTGTCCCTGCTCGTCTGCCTGGCGGCCACCGTCGTCGGCGCCCTCCTCGGCGTGGCGCGGCTCAGCCCGAACCCGCTGCTGGCTGCGCTCGCCGGGGCCTGGGTGGAAGCCGTCCGCAACATCCCGCCGGTCCTGCTGCTGATCTTCCTCTACGCCTTCTGGAGCCAGGCCATGCCGGTGGGGGGCGCGGCCGAGCTGCTGCCCGGCGTGCTCGCCTCGATCCGCGGGGTTGCAGTCCCAAGACTGTTCACGGCCCTGCCGCCCGGCGGCCTCGCGCTGGGTCTCGCCGCCTCGGTCGCTCTCCTCGCGCTCGCGGCGGCGGCCGCGCGACGCGCAACGCAGCGGGGCGGCAAGGGGCCGCCCTACGGGCGCGTGGCCCTGGCCGTCGTGGCGGTCGCCTGGGCGGGCGCCGTGGCCCTGGGCGGCTGGACGATCGAGCTACCCCGCGCGGAGGGCGACGACCTGGTGGGCGGCGCGCGCCTCACGCCGGAGTTCGCCACCGTCTTCTTCGGCCTGACCCTCTACACGGCGGGCTTCATCGCCGAGATCGTGCGCTCGGGCATCCAGGCCGTGCCGCGCGGCCAGTGGGAGGCGGGCCGCGCGCTCGGCCTCACCGAAGGCCAGATCCTGCGCCGCGTGGTGGCGCCCCAGACGCTGCGGGTGATCACGCCCCCGATGACCAGCCAGTACATCAACACGGTCAAGAACAGCACGCTGGCCATCGCCATCGGCTATTCCGAGTTCATGACCGTCATGGGGACGGTGATCAACCGCACCAACCAGCCGCTCGAGGGCACGCTGATCATCGTGGCGGTCTACATGACCATCAACCTAGCGCTGGCCGCCGGCCTCAACCTCCTGAACCGGCGCGTCCAGCCGGGGCGGCGCTGAGATGGCCGACGCCGGCCTCGCCCCGCCCCGGACCCCGCCGCGCGCCGCGCGCCTCCTGAGCGGGCTGTTCGGCAGCCCGCTCAACGCGCTCCTGACCCTGCTGGTCCTCTGGGCCATCGCCTCGGCGGCCGCACCGCTGATCCGCTGGGCCATTCTCGACGCCGTGCTGCTTCCGGCGGAGCCGGCCGCCTGCCGCGACGCGCAAGGGGCCTGCTGGAGCTTCGTGGTCGCCAAGGGCGGGCAGATCCTCTTCGGCATCTACCCCATCGAGGAACGCTGGCGGCCCATGCTGGTCTCTGCAGCGCTCTTGGCGCTCCTCATCCACTCGCTGCGCCCTGCGGCCTGGCGCCCGCGGCTCGCCTTCATCTGGGCCCTCGCCCTGCCCGGGGTGTTCCTGCTCATGTTCGGCGGCCTTGCCGGACTTTCCTATGTGGCGACCACCATGTGGGGTGGCCTGCCGGTGACCCTGATCCTCACGGTCACCGCCGTCGGCGCGGCGTTCCCGCTGGCGATCCTGCTCGCGCTCGGCCGGCGCAGCGACCTGCCGGCGATCCGCATCCTCTGCACGCTCTTCATCGAGCTCACCCGGGCGCTGCCGCTGCTCAGCATCCTGTTCATCGCCTCGATCCTGCTGCCGCTGCTGGTCCCGGAATGGCTGCTGCCCGACAAGTTCTTCCGGGCGATGATCGCGCTGCTCCTGTTCGCGGCCGCCTATCTGGCGGAGGTCGTCCGCGGCGGGCTGCAGGCCCTCCCGCCCGGCCAGACGGAGGCCGCACAGGCGCTCGGCCTCGGCTACTGGCAGGCCCAGCGCCTCGTCGTCCTGCCGCAGGCGCTCGCCCTTGTGATCCCCAGCCTCACCAACACCATCATCGTCATGATCAAGAACACCAGCCTGGTGCTGGTGGTGGGCCTCTTCGACCTGATCAGCTCCGGCAGGGCCGCGCTCGCCGACCCCGAATGGAGCTCGCCAGCCATGGAGACCTACCTCTTCATCGCCGCCATCTACTTCGCCCTCTGCTTCGGCTTCGGCCGCTTCGCCAGCGGCTTGGAACGTCACACCCGGACCCCTGCATGACCACGCCTGCCACGTCCCCCGACCGTCCCGCCGTCGCCCTCCACGGCCTGCACAAGTGGTACGGCGACTTCCACGCCCTGCGCGGCGTGGACCTTTCCGTGGCCCCCGGGGAGCGCATTGTCATCTGCGGCCCCTCCGGCTCGGGCAAGTCGACGCTCATCCGCTGCGTCAACCAGCTGGAGCGCCATCAGGCCGGAACCGTGACCGTGGACGGCGAGGAGGCCACCGCCGACCCGCGGCGGCTGCAGGCCATTCGCCGCAAGGCGGGCATGGTGTTCCAGGGCTTCAACCTCTTCCCGCACCTGACGGTGCTGCAGAACTGCACGCTGGCCCCGGTGCAGTCCGGCGTCGCCAGTCTCCCCGAGGCGGAGGCGCTCGCCCTGTCGCTGCTGGCTCGCGTGCGGGTGGCGGATCAGGCGCACAAGCATCCCGCCCAGCTTTCGGGCGGCCAGCAGCAGCGCGTGGCCATCGCTCGCGCGCTGTGCATGCGGCCGAAGATCATGCTGTTCGACGAGCCGACTTCGGCCCTGGACCCCGAGATGGTCAAGGAGGTGCTCGACACCATGATCGACCTGGCGCGCGAAGGCATGACCATGCTGGCGGTGACCCACGAGATGGGCTTCGCGCGGCAGGTCGCCGACCGCGTCGTCTTCATGGACCAGGGTCAGGTCGTCGAGGCCGCGACGCCGACGGACTTCTTCGACCGTCCGCAGCACGAACGCACCCGGGCCTTCCTAGGTCAGCTCCTGCACTGAGCCCGAGCTGGCGAGATCCAACGTCGGCCATGCGCCATGCGCTGAACGACACCCCTCCCGCGCGCCTCAGGGGCTGCTCTTACCGCATGTGGCTCAACTCAAACCGGCTCCGTGGCGTAAAGCGCTGGCCGCACGACCACGGGCTTCAGAGACGGCTCGACGAGAGCCTCCGGCGCGACATCCCACTCGATGATCTTGCTGACCACCTTCTCCGGATGGAGGTGGCCGCATCGAACCATCTCCAGGACCTTGGGAATGTGCGGACGCACGCTGGGTCTCCCCGTCGAGAAGCTGACGTCGCGGAGGTACATCTCCCAAAGGGGCATCGGCGTATCCTGGAAGTAGATCGCCAGTCCCGACACGTGGCCGCCGGGGGCCAGCGAGCGGATCGCCTCTCTGAATTCGTCGGGATTCCGGGTCGCCGAGATCACCACGGGGAATCGCGAGGCGAACGCCCCCGTCAGGACCTCGTGGACCGTCGCGCCGAGGGCCTTGGCGACGGCCCGGCGGCCGGGATCGGAGTCGACATAGTCCACGCTCTCGGCGCCGGCGGCCAGGGCCAGATCGACGGCGTAACACCCCAGGCTTCCGACCCCGCCGTGCACCAGGACCTGCGCACCCGGGTGCTTCGCGAGCCCCTTGCTGACGGCGATCCAGGCGTCCGTGAGGTTGTCGCTGACGCTCGCGGCAGAAACCGGATCCAGCCCCTTGGGCACTGGGACCAGCATGGCGTCGGCGAAGGGTACGAGGACGAGATCGGAAAACAGGCCGCCCCAGTGCCCGCCGACCGGAACGCCAAAGCAGGCGTCTCGGGGCGCCGTCTCGCAGCTCGCCGTCAGGCCTGCGCGACAGCGGCCGCACTCTCCGCAGCAGATGTGCCAGGGGACGACCACGACATCGCCGCGCGCGACCGACCTGACGGCGCCGCCCACCTCAACCACCTCGGCCACGGCCTCGTGCCCGATCGCGAACGGCGGCTCGAAGGGCGTGAACCCGCCAATGATCCGATGGTCCAGATCGCACGTGGTGGCTGCGATGGGCCGGACGATCGCCTGGCGATCATCCGAGATGACCGGGTCGGCCGCCTCGCGCCACTGCAGCGCGTGCTTCCCCGTGAAGATCATCGCCCTCATATGCGGGCGCCGTAATAGGCTTCACTTCGCGTGATCAGCCCGTCCGGTCCGAAGTCCATCGACTCGCTCGCCCGGGTGATGCCGGTCGGGAGGTCCGCGCGCCACCAGACGGTGAGCCTTCCGAGACGTCCGTCCCAGGAGGCCGATTCCAGCTCGAGCTGCGGCGAGACCACCGCCGCATAGGCCGTGTTCCAGTATTGCCGTATGGCCTCACGGCCCACTACGTTTGGCTTGCCGGTCAGCTTGGCCGCGAGCGGGCTTCGCATCTCGCTTTCCTCGGCGAAGTGCGCCACGACAGCATCCACATCCACGTTGTTCCAGTGGGCTGCCCAGGTGTCTGCAAAGGCGAGCGCCTCTTCCTCCGTCATGGCTTCCATCCCTCTCAGCGAGCAATCCCCATGACCGTCGCGCCGACCATGTCACGAGTCAATAGACTTGACCTGAAAAAGCTGGAGCCCTTGGACGACGCGCTGGAGCTGATGTTCTTCGGCCTTAAAGGCATGACCCGGGAAGCGGACGAATTCCTCGCCAGCCACGGGCTGTCGCGAGTCCATCACCGCATCCTGTTCGTCATCGCGCGACGCGACGGGGTCACGGTTGGTGAGCTGCTGGCCAATCTCGGCGTCAGCAAACAGGCGATGCACCGCCCGATGAAACAGCTGCTGGATGGCGGCTATGTCGCGGTCAGTCGCGATCCCACCCGCCACCGGTTCAAGTCCCTCCACCTGACCGAGCTCGGCAGGACGACCGAGCGCGAAGCCTCCGCTCGTGAACGGTCCGTCATGGCCGCGGCGTTCGCCGAGGCCGGCGAAGGCGCCCAGCTGGCCTGGTCCGCCGTGATGGCCGCGGTCGCACGGCGCGCATAGGCTTTATGTCAATCGTACTGACGTGTAATCGTCGGCGGTCTGCCCGCCGGGCCCTTCGCCGCCTGGAGTTCACTCGCACGGCGAAGGCGCATGGCGGTTCGAAAAGCCGAGAGTGGTCGAGCTGGACCGACCGCTAGCCGTCGAGCGTGAAGCCGACCTTCAGGGTGACCTGGTAGAAGGCGACCTTGCCCTGATCGACCACGCCGCGGGTCTCGGTCACCTGGAACCAGCGGATGTTGCGCAGCGTCTCCCCGGCGCGCGCCAGCGCCGACTGGATCGCGTCCTCGATCGAGGCCGGCGACGATCCCACGAGTTCCACGACCTTGTAGATGTGGTCGGTCATGACTGATCCTCCCAGGTCCCGCTCCGACCCGGGTGTTCTGCCCCGAAACGGGGCTGGGAGGAAGCGGTGGGTCCTCGCTGCGCTAGCCGTCGAGGCCGGGCGCGCCGTCCAGGAAGGCCGGCAGCGCGCGGCGGGCCCGCGGAGCGAAGGCCTCCGAGCCTACGGCGGCGGCCACGCAGGAACGCGAGCGGACGCCCAGCTTGTGGCAGATCCGGCGCACGTGCTCGCGGACCGTGAAATGACTGATGCCGAGCGAGCGGCCGATGTCCTTGTTGCTGTCCCCGGCGGCGATGCGCCAGGCGATCTCCACCTCGCGGCGGGTCAGGACCTCGCTGAGGGCGCCGGGCGCAGCCCGCGGCACGGCCGGCGAGGCGCTCAGAACGACGTAGCGGGCGCCGCCCACCACCATCGACCCACAGGCGCGGCCGCGCAGGCCTGCGCGCGCGTCCAGGCTCTGCCAGCGGGTCTCGTCCACCAGGACGAAGCGCTCGTCCTCGACAGCGAAGGTGCGGCCTTCGGCCAGCAGGCGCTGCAGCTCGCCGGCCGCCGCCACCTCCCTGGCGGCCCATTCCAGGGCGAGGGTCTCGGCGTCAGCCATGCCGCACATCCCCTCGCCGGCCCGCGTCGCGGCGGGCGACCAGCATCCGCCAGGGCGAGGGCCCGCCCGGTCCGAGGGCGAAGGCGCTGACCGGTGTGAGGCCCGCCGCCGCGAGCGCCGCCTTCATCTCCGCCGGTCGCCGGTGCCGCTGGACGTGGCGCTCGACGACGCCGCCCTGGAACGCGATGCGCGTCTCGCTGAGGCCGCGCTGCGGGTCCAGCCGGGTGCGCCAGGCCGAGCGGCGGCCACGGGCGCTCACCAGCTGGTGGTGCGTGCTGGGCGGGGCCTGGTCGTCCAGCCAGGGGATGTAGTCGGCCACGAACAGGCCGCCCGGCCGCAGGTTGCGCGCCACGGCCGCCAGCGCGCGGGCCAACGCAGCGTCGTCGACCAGGTAGTTCAGCGTGGCGAAGGTGCAGGTGATCAGCTCGACGGGCTGCGGCAGCGCCAGCGCGCGGATGTCCTGCTGCATCAGCCGCACGCGGCGGCGATCCAGCCGGCGCCCGGATAGGTGGAGCATCGCGGCCGATCGGTCGACGCCGAACAGGGGCGAATGGCCCCGCGCCGCCAGCCACTGCAGCACCCGGCCCGACCCGCAGCCGATGTCGGCGGCGGCTGCGACAGGCGCGCGGCTCAGCGCCCGCGCAAGGCCTCGTGACAGCGACGGCCAGGCCGCTTCGGCCATGACCGCGTCGTAGGCCTGCGCCAATTCGCGCCCATACGTCGGGGCCTCGATACTGGTATTCGCGCCAGGCGCAGCCTGCAGCTCGCGGCGCGCGACTGGTCGGAAGGCGGACATCGGTCCTCCCGCATGAACCTGTGAGGCGTGGCTTACATTCCCACCCTTAGTTGATCTCCATCTAGCGCTCGCAAACCGCGATACTCAACCGAAAGATGAACGTCGGTCGTTGAATTTTACCTAATCTTCTCTACGTGGCGGCCCACCTGAACGAACACCGGGGATTGCGCCCCGGCGCACAGCAATTGCACCGCCGCCAGCAGGTCCGGAGTCATACGAACCCCCCGATTTACATGGCCTTGCGGCGCCATCGGCGTGCCGGCGCGGCAGCCCCAGGGGCCGTTTGCGTGGGGCCTGGGCCCGGCCGTATGGACGCCTACGACGATGCGCCTCCCACCGGTCCAGCGCTCTACCCAGACTGGCGCCCCGCTGTGTCCGGGGCAGGTGTCGACGCTGTAGAAGAGGTCGCGTCCGGTGAACCGGTCGAGCCGCTCCTCGTGCGTCCACTGTGTGCCGCGCCGCTTGTCGCCGGGGTAGCCCGAGATGTGCAGCAGGCGGCTCTGGCGGATGCGGCCGAGCTCGGCGCAGGTGGGCGCGTGCAGCCGCAGGGGCTCGGGCCCGGCGACCGGCTGGCTGAGGCGGATCAGCCCGATGTCGAACGGCCGGCTGGCCGAGCGGACGTAGCGCTGGTGCGCCCACCAGCGCTCGCCGTTCGCGACCCCGAAGGGTCGTCGCCCGCCCGCACGGCCGGCCGTCACCCGGATCCGCAGTGGCGTGGCCTGACGGCCCACGATCCGGCGCACCGGACTGAAGACGCAGTGGCCGGCGGTGAGGATCATCCGCGGCGAGATCAGGAAGCCCGTGCAGCCCACCCACCGCCCGTCGCCGAAGTCGCGCTCCAGGTGGCAGACCGCGGCGAACGGCGGCTGGCGCGTCGCCACCACCTTGCGGCGGCCGTCGACCGGCCCGATGACCGCATAGTCCGCAGCATCGGTCAGCCGGTCGAGGAAGACCGGAACGTCGGGGCCCGACATGGCTCAGGCCTGGGAGGCGGGCGGCGCCTCGTCGGCGGCGTCGGCGGGACCTTCGGGCGGCTCGGCCTCGGCAAGGGCCTCGTCGCCGTCGGCGTCGTCGGCGCGCAGGACCGGGTCCTCGTCGCCCAGGTCGTCTTCGCCCAGGTCCTCCAGGGACTCGGGCGTCACGACGTTGCGCCAGATCTCCTCCAGGATCAGGTCGGCGTTCGGCCGGCCCTGCAGCCATTCGGTGACCCGCTGCACGAACTGGCCCTCGTCGATCGGCAGCGGCCCCTCGTCGAGCGCATCGAAGCGCACGGCCTCGGCCTCGGGCTCGGCCCGCCGCTTGGCGGCCTCGGGCGTGCGGATTCGCGGTTTTCCCAGTGCGTCGAGCTCCTCCAGCACCCAGGCGTCGAGCCGGGCGAACGGGTCCTGGCGGACCGCGGTCATGCCATGTGCCATCGCAACCTCCTCACCAATCGAATTCGAGGGCTTCGTCGAAGGGGTCTTCAAAGCCGTGCTTGCGG
Source organism: Phenylobacterium sp. (assembly GCF_036402295.1). Taxonomy (GTDB): domain Bacteria; phylum Pseudomonadota; class Alphaproteobacteria; order Caulobacterales; family Caulobacteraceae; genus Phenylobacterium. The sequence continues at coordinate 27,024 of NZ_DASWTE010000035.1, forward strand.
GGATCGTTCCAGTCGGAGCGCTGCAGGTTCTGCAGGACCACCTCGGCGCCGTGGGTCATGCTGACCTGACCGGCGGCCGAGGTGACCTGGCCCTGCTGGACGTGCAGCCGATTCAGTGTCCCGGCGCGCGCCGCGGCCACGAGTTCCGGATGCACGCGATCCCGGTTGGGGAAACGCAGGTGCTCCAGGAGCCGGAGCCCGGCCGACTGCCCGGTCGTTCCGACATAGTGCGAGCGATGGTCCGGCGCCGCCGTCGGCTCGGCGATGTGGTACAGCCGCTGGCCCCCCGTCGCGAACATCGGCGCCAGGCGGCGGTAGCGCGGGTCTCTCTGCAGCATCTCCCGCCCGCGCGGAGTCAGCGCGAGGCGTGGCTCGTCCGAGGGCCGCCCGGGCTGCGTGGCGCCCCGCGTCTGAACCACGCCGCCGGCGGCGCTGAAGGCGACGAGGTCCTGCATCGTCACGGGGCCGCCGCCGCGCCCCTGCCGCCATCCGGTCCAGCCGAGCGACCGCAGCATGCCGCGCGCCGCGCGCCGCTGCGGCGTGGTCATCCGTCGGTGGCGCGGCAGTGACTTGCGCCGACGGCCGCCACGCGCCGGTGGCCGGCGGGCCGGCCCCGTGATGGCGGGGAGCCTGCTCGGCGCGACTCTGCGCGGGGGCGGGGGTGTCCGTGGCGCGCGCCGCGCGGGACGCGCCTGCCGTCGGCGAGCCGCATAGTCGGCGTCCTCATTGAAAAGGTCGGCGAGGAAAGCCTCCTCGTCGAAAGAGGCGTCTTCGAAACCGTCGGTGTCGAAGGCTTCGAACCGGCGCGGCCCGCGGCCACAATCCGGGCAGCGGCATCCCGTGCGCATCGCCAGGCCGTGCACGGCCGAGTGTCCGGTGCTGGTCAGAAGGCGCGTCATCGGCGGCTCCTTTCGAGGACGGGGATGCGGGGGACGGGCGCGGGACGGCGGGCCCGCACCGAGATCGGCGGCTGCGGCCGCGGCCGCGCCGGCGCGCGGATGTCCAGGAGTTGCGCGAGGTTGGCGTTGCCGTCGCGGCGGTAGCGCAGATGCTCGCGCCGGCCGGTCAGCAGGGTCACGACGCCCGGGCCGTGGCCGGCGACGGTGCTGTCGGAATGGATGATCACGCCGATCGACACGTGGTCGGCCGAATAGCTGCGCCCGAAGCGGTTGTCGGCGTTCTCGATCGCCACCATGTCGCCGAACCGCAGGCTGTTCAGCCCGTAGCGTCGGGCCACCTCCTGGTCGAAGAGCTGGATGTCGTAGTCGCCGCGCAACACGGTGTTGCGGCCCAGGCCTGAGCCCATGATCTTGGCCGGCACGACGTGGGTGACCGGCGCGATCAGCGGGCCGCGGCCGTGGGTCAGGCCCCAGCGGGCGATCAGCCGCGGCGAGGCGTTCAGCACCTCCACCTGGGGGTGGTCCACGAGCTTCAGCCCCAGGCCATAGGCGTAGACCTGGATCCGGTCGCCCAGCGCCATCTTCAGCATCACGTCGGTGGGGAAGTCGACGAGCACCGTGTCGACGCCGCCGTGCTTGCCCGTCACCACGCCGCGGGCGCCCTTGCAGGCGCCATTCATCACCACGGCCCAGTTGCCGACGCAGGAATAGGTCTGCAGCGCCTGGTTGGCCCCGTCGCCGCCGCGGATGCGCGGCTCGTGGCGGATCGAGACGCCGGGCTCCACGTGATCGGCCTGCAGGCGCACGCAGGGGTCGCCCACCCGGTGGCTGGGGACGATGCCGCCGGTGCCCGGCAGGATGCGCGGCGTCCCGTCCTGGCCGATGCGGTAGGGGTTCTCGCCCGACAGGGGCGCGCACGCCGTGCCCATGACGGTGATCATCACCAGCTCGGGCCGGTTCATCCGCGGCTCGTCGGCCGGCGGGTTCAGGGCGAGGGCCAGGCTGTCGCGCATGGGTCCCTCACCTCACGGCGTGCCAGGCCAGCGTCGCGCCGGCCCAGGGATCGGGCCCCTCGCCCGCCATGCCGCCCAGGAGCCCCTCCCCGCTCTCCGAGGCCCAGAGGTCGTCGCCGGCCAGCACGTACGGCAGCACCGCCGCCCGCGGCGCGGCCACATGGACAGCGCAGAGGGTGAGCTCGTCGCAGAGCAGCGGCGGCAGGCCGATCTTCACCCAGGGCGGCAACGTGACGGGCGACTCGCCGCCGTTCTGGCCCAGCGATCGACAGGGCCCATAGGCCCGCTCCTGCCACAGCGAGGCCAGGCGCGGCTCGCGCTCGCCGGGCTTCAGGGTCGTCAGGATCATCGTGGGCCGGGAACTGAGCGCGCCCGCCAGCGCCAGGGCCTCGAAGCCGCAGGTCCGCCGCCACGACCAGGCGTCGCCGCCCTCGTCGCCGATCAGCGCCTGCGCCATCATCTCGAACCGCTGGGGCAGGAACTCGTCGGCGTCCTCTGGCAGGTCGCTCTCGTGGCGGTGGTCGCCGATCCAATGGAAGCGCCCGTTGATCCGCGCGCCCAGCCAGGCCTGGTGCCAGTCGCCCAGCGCGGCCAGCAGCGGCTCGACGACGTCGTCGTCAGGCTCGTCGGGCTCCATGACCAGGTGCGGCTGGGTATCGAAGAGCCGGTAGCTGTCGATCAGCGGCCAGAGGCTGCGCGCCAGCCAGACCCGCCACTCCTGCGCCAGCCGGAGCGCCAGCAGCAGGCCGAAGGGGCTGAGCGCCAGCTCCGCGTCCAGGACGCAGGCCGGCGTCTGCCCGCCCAGGCGGATCTCGACCGACGACAGGTTCGCCATGGCGGCAGGCCCTTACGCCCAGGGGTTAGGCCGTCAGCCGTTGCCGCGCCGTCCGTTCGCCGACGCCCAGCGCCCAGCGGAGCTGCCGCTCGACGCCCGGGAAGCGGCGGCCCTCGGCCGTCATCCGGTAGGCGGCGATCCACGCTTCGGCGTGCTGCGCCAGCGCCTTGCCCTCGGCGTGGAACACGCTGATGTCCAGGGTCGTCGAGAAGTCGTTCGCGGCGATGTACTCCAGCGCGCGGCGGCCGCTCTCGGCCATCTTGGCCCGCTGCGAAAGCTCGGCCTGGCCGCCCAGATGGCGCTGGCTGACCTGTTCGACGACGTCCCACTTCGTGTTGGCGTCGAACGAGCGCTTGATGTCGGGCGTGTCCAGGAGCTCCAGGATCTCGCGCAGGTACTGGCCCGTCTCGGTGGTCAGCGCCAGGATATTGCCGTAGCTCGCGCGATCCAGCGCATAGCGCAGGTCCAGGCCCAGCCGCTGGATGGTCGCGGCGCTGCCGAACGGCCGCTCGCTGAGCGCCACCCCGCCCTTGATCACCTCGCTGATCATCAGGTCGCGGAAGTACTGCGCGAACGCCGACATGAAGGCGACGAGCTGGAAGTGGAAGTTGTTGTTGACCACCGCGCCCGCCGGAGCCGGCGTCGTGCCGTAGTTGAAGGCGCGCCGGTAGGCGATCATCCGGTCGCGGCGGCTGTAGCGGAGGGGTTTCCACTTCTCGAGGATATAGAGCCCGCGAGCGCCGGGGCCGCGCTGGATGCGCAGCTGGCCCAGCTGGAAGAGCCTGCGCAGGACATCGATGACCTGGAAGATCTTCATCTGCTCGTGCTGCCAGATGTAATAGAGCTCGGCGACCGCATGCAGTTGGGTCGGGATGACCGAGTCGTCGAAATCCGGCTTGATGCGCGGGTAGTTGATGTCCTCGAAGGGCTGCACCCCCTCGGGGCCCAGGCCGATGATCCCGGCGAAGTCTGTCGGCTTGCCGTCGCCGGCCGCGCCGCGCAGCAGTCCCTCGATGCGTCCCTCGAGCTGCGCCTCGAACGCCTGGCGTTCAGCGGGCGCCAGGTTCGGGAACTCGTCCCGGAACAGACGCTGGAACAGCCGCTTGATGACTTCCACATTCTCGTAAGCCATGATCGCACCTTCCTGACTGTCTGCGTCCGAGCGCTAGCTGCGCTTGTTCACGATGGCGGCGCCCGCGAAGAATTCGCTGAGGCTTTCGATCGTCGGAAGCGGGGCGCTGCCTGCCGCGTTCAGGCGGTCCAGCAGCCGCTGCGGCCGTCCGACCTTGTTCTTCTGCGTATCGTTGTCGATGAAGGCGAACAGCTCCTTCACCGTCGCGAGACGGTTCGCCCGGAAGAACCGCAGCACGCCCTCCTGCGCATCGCTCGGCAGGATGAAGAGCCACGTCAGCAGCGACAGCTCGTCTACACCCGCGGCGGTGGCCGTGGCCGGGGCGGCGCCGGTCGGGGCCGGAACCGCCGCCGGGGCCGCCGCAGCGGGCG
>NZ_DASWTE010000036.1:0-10038 GCF_036402295.1 Phenylobacterium sp.
CAGATGCGGTCGTGCGGGAAGCCCTCGCCGGGGGCGAGGTCCACATGGTTCAGGCTCTCGGGCGTGAAGCCCTTTACGGGGTGGCGGAAGATCGCCGCGACATGGCCGCTCATGAGGCGGCTTCTGACCGAAACCCCGCCCGATCTCAAGGCGCGAGGCGTTGGCCGGCGTCGGCCAACCCATGTCGGGTCGCCGCCGGAACGGCCCGGGCCCTGGACGGTTTGACCTATCGCGGGAGCTGGAGGTCTGGGCTTGGCAAGCGCGACGACACAGCGCGATCCGCGTCGGAAGCGGCCGCTCGCGCCCGCCGTGATGGCGTTGGCCCCGTGGGCGCTGGCCGCCATGGCCGCGTCGGCCTGGTGGACCAACCGTAGGACGGAGCCAGGGCCGCAGCCGCTGCGCGTCGAGCCCAAGCCACAGCCGGGCCTCAGCCGCCAGACCGTCGCCGAGCCGGCCCACTTCGAGGCCCAGGAGCCCCGCCGAGGCCGTGTGGCCCTGCATCCCCACCACATCCCCTGGCGCGGCTGGAAGGACATCCTGTGGCGGACCTATCGCGAGATGAGCCACGACCGGCTCAGCGTCGTGGCCGGCAGCGTCACCTACTACACCCTGCTCTCCATCTTCCCGGCGCTGGGCGTCTTCGTCTCGCTCTACGGCCTGATCGCCGACGTCCGCACCGTGCAGGAGCAGCTGATCCAACTCTCGGCGGTCTTCCCACCCGAGGCCGTCCAGCTCCTCGGGGAGCAGATGCTGCGGCTCGCCACCGGCAAGACCGCCGGCCTGTCGCTGGCCTTCGTGGTCAGCCTGCTGCTGTCCCTCTGGAGCGCCAATGCCGGCATGAAGTCGCTCTTCGACGGTCTGAACATCGCCTACGACGAGGCCGAGAAGCGCAACTACGTCCTGCGCACAGCGCTCACCTACGGTTTCACCGTCGCGCTGATCATCTTCCTGACCGCGATCAGCGCCATCCTGGTGGCCGCCCCGCTCGCGCTCTCGAGCCAGGGCTTGCGCGAGGACTGGCTGATCGCCGCCCGTTGGCCGCTGGTCTACGCGGTCGCCGCCGGCGCCTTCGCTGTCGTCTATCGCTTCGGCCCCAGCCGCCAGCTCGCCCGCTGGCGGTGGGTGGTTCCGGGCAGCCTGGTGGCCGCCACGCTCTGGATGGCCGGCTCGGGGGGCTTCTCCTGGTACCTCAACAACGTGGCCCGGCTCGACGCCACCTACGGCTCGCTGGGCACGGTCATCGGCTTCATGCTGTGGGTCTGGTTCTCGGTGATGGTCGTCCTCATGGGCGCCGAGCTGAACGCTGAGATCGAGCACCAGACGGCGATGGACTCCACCACCGGCCCGCCCCTGCCGATGGGCGAGCGCGGCGCCGCCATGGCCGACACCGTGGGCCTGCGCTTCGTCGGCTTCCGCAAGGGCGCCGGCCAGCTCTGGGCGATCGGTCAGCGCCAGGTCCGCAACCTGCGGAAGCGCCGCTGAGGCCTTGGCAATCTACTGCCCGTGCGGTCAAATCGCGCCATGACCGAACGCCCGCACCGCGTCGCCGTCCTGGGCTTCCCCGACGCCCAGATCCTCGACATCACCGGGCCGCTGGAGGTGTTCTCCCGCACCGCCCGCTGGCTGCGCGACACCGGCAAGGCCTCGGGCCTTGTCTACGAGATCGAGCTCCTGGCCCGCGACGCCGGTCCGGTGCGCACGTCGGGCGGCATCGCGGTCACCGCGGCGCGGTCGTTCCGCGAGGTCGGCGCCTGCGACACCCTGCTGGTGGCGGGCGGCATCGGCTGGGAGGCGGCCGCGCACGATCCGGACGTGCTGGCCTGGCTGCGCCGCATGGCCCCGCGGGTGCAGCGGTTCGGGTCGATCTGCACTGGCGCGCTGGTGCTGGCCGCCGCCGGACTGCTGAACGGCCGCCGCGCCACGACCCACTGGGCCTACTGCGATCGGTTGGCGGCCGCGGCGCCCGGCTGCGACGTCGAGCCCGACGCCATCTTCGTCGAGGACGGCGCCCTCTTCACCTCGGCCGGCGTCACCACCGGCATGGACATGGCGCTGGAGCTGGTCGAGCGCGACCACGGCAAGGCAGTCGCAGTCGCCGTCGCGCAGGAACTGGTGATCTACCGCAAGCGCCCCGGCGGCCAGACCCAGTTCAGCCGCTTCCTCGAGGCCGAGCGGCGCGAGGACCGCCTGGGCGAGCTGCAGCTCTGGATCCTGGATCACCTGGACGAGGACCTGCCGCTGGAGCGCCTGGCCGTCGCCGCCGGGATGAGCCCGCGCCACTTCTCCCGCCGCTTCAAGGACGAGCTGGGTGCAACGCCGGCCGCTTACGTCGCCCGCCTGCGCCTGGAGGAGGCCCGCCGCCGCCTCGAAAGCGGCGCCCACAGCCTCAAGGACGTCGCCCGCACCTGCGGCTTCGCCGACGAACAGAACCTGAGACGCGCCTTCCGCAAACACGTCGGCGTCGCGCCCAGCGAATACCGCGAGCGCTTCGGCTAGGAGAACTCATCCTCCAGCGCCGCCAGCCGGGCGGCCTGGTCCTCGGCGATCAGCGGGTCGATCACGTCGTCCAGGGCCTCGCCCTCGACGATCTTCGGCAGGTTGTAGAGCGTCAGGTTGATCCGGTGATCGGTCACCCGGCCCTGCGGGAAGTTGTAGGTGCGGATTCGCTCCGAGCGGTCGCCCGAGCCCACCTGGCTCTTGCGCGCCTCGGACCGCGCGCTGTCGAGCGCCTCGCGCTGCTGGTCGTACAGTTTGACCTTCAGCGCCTTCATGGCCCGCGCCCGGTTCTGGTGCTGCGACTTCTCCGAGCTGGTCACCACGATACCGGTGGGCAGGTGCGTGATGCGCACGGCGGAGTCGGTCTTGTTCACGTGCTGGCCGCCGGCGCCCGAGGACCGGTAGGTGTCGATGCGCAGGTCCTGGTCGCGGATCTCGATCTCCACGTCCTCGGGCTCGGGCAGCACCGCCACGGTGGCGGCCGAGGTGTGGATGCGCCCCTGCGCCTCGGTCGCCGGCACCCGCTGCACCCGATGGACGCCGCTCTCGAACTTCAGCCGGCCGAACACGCCGTCGCCGGTGACAGAGGCGACGATCTCCTTGTAGCCGCCCGCGTCGCCCTCGGAGATCGAGTCGATCTCCACGCGCCAGCCGCGGTTCGCCGCATAGCGCTGGTACATCCGGAAGAGGTCGCCCGCGAACAGCGCGGCCTCGTCGCCCCCGGTGCCCGCCCGGACTTCCAGGATCGCGGAAGCGTTCTCGTCCTTGTCCTTGGGCGCAAGCAGAAGCGCCACCTCGTGCTCCAGGGCCGGCAGCTTCTCCTTCAGCGCCTCCAGCTCGGCGCGCGCCAGCTCGGCCATCTCGGCGTCGCCGCTCTCCAGCATCTCGCGCAGCTCGGGCTCTTCCGCCCGGGCCTTCTCCAGCGTCATGACCGCGTCGGCCACCGGCTTCAGCTCGGCGTGCTCCTTGGAGAGCCGGACGATCTCGGCCCCGTCCGTGGCCGCGCCCATGCGCGCCTCGATCTCGCGGAAGCGGTCGAGCACCTGGTCGAGCCTGGCCTGGGGAAGTCGCATGGGGACGCGTCTCTAGCCGAGACCGTGGTCGGCGCCAAATGCGCTATGCTGCCGCCGGGAGGAACGCGCCATGTACCACGAGGGCAACCGGCAGCTTCAGGACGCCTTCGGCAGCCGCGCGCTGGCCGACCGGCTGGAGGAGAAGCTGCGCCGCGACCGCTTCACCGAGGGCGACGCGGCCTTCATCGAGGCCCAGCCGTTCTTCTTCCTGGCCACCGCCGACGCCGAGGGCCGGCCCGACTGCTCGTTCAAGGGCGGCCCGCCCGGCTTCGCCCGCGTCGCCGCGCCGGACCTGCTGGTGTTCCCGGACTACGACGGCAACGGCATGTTCAAGAGCCTGGGCAACATCGCCGCCAACCCGCATGTGGGCCTGCTGTTCATCGCTATGGGCGAGAAGCCCGGCCGGATGCGCGTGAACGGCCGCGCCGAGGTGGTCCGCGACGACCCCGCCATGGCGGCGATCCCGGGCGCCCAGCTGCTGGTCAAGGTGACGCCAACGGACATCTTCCCCAACTGCCCGCGCTACATCCCGAAGATGACCCTGGAGGAGGCCAGCCCCTACGTCCCGGCCGCCGGGGAAGCTCCGGTCGAGCCCAAGTGGAAAGCCTTCCCGGACTTCGCCGACGTGGTCCCGCCGCGGCGCGCCTAGTCTAGGACTCCCTTCCTCCTCGATGGAGGAAGGGCCGGGGATGGAGGTGTGTGCAGGGCCGGGACGGCAAAGCTCGTTTGACGCCCGCGCCCGAGAGCGCCGCCTGCATCGGCTCAGCGGCCACACCTCCACCCAACCCTCCTCCATCGAGGAGGAGGGCTTGCTCAAGCCTCTAGCTCCTCGGAACGCTCCGCCGGCCCGGGTGTTTTCGCCCCCGGTGACAGACGGAGATTGATCACATGGCGACCGAACGCGTGACAGAACGCAGCGACGGCCTGACCCACGAGCGCGTCGTCGAGCGCGACGCCGGCGGCACGACCTATGTCGACAAGGGCGGCTCGGGCATCGGCGGGATCATCGTCGGCATCGCCGTACTGGCGATGGTGGCGATCGTGGCCTTCTTCCTGCTGCAGGCGAACCGCAACGACGCGATCCAGACCGAGGCCGTGACCAGCGCCGCCTCCAGCGTGGCCGAAAGCACCGCCACGGCGGCCGACAGCGTGAGCGGCGCGGCCGAACGGGCCGCCGACGCGGTGACCGTCCCGGCGCCGAAGAACTAACGAAAAGGGCCCCCTCCGTCGCCGGAGGGGGCCCTTTCCTCGCTTGCGCGAAAGTCTGGCTTAGACGCGCTCGCCGGTCAGGGCGGCGTTGCCGAACATGCCCAGCTTGCAGTTGCCGGTCATCTTGTCGCCTTCCACCTTGGCGGTGAACTCGAGCTTCATCGGCATCGGGTTGGTGATGTCGGTGCTCCAGGAGAGCGTGTCGCCGTCGACCTTCCCCTGCACTTCCTGAGAGCCCATTTCCGAGTCCACCTTGCCGGTGAACGCGTCGCCCGAAGTGGTGATGCCCACGTTCATGGTGCGAGCGCCCATGGGCGTGTTGATGGTGACTTTCCAGTTGCCGTCCGCGGACATCATGTCCCTCCCAAGAATTGGAGCGCCACCTAAGCGCGGTGCGGCCCCCTGCGCAAGAGTGACGCAGGTGTCATTTTTGTAAGGCGGCCCGGAACGCGCCTGTTGTGACTAAATGGTCACTCCGCAGCAGCGGGAACGTCCGCCTTCGCCGCCTCGATCTCCTGGGCGCGCGCCTCCACCAGCGCGACGATGTGGTCGACCATATGGTCGTTGTCCATCTTGTGGTCGGGCTTGCCGGCCACATAGACCATGCCCGCGCCCTTGCCGCCGCCGGTGAAACCGAGGTCGGTCATCAGCGCCTCGCCGGGGCCGTTCACGACGCAGCCGATGATCGACAGGCTCATCGGCGTGGCGATGTGGGCCAGCCGCTGTTCCAGCATCTCCACCGTCTGGATCACGTTGAAGCCCTGCCGGGCGCACGACGGGCAGGCGATGATGTTCACGCCGCGGTGGCGCAGGCCCAGGCTCTTCAGGATGTCGAAGCCGACCTTCACCTCTTCCACTGGATCGGCCGCCAGGCTCACGCGGATGGTGTCGCCGATCCCGGCCCAGAGCAGCGATCCGATGCCGATCGTGCTCTTCACCGTGCCCGACCGCGTCGCCCCCGCCTCGGTCACGCCCAGGTGCAGCGGGCAGTCGATGGCCTCGGCCAGCTGCTGGTAGGCGGCCACCGTCATGAACGGGTCGGACGCTTTCACGCTGATCTTGAACTCGTGGAAGTCGTGGTCCTGCAGGATGCGGGCGTGGTTGAGCGCGCTCTCGACCATAGCGTCGGGGCAGGGCTCGCCGTACTTCTCGAGCAGGTCGCGCTCCAGCGAGCCGGCGTTCACTCCGATCCGCATCGAGCAGCCGTGATCGCGGGCGGCCTGCACGACCTCCTTCACCCGCGCCGCGTTGCCGATGTTGCCCGGGTTGATCCGCAGGCAGGCGGCGCCGGCCTGCGCGGCCTCGATGCCGCGCTTGTAGTGGAAGTGGATGTCGGCCACGAGCGGGACCTTCGCCGCCCGCGCGATCTCCCGGAACGCCGCCGTGGAGTCCTCGTCGGGGCACGAGACGCGGACGATGTCGCAGCCGGCTTCCTCCAGCTGGCGCACCTGCTCGATCGTGGCCTTGGCGTCGGCGGTGACCGTGTTGGTCATCGACTGCACGGTGATCGGCGCATCGCCGCCCACCTCGACATCGCCCACGCGGATCTTGCGGCTCTCGCGGCGGTCGATCGCGCGCCAGGGGCGGACGGCGGTGTGGGCTTCGGTGGTCATGGCGAGGGGAAAATAGTCCGTCGCGCGGGGAATCCCAACCGGACTCAGGGCCGCGGCGGCGCGGCGGACTTCGGCGCAGGGGTCTTCGCGGGCGGCGCCTTGACCGGGGGGCCGGCGGCGGCCGTCGCCGGTGACGCGGTCGCGGGGGCGGGAACCGCCGGCGCCGGCGCCGCGCCCGGCGTCGCCGTCGGCACAGCTGTCACCAGCTTCGAGGCCAGCACCTGGGTCGAGGGCAGCACGCCGCGCGACTGGCCCGCGACGAACACCTGGAAGTCCTGCGGCGCCGAGACGTCGAGGGTCAGGCCGGCCAGGTTGGGCACCCGGTAGGCCTCGCCCTTGGCCAGCTGGCGGGCGAAATAGACCGAGCCGTCCTGGCCGCGGACGATCAGCGCGCCGGCCTTGATCGCCTGCACCGTCACCACCGAGGTCAGCCGCGGGCCGCTGTCGTAGATCTTGCCGGCCGGGACGAAGAAGGGCCGCAGCGAGGCCAGGTCCACGGGCGGCGGCTCGCCGATGCGGGTGGGCGAGGGGGCCGGTGGCGCATCGCCCGTCGCGGGGTCCGTGTTCAGCCCCAGGGCGGCGCGCAGCCCGGGGGTCTCGTAAGGCGTGGGTGTGGTGGATTCCACGGGGGCGGGCAGGGGTTGGCCCAGCTCCATCGTCCCGGTCTTCAGCTTGGCGAGCAGCTGCTGGGCCTGTTGCTCCGAGGCCAGGGGCGGCGGCGGGGCGGCCGCCATCATCGCCCGCTGGGCCACGTTCCACAGCACGATGGCCGCAATGATCACCAGCGCGCCGATCGTGAAGGCCGCGACCCGCGGGTCCTTTTCCTCCAGCACGCCCACCGGCGCGCGCAGCGGCTCGTCCAGCACCGGCTCGTCGGTCTTGAACCGCTCGACCGCCGCGTCGGGGTCCAGCGCCAGCGCCGTCGCATAGGCGCGGACGTAGCCGATGGTGAAGGGGCGCGACGGCAGCGCGTCCAGCCGCATCTCCTCGATCGCCTCGAGGTAGCTCTTCCGCACCCGCGTGCGCTCGGCCAGGTCCTCCAGCGAGATGCCCCGGTCGCGCCGGATGGCCCGCAGCGCCTCGCCGAGGCTGTCATGCGCGAACAGGGGGTCGATGGGCGGCGGCGGGCCCGCGTCGGCGGCCGTCTCACCTAGCGGCGTCTCGGCCGGCGGCTCGCTGCCCACGAGGCTCAGCATCGCCCGCATCCGCTCGCGACCGGCGGCTTGCTTTTTCGGTGGGCGTTTCTTCAGCACGGGCAAGTTCTCGGGGCTCCAAGCCGCCCCGCTACTCTCTACGGATTCGGGCGAGTATCAGACGGCGAGGTAAAGTTTGCGCGCCAGAGTTTCTATCTCGTTCCGAACCGATCCCGCGCTTGATTTCAGGAGCGCCGAAACGCCGCGGCGGGCCGCCTCGCGGTCGCACGACAGCACCATCTGCTTCACCGGGCCCACGCCGGTCGCCGGCATCGACAACCGCTCGAAGCCCAGCGCCACCAGAGTGAAGGCCTCCAGCGGCCGGCCCGCCATCTCGCCGCACACGCTGACCGGCGTGCCGGTCTCGGCGCAGGCCCGCTGGATCGCCTCCATGGCCCGGAGCGCCGGCGGCGACAGGAAGTCGTAGCGGTCGGCCACGCGCGGGTTCCCGCGGTCGGCGGCGAACAGATACTGCATCAGGTCGTTGGTCCCGACGCTGACGAAGTCCGTCATCGGCAGCAGCGCGTCGAGGTGCCAGATCAGCGACGGCGCCTCGATCATCGCGCCGACGTCGAGCCGTGACGGGGCCGGCCGGCCGCGGCGCTGCGCCCACGCCACCTCGGAGTCCACCCAGGCTCGCGCCGCGCGGAACTCGTCGACGCTCGAGATCAGCGGGAACATCACCCGGAGCGGCCGCCCTCGCGAGGCGGCGATCAGCGCCCGCAGCTGCAGTCTGAGCAGCGCCGGACGGTCCAGGCCCATCCGCACCGCCCGCCAGCCCAGCGCCGGGTTCTCCTCGCGCTCGGCCTCCATGTAGGGCAGCACCTTGTCGCCGCCGAGGTCGAGGGTGCGGAACGTCACCGGCAGGCCGCCGGCCGCGTCCATTACCCGCGAGTAGAGCGCCGTCTGGGCGTTGAACCGCGGCATCTCCTCCGAGACCATGAACTGGAATTCGGTGCGGAACAGGCCGATGCCCTCGGCGCCGGTGTCGGCCAGGCTCTCGAGGTCCACATCGAGGCCAGCGTTCATCAGCAGCGTGACCTTCACCCCGTCGCGGGTGAAGGCAGGCGTGTCCTTCAGCTTGGCGAACTCGGCCTGCCGCTGCCGCCGCACGTCGACGCGGGCCTGGATGGCCTTCACCACGTCGGTGCGCGGCCGCAGGAACGCCTCGCCGGTCTCGGCGTCGACGATGACCGGGTCGCCCTCCGAGACCTTGTCGCGCAGGCCGGCCAGGCGGCCGACGCAAGGGATGTCCAGGGCGCGCGCCACGATCGCCGCGTGGCTGGCGGACGAGCCTTCTTCCAGCAGCAGGCCCGCGAGCTTGGTGCGGTCGTATTCCAGCAGGTCGGCGGGGCCCAGGTTCCGGGCGATCAGGATCGCGCCCTCGGGCAGGTCGCGCGCCACGCTGCCGTCACCCGACAGGTGCCGCAGCAGCCGGTCGTTCAGGTCCTCCAGGTCGTGCAGGCGCTCGCGCATGTAGGGGTCGCGGGCCTGGCCCAGCCGCGCCCGGTGTTCGGACCGCACCCGTTCGACGGCGGCCTCGGCGGTGAGGCCGTTCTTCACCGCGTCCTCCAGGCTGCGGTTCCAGCTCGTGGAGTGGGCGAACATCCGGTAGCTCTCGAGCACGTCGTACGACGCCTCGACCAGGCCCGCTTGGCCCTCGAGCATCCGGTCGATCTGGTCCTTCAGGCTCTGCAGCGCGTCGGCCAGGCGCTTCTCCTCGGCCACGACGTCGTCGGACAGGAGCTGCGACGAGGCCACCGGCGGCTCGTGCAGCACCGCCACGCCATAGGCCAGGCCGTCGGCGAACTTCGAGCCCTTCAGCCGCTCCGGCCGCCGCGGCGCGAGCTCGACGCCCTCCAGCTCGCCGACGCTTATCAGCTCGCCCGAGGCCACCATCTCGGCGACCACCATGGCGACGATCTGGATGTCCTCGACCTCGTCCTCGGAATAGTTCCGCTCGGTGCGGTTCTGGACCGCCAGCACCCCGATGACCCGGCCGCCGCGCAGCAGCGGCACGCCCAGGAACGCGTGATAGGGGTCTTCGCCGGTTTCCGGCCGGTACGAGAAGGCCGGGTGCTCCGGCGCGTCGGCCAGGTTCAGCGGCCGGCCCAGCCGCATGATCTCGCCGATCAGGCCTTCGCCGGGCTTCATCCGCGTGACGTGGACGGCGGTGGCGTCGAGGCCCTCGGTGGCGAACAGCTCCATCTCGCCGTTCGCACGCCGCAGGTAGATCGAGCACACCTCGGCGACCATGGAGAGCGCGATGATGCGCACCACCATGTCCAGGCGCTGCTGCGCGGGGCCACCCCCGGCGAGCGCCTCGCGGATCTGCCGCAGCAGGCTCCGCTGTCCGCGTATGGCGACTGGCGCGGCCATCGTGAGCGAAACGTCCTCCCTGTCCCTTGCCCGCTAGCTAGCAGTTTTGTCTTTCAAAACCGAGACTCAAAGCCC
>NZ_DASWTE010000037.1:0-11995 GCF_036402295.1 Phenylobacterium sp.
GCCCGCGCTCACGTGGCGGCCCCAGTTTGGCCGCCGCTCTCGTTTTCACGCCGTAGAGACACTCCGATGGCTGTTCCTAAAAGAAAAACTTCGCCGTCGCGGCGGAACATGCGTCGTTCGCACCACGCGCTCGGCCCCAACTCCTTCCACGAAGACAAGGAAACGGGCGAGCTGAAGCGTCCGCACCACGTCGACCTGAAGACCGGCATGTACAAGGGCCGCCAGGTCCTGACGCCGAAGGAAGACTGAGCCTCCTCACATCGTGGGAGCTTCCGAGACGCCGGCCGCGAGGCCGGCGTTTTGCGTTACTGCGTCCTTCCGCGGGCCTGCACCCTCTCGCGGCTGGCGGCGACCATCTCGGGGGTGACCTCGCGGTTGTGGACGACCGAGCGCTCGTGCTCGAGCTTGAGGCCCTCGCCCATGGGCAGCTCGTAGCCGTCGTCGATCATGGCCTTGTAGGTCACCAGCATGTCGGCCTCGATCGAAGCCATCTCGCCGGCGAGCTTCAGCGCCGCGGGCATCAACTCGGCCGGCTCGACCACGCGGTTCACGAGGCCCCAGTCGTAGGCCTGCTGGGCCGACAGGAAGTTGCCGGTGAGCGAGAGCTCCTTGGCCCGGTAGGGGCCGATGCAGCGGCTGAGCTTCTGCGACAGGCCCCAGCCCGGCGTGATGCCGACGCGGGCGTGGGTGTCGGCGAAACGGGCGTTGGTCGAGCAGATCAGCACGTCGCAGGCAAGGGCCACCTCGAAGCCGCCGGTGATCGCCACGCCGTTGATGGCTCCGATGATGGGCTTGGAGCAGGCCAGCACGGCGCGGGCCGGGTTCTCGGCCGGATCGGTGGCGTTGGCCGCGCCCATGCCCAGCGGATCGGTGGAGAGTTCCTTCAGGTCTAGGCCGGCGGTGAAGGCCCGCTCGCCGGCGCCCGTCAGCACGATCACGCGCACGTCGCGGTCGGCGTCGAGTTCGACGATGGCCTGCTGCAACGCGGCCCTGAGCGCCTTGGAGAGGGCGTTCATCGCCTCGGGGCGGTTGAGGGTGACGACGGCGACGCCGTCCAGGGGCTTTTCGACGAGCAGCATGCGGGATCCTCCGAGACGCTCCCGTTGGCCCGGCGCCGCAGCGTCGGTCAAGCCGTGGCGCGCAGCGGGGACGGGTCGTCGAGCGCGTCGCGCACAGCAGGCAGGCGGGCGCGGCTGACGGGGAGGGGCGGCCCTTCGTCCAGATGCAGCCGCCAGCGGCCGCCGTCGCGTTCCAACCGCTGCACATGCGCCAGGTTGGCGATCGCCGAGCGGTGGATGCGCAGGAAGCTGGGCGGGAGCTGGGCTTCCAGCCGGTCGAGGCGCGCGGCGTGCAGCAGGCTGCGTCCGCCGGCGAGACGCAGCTCCACGTAGTCGTCGGCCCCCACGATGGCCAGGATCTCGGGAATGGGCACGAGTTGGACGCCGCACGCGGAGGCCACGGTCAGCCGGTCGGGGCGGCTGGCGGCGCGCGTCAGGGCGGCCTCGCGGGCGGTGTCGTCGCGGCCCAGGCGGACGACCTCGGCGATCAGCAGCGGCAGCACCAGGGCCGCGGCGAGCACAAAGAAGGAGACGTCGAGCAGCCAGAAGGGCCGAAGGACGCCCAGCGCCAGGAACAAGCCGAGCCAGGCCAAGGTGGCGCGCGCGCCGGGGAGTCGCGCCACGACACCTGCCAGCGCCGCCACGCCGGCCAGGCCGACGCCCAGCATCAGCGCCACGCCGGTCTTGATGTCGAAACCCGGCACGAACCAGGTGAGCGGAAGGGCGATCGTGGCCGCGGCCAGCAGCAGCGCGCGGCGACGCGGCAGGAACCGCGAGCCGGCCCAAGCGACCAGCAGGAAGGCGAAGACCAGCGCCAGCAGCCAGATGCCCATCACCCGCCACGTGTGGACGGGATAGTCGTAGCGCCAGAGGTGGCGGAGGTTCTCCACCAGCGCCTGAGTGGCGGCCACGCCGGCGAGCGCGCCCAGCGTCAGGCTGGAGCCTGTGCGACGCATGGCCCAGATGGCGCCGAAGCCGAACGCGGAGGCTGCGAGCGCGCCCGCGGCGACGAAGGTGATGGCGAGCAGGGGCAGTAGCGACGGCTGCTTGGCGGCGGCGATCCCGAGCCAGCCGATCGGGCTCGCGAACCTGAGCCCCACGTGATGCGCCGACATCCGAACGACGAGTTGGTTGCCGGACGGCCGCCAGAGGGCGTCGGGGATTAGCAGTTCGGCTTGGTAGCGGCCAGGGCGCTCGGCCTCCGGCGTCGGGCCAGGCTGGCCGTTGGCGCCCAGGCGCACGCCGTTGAACCAGACCTCGGAGGACGCTGCCCCGAAGAGGAAGACGGCCTTGGGTCCGCCCTGCGCACGCGGCGGAACGCTCGCGCGGAGCCAGAGCTCGCGGCCCTGCGGATCGACCTTGCCCGCGAGGGGATGGCAGTCGGTGAGCGAGGGCGCGCCACCGGCTACGACACCGCGGCAGACGTCCCACGCCGGCTGCTGGGCCTGCGCCGCGCCGGCGACGCCGAACAGCAGGAAGACGATGACGAGCAGGCGCCACATGCCGCCACTGTACGGCGCCGTTCGCCGATCCGCGCGGTGGTTCACCGATGGAGCGTGGCCGTTCGCCGATGCGCGCGTCACGCGCCGCCGGGCGATGGCACGGTGGGGGACATGACGCTTCATCGCCGCGCCCTGCTGGCCGCCGCCAGCCTCGCCATGCCTGCTCACGCGCTTGCCCAGCCGCAGGCCGGCCCGTTCAAGTTCAAAGGCTGGCGCGGCCAGGAGACCGACGCCGAGCGCGGCTTCTTCGAGGTTCCGGAAGACCGGCGCGATCCGAAGTCGCGGAAGATCCGGTTGAGCTATGTCCGCTTCGCCTCGACGTCGGCGAGGCCGGGCCCGCCGATCGTTTATCTGGCGGGCGGCCCTGGCGGCACGGCGACGGGGACGATGACGGGTCCACGGTTCCCGATCCTGCTGGCGCTGCGCGAGCATGCGGACGTGATCGCCTTCGACCAGCGGGGCACGGGCCTTTCCAACCACATCCCGCGGCGACCTACGCCCGCCGGCCCGCCGCCGGCTTTCACGCGCGCCGGGTTGACGGCGCACGTGCGGGCCGAGTTCGCCAGGGCCTGGGCCGACTGGACGGCGCAGGGCGTCGCGATGGCTGGCTACAACACCGCCGAGAGCGCAGACGACATCGATGACCTGCGCAAGCGCCTTGGGACCGAGCAGATCGACCTCTGGGGCATCAGCTATGGCTCGCACCTGGGGTTGTCGGTGCTGAAGCGGCATGGGGACCGGGTGCGGCGCGTGGCGCTGGCGAGCCTGGAGGGCCAGGACCAGACGGTGAAGCGGCCCGGGCGGCTGGATCTCTACCTCAAGCGCGTGGACGCGCTGCTGGACGTGGATCCGGCGGTGCGGGCGGCCATCCCCGATCTGTCCGCGCTGATGCGGCGGGTGCATTCGCGGCTGGAGCCCGCGCCGGCGAGGATGACGATGACGCTGCGGGGCGCGCCGACCGAGGTGCTCGTCGGCGGCTTCGCGGTGCAGATGCTGGCTGGCAGCCTGATCGCGAACCCCGAGACCTTGATGATGCTGCCCGGGCTCTATCGCGCCCTGGACGCGGGTAACGTCGCGGTGCTGGCGCCGTTCATGGGGCAGATGTCGGGACTGTTGAGCGTGGGCGGCATGCCGGAAGCGATGGATCTGGCGTCGGGCATCTCGCCGGCGAAGCTGCGGATTGTCGAGCGCGAAGCGCGGACGGCGGTGCTGGGCGACGCGCTCAACTTCCCGATGCCGCACCTCTTGGGCGCCGTGCCGGGCGTGGACCTGGGCGAGGACTTCCGCAGGTCGATTCGCATCGACCAGCCCGCGCTACTGGTCCAGGGTACGCTTGACGGACGCACGCCGTTGGAGGAGCAGGCCGAGGTGGCGGCGCAATTCCGCAACAAGGCGCAGCTGACCGTGGAGAACGCGGGCCACAACGTCTTCGAGGCGCATCCGGAGGTGCAGACGCTGCTGGTGCGGTTCTTCCAGGGCGAGGCGGTTTCGGACGCCAGGCTCACCAATCCGGCGCCGAAGTTCCGCGTCACCTAAAGCGCGTAACATTGCTCCCGTCATCGAAGCTGGCTAAGGGTCCGCCCCGCCACCCGAGGGAGCCCCATGACCGAGATCGTCGACATCATCGCCCGCGAGATTCTGGACAGCCGGGGGAACCCGACGGTCGAGGTGGACGTGATCCTCGAGGACGGTTCGATGGGCCGCGCGGCGGTGCCGTCGGGCGCCTCCACCGGCGCGCACGAGGCGGTCGAGAAGCGCGACGGCGACAAGAAGCGCTATGGCGGCAAGGGCGTGCAGCAGGCCGTCGATGCGGTGAACGGCGAGATCTACGACGCGCTGTCGGGGTCGGACGCCGAGGACCAGCGGCGGATCGACCGCCTGCTGATCGAGCTGGACGGCACTCCTAACAAGGCCCGGCTGGGCGCGAATGCGATCCTCGGCGTGAGCCTGGCGACGGCGAAGGCGGCGGCGAGTTCGGCGGCCCTGCCGCTCTACAAGTACGTGGGCGGGGTCTCGGCCCGCGTCCTTCCGGTGCCGATGATGAACATCATCAATGGCGGCGCGCATGCGGACAATCCGATCGACATCCAGGAGTTCATGATCCTGCCGACCGGCGCGGACACCTTCGCCGAGGGCCTGCGGATGGGCGCGGAGATCTTCCACGCCCTGAAGGCGCAGCTGAAGGCCGCCGGCCACAACACCAACGTCGGCGACGAGGGCGGCTTCGCGCCCAACATCGGCTCGGCGGAAGAGGCGCTGGCCTTCATCGTCAAGGCGGGCGAGAGCGCCGGATACAAGGCCGCCAAGGACTTCCACCTGGGCCTGGACGTGGCCTCGACCGAGTTCTTCAAGGGCGGCAAGTACGTCATGGAAGGCGAGGACAAGACGGTCGATCCAGCCGGCATGGTGGCCTATCTCGAAGGCCTCGTGGCCAAGTTCCCGATCGTTTCCATCGAGGACGGTTGCGCCGAGGACGACTTCGAGGGCTGGGGCCTGCTGACCAAGGCGCTGGGCGGCAAGATCCAGCTGGTGGGCGACGACCTGTTCGTGACCAATCCGGCCCGCCTGGGCATGGGCATCGGCAAGGGCCTCGCCAACTCGATCCTGGTGAAGGTCAACCAGATCGGCACGCTGTCCGAGACCCTCGACGCCGTCGATCTGGCGCATCGCAACAGCTACACGGCCGTGATGAGCCACCGCTCGGGCGAGACCGAGGACTCGACCATCGCCGACCTCGCGGTCGCCACGAACTGCGGGCAGATCAAGACCGGCTCGCTGGCGCGCTCGGACCGCACCGCCAAGTACAACCAGCTGCTCCGCATCGAGGAGGAGCTGGGCGACCAGGCGATCTATGCCGGCAAGGGCGCCCTGCGGGCGCTGGCCAGGGTCTAGGAAAGGGCGGCGGCGAGCGCGCCACGCCGCCGCCGCAACCCTAAATTAAGCATGCCGGCCGCTATCGTCGGCGTAGGCAACCGTTGTGATTCCCGTGCTCGCATTCCTGCGTCCGTACCTGTCCACCGCCGCGCTGGCGCTGCTGATCTTCTATTTCGGCTACCACGCCTTCACGGGCGAGGGCGGCCTGCTGCAGTCCGACAAGCGCGACGCGACGCTGACCGCGAAGACCGAAGAGCTGAAGACGGTCACCGCCCAGCGGCGCGACCTGGAAGTGCGGGCGCAGCTGCTGCGCGACACCAGCCTTTCCGCCGATCTGCTGGAGGAAAGGGCGCGCTCCCTGCTAGGCTTCGCCGACCCAAGGGACTATGTGATCCGGATGGAACCTTAGGGCCGGATTCCGGGTCCTTCGACATTAAACGATCACGGGGTGACGCATGGCGCGCGGGCAGGCCGGCACGGCTGGTCGACGTAAGGCCAACGGCGCGGACAAGTCCGCGGCCAAGAAGGAAGAGCTCCTCGAGTATTACCGGCAGATGCTGCTCATCCGCCGCTTCGAGGAGCGCGCGGGCCAGCTCTACGGCATGGGCCTGATCGGAGGCTTCTGCCACCTATACATCGGGCAGGAGGCCATCGCGGTCGGCTGCGAGGCGGCCAAGCGACCCGGCGACCAGATGATCACCGGCTACCGCGATCACGGCCACATGCTGGTCTGCGGCATGGACCCCAAGGAGGTCATGGCCGAGCTGACCGGACGCATCGGCGGCTCGTCCAAGGGCAAGGGCGGGTCGATGCACATGTTCTCGACCGAGGCGGCGTTCTACGGCGGCCACGGCATCGTCGGCGCCCAGGTGTCGCTTGGCACCGGCCTGGCCTTCGCCAACGCCTACCGCGGCGACGGCAAGGTCTGCTTCGCCTACTACGGTGACGGCGCGGCGAACCAGGGCCAAGTCTACGAGAGCTTCAACATGGCCCAGGTCTGGAAGCTGCCGGTCGTCTACTGCATCGAGAACAACGAGTATGCGATGGGCACCGCCATCGACCGCTCGTCGTCCGAGACCAAGCTCCACAAACGCGGCATCTCGTTCAACATCCCGGGCGAGGAAGTGGACGGCATGGACGTGCTGGCGGTGAAGGCCGCCGCCGAACGCGCGGCCGAGCACTGCCGGAGCGGGAAGGGCCCCTACATCCTCGAGCTGAAGACCTACCGCTACCGCGGCCACTCGATGAGCGACCCGGCCAAGTACCGGACGCGC
The DNA here is from genome assembly GCF_036402295.1 of Phenylobacterium sp. Classification (GTDB taxonomy): domain Bacteria; phylum Pseudomonadota; class Alphaproteobacteria; order Caulobacterales; family Caulobacteraceae; genus Phenylobacterium. The sequence goes on from NZ_DASWTE010000037.1 coordinate 6,709, forward strand.
GAGGAGGTGGACGAGGTCCGCAAGACCCGCGACCCGATCGATTTCGTCGAGGACCTGCTGGAGAAGAACGGCTGGGCTGACGAGGCGGCGATGAAGGCCATCGACGCCGAGGTGAAGCGCATCGTGGCCGACGCGGCCGAGTTCGCCCGCACCAGCCCTGAGCCCGACCCCTCCGAGCTCTATACGGACGTCTACACGGAGAGCCGCGCGTGACCGACATCCTGATGCCGGCCCTGTCGCCCACGATGGAAGAGGGCACGCTCGCCAAGTGGCACGTGAAGGTCGGGGACAAGATCTCCTCCGGCGACGTGATCGCCGAGATCGAGACCGACAAGGCCACCATGGAGGTGGAGGCCGTCGACGAGGGCGTGGTCGAGGCGATCCTTGTGCCTGAGGGCACCGAGGAGGTGAAGGTCAACACCGCCATCGCGCGGCTTGCCGGCGAGGCGGGGGCGAGCGCCCCGGCGCCGAAAGCCGAACCTGCGCCGGAGCCGGCGACCGATCCCAATCCGCAGCCGGCGTCGCGCGCCGAGGCCAAGGGCGACCCCGTCCGGGCCGCGGCGGCCGCGCCCGCCGCGCCCGCCGTCGCGCTGAAGGACCCGGACCTGCCCGAGGGCGTGAACCTGGTGAAGGTGACCGTTCGCGACGCCCTGCGCGACGCCATGGCCGAGGAGATGCGCGCCAACCCTGACGTCTTCCTGATGGGCGAGGAAGTCGCGCAGTACCAGGGCGCCTACAAGGTGTCCCGCGGCCTGCTGGACGAGTTCGGTCCCAAGCGAGTCATCGACACCCCGATCACCGAGCATGGCTTCGCCGGCATCGGCGTGGGCGCGGCCATGGCGGGCCTGAAGCCGATCGTCGAGTTCATGACGTTCAACTTCGCCATGCAAGCCATTGACCACATTATCAATTCTGCTGCGAAGACGCTGTATATGTCCGGCGGCCAGATCAAGACGTCCATCGTCTTCCGCGGCCCGAACGGCGCGGCGGCGCGGGTTGGCGCGCAGCACAGCCAGGACTACGGCGCGTGGTACGGCCACGTGCCCGGGCTGAAGGTTCTGGCGCCCTACGACAGCGCCGACGCCAAGGGCCTCTTGAAGGCCGCCATCCGCGACCCGAACCCCGTGGTCTTCCTGGAGCACGAGATGCTCTATGGCCAGGAGTTCGACGTGCCCGAGGGGATCGACTGGGTCGTGCCGATCGGCAAGGCCAGGGTCCGGCGCGAAGGCACGGGCGTCACGCTGGTCGCGTACTCCCGCATGGTCGGCTTCTGCCTGCAGGCGGCCGAGGAACTGGCCAAGGACGGCATCGAGGCCGAGGTCGTCGACTTGCGCACGATCCGCCCGATGGACATCGAGACCATCGTCGAGAGCGTGAAGAAGACCAACCGCCTGGTGACCGTCGAGGAAGGCTGGGGCCCGATGGGCGTCGGCGGCGAGATTTGCGCCAAGGTGACGGAGCTGGCCTTCGACTATCTCGACGCCCCGCCGCTGCGCGTCCACCAGGAGGACGTGCCGCTGCCCTACGCGGCCAACCTCGAGGCGCTGTCCATGCCCTCGGTGGAGCGGATCGTGGCGGCGGCGAAGGCGGTCTCTTACCGGTCATGAGCCAGAGCCCGTTCACATGGCGGGCAGGCGGGTGTCACTGCGGCGGCGTGCGCTTCGAGGTGGCGGTGCCGGATCGTGTCGAGGCGCAGAGCTGCAACTGCTCGATGTGCGCCAAGACAGGCTTCGTGCACGTCATCGTGCCGGAAAGCCGGTTCCGGCTGACCAGGGGCGCGGACCGGCTGGCCGAGTACACGTTCAACACGCGTGTCGCGAAGCACCTCTTCTGCTCCGAGTGCGGCATCAAGAGCTTCTACCGGCCGCGCTCGAACCCGGACGGCTGGAGCGTCAACGCTCGCTGCCTGGACAGCGTCGACGGCCTCGAGATCGTGATCGAGGCGTTCGACGGCCAGAACTGGGAGGCGAACGGCGCGAGCCTCGCCCACCTTTCGAAGGAGCACGCATGAGCCGCCGGCTGCATGGCCAGTGTCACTGTGGCGCGGTGCGCGTCGAGATCGAGGGCGTGCCGGCCGACGACCTGCCGCTGCGCGCCTGCCAGTGCGGCTTCTGCCGGCGCCACGGGGCGATCTCGACGAGCCACCCAGACGCCACGATCAGGTTCGCCGGCCGGTTGATCCACTACCGGTTCGGGCAGCGGCGGTCGGACTTCCTGATCTGCGCGGCCTGCGGCTGCTATGTCGGCGCCGCGACCGAGATCGAGGGGGCCCGATACGCCATCCTGAACGTGCGCGGCGTGGACCTGCCCGGGTTCGACGGCCGCGAGCCCGAGCCCATGGTCTACGACGACGAGACGCCAGAGACACGCGCTGCACGGCGCAAGGCTCGCTGGTCGCCCGCCGACCTGACCGAACTTCAACCGAGCGCCTGAAGAGCCCGGAGACGACATGTCCATCGAAGTCCTGATGCCCGCCCTATCGCCCACCATGGAGGAGGGCACGCTCGCCAAGTGGCACGTGAAGAAGGGCGATGCGGTGAAGTCCGGCGACGTGATCGCCGAGATCGAGACCGACAAGGCCACCATGGAGGTGGAAGCGGTCGACGAAGGCGTCGTCGAGGACATCCTGGTCCCCGAAGGCTCGGAAGGCGTGAAGGTCAACACGCCGATCGCGCGCCTGGCGGGCGAGGGCGCGCCGGCGGCCAAGGTCAACGGCGCCGCGGCCCAGGCCGCCGCGGGCGAACCTGAGAAGCAGCCCCCCGAGACCGCCAAGCCGCGGCCTGAAGGCGAGGGCGCCGCCCCCGTCGCGCCGAAGGTCGAGCTGCGCGACCCCGAGCTGCCGGATGGCGTCAAGCTGGTGAAGACCACCATCCGCGACGCCCTCCGCGACGCCATGGCCGAGGAGATGCGCCGCGACGACACGGTGTTCCTGATGGGTGAGGAAGTCGCCCAGTACCAGGGCGCCTACAAGGTCTCGCGCGACCTCCTGCAGGAGTTCGGCGACAAGCGGGTGATCGACACCCCGATCACCGAATACGGCTTCGCGGGCCTCGGCGTCGGGGCGGCCATGGCCGGCCTGAAGCCGATCGTCGAGTTCATGACCTGGAACTTCGCCATGCAGGCGATCGACCACATCATCAACTCGGCGGCCAAGACGCTTTACATGTCCGGCGGCCAGATCCGCTGCTCGGTGGTCTTCCGCGGTCCGAATGGCGCGGCGGCGCGCGTGGGCGCCCAGCACAGCCAGGACTATTCGGCCTGGTACGCCCAGGTGCCGGGCCTGAAGGTGATCGCCCCCTATGATGCGGCCGACGCCAAGGGCCTGCTCAAGGCGGCGATCCGCGACCCCAATCCGGTGGTCTTCCTCGAGCACGAGATGCTCTACGGGGTGGAGTTCGAGGTTCCAGAGGGCGTGGACTGGGTGGTGCCGATCGGCAAGGCCAAGGTGCGTCGCCAGGGCTCGGACGTCACTATCACCACCCACTCGCGGATGGTCGGCCACGCCCTGAAGGCCGCCGAGCAGCTGGCCGGCGAGGGGATCGAGGCCGAGGTCATCGACCTGCGCACCCTGCGCCCGCTCGATCACGAGACCATCGTCGAGAGCGTCAAGAAGACCAACCGCCTGGTCACCGTCGAGGAAGGCTGGGGCCCGATGGGCGTCGGCGCCGAGGTGATCTCGCGAGTGCTCGAGCACGCCTTCGACTATCTCGACGCCCCGCCGGCGCGAGTGCACCAGAAGGACGTGCCGCTGCCCTACGCCGCCAATCTCGAGGCCCTGTCGCTGCCGTCGGTGGAGGACATCGTCACGGCGGTGAAGGCGGTCACCTACAAATGACAAGCCCGAATTCCGCTCCTCCCGGCGGAATCCGGGACCCAAGCGGACTTTCCGCCATCCCGAGCTCGGCTTGGGCCCCGGCCTTCGCCGGGGTGAGCGGAGGGAGGGGTCATGGCTGATTCCTTCACCTGGAAAGCCGGAGGCTGCCATTGCGGCGGCGTGCGGTTCGAGGTGGCCCTGCCGGAAGTGGTCGAGGCGCAGACGTGCAATTGCTCGATGTGCGCCAAGACCGGCTTCGTGCACATGATCGTGCCGGAGGCCCGCTTCCGCCTGACCAAGGGCGAGGAGCGGCTGAGCGAGTACACGTTCAACACGCGGGTGGCGAAGCACTACTTCTGCGCCGAATGCGGCGTGAAGGCCTTCTATCGACCGCGTTCGAACCCCGATGGCTGGTCGGTCAACGCCCGCTGCCTGGACGAGGCGGCGAAGCTCGACCTATCCGCCTTCGACGGCCGGAACTGGGAGGCGGGCGCCGCCGCCCTGGCGCACCTGTCCATGGAGCGGTCATGACCCAGGTCCTGACCGGCCATTGCCACTGCGGCGCGATCCGCGTGGAGCTGGCGCCCGGCCGGCCGGTGGCGGAATTGCCGGTCCGCGCCTGTCAGTGCGGCTTCTGCCGCCGGCATGGGGCCAGGACCACCAGCGATCCCATGAGCCGGCTGAACATCGAGGCCGCGCCGGGATCCCTGAACCGCTACCGGTTCGGCCGCCGCGCGGTCGACGCCCTGCTCTGCGAGGAGTGCGGCGTCTATGTCGCCTCGATGCTCGAGGCCGACGGCGCGCTGCTGGCCACCTTGAACGTGGCCGGCGTCGATCTCGACGGCTTCGAGGACCGCACGGCCGAGCCCGTGACCTATGACGACGAATCCGACGAGGAAAGGCTGGCCCGGCGCAAGGCGCGCTGGACCCCCGCCGTCCTGGTCGAAACCCTACCCAGCGCCTGAAGAAGCGATCCCATGCCCATCGACGTCCTGATGCCCGCGCTGTCGCCCACCATGGAGGAGGGCACGCTCGCCAAGTGGCACGTGAAGAAAGGCGACACCGTCCGCTCCGGCGACGTGATCGCCGAGATCGAGACCGACAAGGCCACCATGGAGGTGGAAGCCGTCGACGAAGGCGTTGTCGAGGACATCCTGGTGGCGGAAGGCGCGGAGGGCGTGAAGGTCAACACGCCGATCGCGCGGCTCTCCGGCGAGGGTGAGACGGCCGCGCCGACAGCCCCCCCAAAAGCGGAGCAACCTGCGCCGACGCCGACGGCCGCACCGGCCCCGGCCGAGGCTCCGAAGGCGGCTGCGCCGGCTCCGGTCGCCGCGACGGCGTCCGGCGAGCGGATCTTCGCCTCGCCCCTGGCCCGGCGGATCGCGGAACAGAAGGGCCTGGACCTCAGCCAGGTCCAGGGCTCTGGCCCGCATGGCCGGATCATCAAGCGCGACGTGGAGACCGCCCAGCCCG
>NZ_DASWTE010000038.1:0-4882 GCF_036402295.1 Phenylobacterium sp.
AGCAGCCAGCCGGTCCAGCGCGCGCGAGGCGGGGGCGCGCCCGCCACGATCCGCTCGGCCAGGCCCGGCGCGGCCCGCGGCGGCGCGTACGCCAAGAGCGCCGCGTCCAGATCGTCGGCGCGAGCCAGGATCGTTCCCACCCGCGCCGGCTCGGCCGCCATCCAGGCGGCGGCGGCCTCGCGTTCGGCGTCCGGCCAGCGGGCGACGTCGCCGCCGTAGGCCTCCGCGAGGGCCTCGAAACGCTCAGGAGTCATGCCGTCCCTCCTTCAGATCGATGAGCGCGGCCCGCAACGCGCGGCGCCCGCGCGATAGCAGGCTCTCCAGCGCCTCCACGCTCACCCCCATGACCGCGGCCGCCTCGATGTTGCCGAGGTCCTGGTAGTGGCAGAGCACGATCGCCTCGCGCTGCCGGTCGGGCAGCGCCTGCAGCGCCCGCTCCACCCGCCGGCCGGTATCCAGCGCCTCGAGCCCGCGTTCGGGCCCCGGCCCCTCGTCGGGCCGCTCGGGCGGGTCGGCATAGGCCAGTTCGCGACGGCGGCGCAGCCGGTCGTAGCAGAGGTTCAGCGCCACCCGGTGCAGCCAGGTGTCGAACCGCGCCGGGCCGGGCAGCCATGACGCGGCCTGCTTCCAGACGCGCAGGAAGGCCTCCTGGGCGACGTCCTCGGCCTCGGCGCGATCGCCCAGCATGCGGCCGGCCAGCGAGAGCAGCCGCGGCAGCTTGCGGGCGACGAGCGCGCGCGACGCCGCCGGATCGCCCTGCGCCACGCGCGACAGGAGCTCGTCGTCGGGATCCCCCAAGCCTGACCTCGCCGCCGGCGGGCGGGTCGTCGCTATTGGCCGCCCGGTCCACGCCGCTGCCGCATCATGAGCAGCTCGCCCTTGGAGAGCCAGCCGTCCTTGTTGGTGTCGGCCATCTGGAAGCGGCGCTCGGTCATGGCCGCCATCTCGGCCTTGGTGACTGCGCCGTCCTTGTTGGCGTCGAGGCGCATCAGCATGCCGCCGGGCGGACCGCCGCCCGGGCCGGTGCGCCCGGCCGCCTCGGCCCGCTTGGCCACGGCGTCCATTTCGGCCTGGGTGATCTTGCCGTCCTTGTTGGCGTCCATGCGCGCGAACATGCGACCCTGGCGGTCGCCCTGCGCAGCCTGGAACTCGGCCAGCGTCACCTTGCCGTCGCGGTCGGTGTCGGGGTTCGGGGGCTCGCGGCCCGGGCCGGGTTGCGCGGCGGCGGCCCCAAAGTGACCCAGGGCGATCGCGGCGAAGGCGGCGGCGAGAAGGATGCGGTTCATGTGTCCTCAGACGTCAGGGTTGCCCACCCGCAGGGTTGCACGCGGCTGCGGCGAATGTCCGTCGCGGCGAGGTCAAGCCTTCACGACCTCCCGATACGCCGCCCGCGCCGCCGCCTGGACCTCGGCCAGCCGCTTCTCCAGCGCCTTGAACGTCTTCACCCCGCCCGCCCGCGTCAGCAGCGCCTGGAAAGCCTTGGGTTCGTGAGCCGGATGGGCGTCATCAGTCAGCGCCACCTTGAGCAGCTGCGTCAGGTCCTGCTGCAGCCGCCAAGCGTCGCAAAGCGCTGCCACCGCACCCGCAGGCGCAAGCCCCGCCTGCCCGACCGCCGTCAGCGCCTCGGCCGTGTTCCACCGCAACGGTCCGCCCTCGGCGGCATGGGCGAGCTGCAGGAACTGGGCGGCGAACTCGATGTCCACCATGCCGCCGGGCGACAGCTTGAGGTCCCATTCGCCCCTGGGCGGCCGCTCGTCTTCCAGCAGCTGGCGCATCTCGCGCACGTCGTGCGCCGTCTTGGTCCGGTCGCGCGGGCGCCGCAGGGCCGTCTCGACCGCACGCTGCGCATCGGCCGCGAAGGCGTCGGTGGTGGCCCACACCACGCGCGCCCGGGTCAACGCCAAGAGCTCCCAGGTCTCGGCCTCGCCCTGGTAGTAGTGGTCGAAGGCCGCGAAGCTCACCGCCACCGGCCCCTTGGTGCCCGATGGCCGCAGCTGCATGTCCACCTCGTAGAGCTGCCCCTCGGCTGTCGGGCTGGACAGCGCCGCGATCAGCCGCTGGGTGAAGCGGCCGTAGAATGTCGAGGCGTCCCAGCCCCTGGTCTCGGACGCCGCGGCGGGATCGGCGGCGCGGTAGAGGGTCATCAAGTCGAGGTCCGAGCCCGCGCTCATCTCGCGTGAGCCGCACTTGCCCAGCGCCACCACCGCCACGTCGCCCGGGAAGGCGCCGCCCATCCTCTCGGCCTCGGCCAGGGCGGCCGGCGCCAGGGCCTGGATGCAGAGGTCGGCCAGGTCGGCGAAGTCGCGGCCGGCGATCTCGGCCGTGGCCGAACCGCTCATCACCTGCACGCCCACACGGAACGCCTGCTCGCGGTGGATGCGGCGCACCACGTCCATGGCGCCCTCGAAGCTGCCCGCACGGGCCACGGCGCGGGTCATGTCGGCGCGCTCGGCCTCGACGTCGATCTCCTCGAAGAAGTCGGGGTCGAGCATGGCGTCGATCGCCGCCGGGCGCCGCCCCAGCGTGGCCGCCAGCTTCGGCGCGAACGCCAGCACCTGCACCACCAGCTCGAACAGCTTGGGCTGCGACAGGAACAGCGACTGCAGCTGCACGCCGGTCGAGAGGCCGCCGAAGAAGTCGCAGAAGCGGTTGAAGGCGGGCTCCGGCGCGCCGGTCCCGTTGGCCGCCTCGAGCAGGCGCGGCGCCAGGCGCGTGAAGAGCTCGCGCCCGCGTTCCGTGCGGGTGGCGGCCACGTGGCCGTGGTGCCAGCTGCGGATGGTCTGCGAGACCTGGGCCGCGTTCGAGAAGCCCATCCGCCGCAGCGTGGCCAGGGTTTCGGGGTCGTCGTCGACGCCGGTGAAGACCAGGCTGCCGAAGCGCGACGACAGCTGCTCCTCCTCGGCGAACAGCTCGCCGTAGCGGGCGTTCACCGCCTTCAGCGTGCGGGTGATCTCGGCGTCGAAGCTGCGCAGCGGCGCCTGGCCCGAGAGCGCGGCCACCCGCTTGCGGTCGGCGTCGGCCTCCGGGAGACGGTGGGTCTGCTCGTCGTCCAGCATCTGGATGCGGTGCTCGACGCCGCGCAGGCGCTGGTAGGCCTCGGTGAGCTCGTCCCGCGCCCCGCCGGTCACATGGCCGGCCGCGGCGAGCGCCGCCAGCGCGTCCAGGGTCCGCGGGCTGCGCAGCTCGGGGTGGCGGCCGCCCAGGATCAGCTGCTGGGTCTGCACGTAGAACTCGATCTCGCGGATGCCGCCGCGGCCCAGCTTCAGGTCGACGCCCTTGGCCGAGACGCGCTCGTCCACCTTGTGGGCGTGGATCTGGCGCTTGATCGAGTGGATGTCGGCGATCGCGGCGAAGTCGAGGTTCTTGCGCCAGATGTAGGGGACCAGCTCGTCCAGGAAGGCGGTCGCGGCGGCCATGTCGCCGGCGCAGGCGCGGGCCTTGATGAAGGCCGCGCGCTCCCAGTTCTGGCCGACGGTCTCGTAGTACTCCAGCGCCGCAGGCACGGGCACGGCGGGCGGCGTCGACGCAGGGTCGGGCCGCAGCCGCAGGTCCATGCGGAAGACATAGCCGTCGACGGTCTTGGCCTGCATCAGGTCGGAAACCCGGTGGGTCAGGCGCACGGCGAAGGCCTGGGTCTCCACGTCCTTGGCGAGAACCGTCGCCAGCCGCTCGGGATCGAAGAAGACCGAGACGTCGATGTCGCTGGAATAGTTCAGCTCGAAGGCGCCCTGCTTGCCCATGGCGATGCAGAACCAGCCCGGGACCGGCCCCTCGCGGCCCTCGCCGAGCCGCGTGAGCCGACCGGCCTCCAGCTCACCCCGCGCCGCCGACATCAAGGCCGCGCCGACGGACGCGTCGGCGAAGCGGGTCAGCGCGCCGGTCACCTGGTCCAGGTCCCAGACGCCGCCCAGGTCGCAGAGCGCCGTCAGCAGGTGCAGCTCCTGCTTCAGGAGCCGCAGCGGCGCCATGGCCGCCTCGGGCAGGAGGTCCTCGACCTCGTCCGTCCGCGCCAGGATCGACGCCAGCCGGACATCCGGGTCGTCGGCCAGCAGCGCCGCCAACCGCGGCGGATCCCGGCGGGCCAGGCTGGCCAGGTAGGGCGAGGCCGCAAAGACGGGCGCCAGCGCCGGCCACGCGTGCTCGACGTCGGGCGTCCAGGCCGCCTCCGCCACGATCTCGCGCGCCCGCTCTGCCGCCATGGCGTCGAGCACTGGCCCGCAGGGCTGCAGGCGCGCGGCCAAGCGTTGCGTTCCGGAACCCTCGGGACTCATGTCACCCATCATCGGGACGTCGGAGGGCCACCGCAATGAACCTGCCTCGCCTGGTCACCCTTCCCCACCTTGCCGCCGGAACCGACCTGGCCTTCCTGGCCCTGCGCGCCAGCGTCGGCGCGTTCCTGGTCTGGGGCGTCTGGGACAACATCACCAGCGCCGAGCACATGGCGAAGTTCGTGAAGTTCCTGCGCCAGTTCGGCTTCCCGGCGCCCGAGTTCCTGGCGCCGTTCGACGTCTGGGTGCAGTTCGCCATCGGCGCGGCCTTCATCCTGGGCCTGGCGACCCGCTGGGCTGGCCTACTGTGCGCGGTGAATTTCGTGATCGCCATCGTCATGGTCGACCACTTCCAAGGCTGGCGCGGTTCGTTCGGCTCCATGTGCCTGATCGCCGTCGGCCTGGTGCTGGCGACCCACGGACCGGGACGGTACTCGGTGGATCGGATGCTGGCGCGCGGCTGACCAGGGCCGCCTCGCGCGCCGCAGGCGCTGTCATGATTGCCCGCGGAAGCACGCGGAAGGACGCGGAAGGGCGCCGGGCCTGGCGAGGCGCCGGGCTCGTTCTGCTCTTTCCGCGTCCTTCCGCGTGTTTCCGCGGGCCATTGAAGGGGC
>NZ_DASWTE010000039.1:0-30731 GCF_036402295.1 Phenylobacterium sp.
GCGGCCGACGACAACGCCCTGGCCCGCGCCATCTTCACCGACCGCATCTTCGGCGCGCCCGCCCGCTGGGTCGCCGCCGAGGCGGCATCGGGCAAGCCGGCCTGGCTCTATCACTTCTCGTACGTAGCCACGCGGTTTCGGCCCGCCGGCGTCAAGACCGCCGCCCACGCCGCCGAGATCCCCTACGTCTTCGAGTACTGGGGCCGCCGCACGCCGATGAGCGTGGTGAGCGACGAGGACAAGGCGATCGCGGCGCTCATGCACGCCTGCTGGGTCAGCTTCGCCAAGACCGGCGCGCCGAAGTGCGGGCGCGAGGCCTGGCCGGCCTACGACGCCAAGACCGATCGCCTCATGGAGTTCGGCGTCTCCAGCGGCGTGCGCACCCAGTTCCAGAAGGCCAGGCTCGACGCCCAGGCGTCGGCGTCGCTGCCGACGCTCAAGCTGGGGAAATAGCGCCACCCAACAGTTGTCATCCCGGTTTCGCCGCAAGGCGAAGACCGGGAGCCATTCGACTCTGAGGTCGTGGAAGAGCGCGACGGCGACGCCGCGAGCAACCGTCCGGCTCAGAGCTCAAAGGGTCCCGGTCTTAGGCTGCGCCCAAACCGGGATGACAATCAGGGGGAATGGCCGCGCCGCGAACTGACTCCGCCGTGGTTCGTTGACTCCGCCGAACCGGAGTCACCCCATGGCCACCCGTCCGACCTGGCAGGGCTACCTGCGCCTCTCCCTCGTGAGCTGCCCAGTGGCGCTCTACACCGCCACCGCCCGGACCAGCGACGTCTCGTTCAACATGCTCCACAAGCAGACGATGAACCGGATCCGCATGATCCCGACCGACCCGGAGACCGGGCCGGTGGACCGGTCCGACATCGTCAAGGGCTACGAGATCGAGAAGGGCCACTACGTCGTCATCACCGACGAGGAGATCAAGAACGTGCGCCTGGAGACGACGCGCACCCTGGACATCGAGCGCTTCGTCGATGCGGCCGACATCGACCGGCTCTACTGGAACGACCCCTATTTCCTGACCCCCGACGGCGACATGGCGGTGGAGGCCTTCTCGGTGATCCGCCAGGCGATGGAGAAGGCGGAGAAGATCGCGCTGGGCCGGCTCGTCATGCACCAGCGCGAGCGGCTGATGGCGCTGGAGCCGCGCGAGAAGGGCATCCTGGCCTACTCGCTTCGCTCGAACCGCGAGGTGAAGGACGCCCACGAGGTGTTCAGTCACATCTCCGCCGGCAAGCCGCCTGCGGAGATGGTCGAGATCGCCGCCAAGATCATCGACCAGAAGTCCGGGCCGTTCGATCCCTCGAAGTTCAACGACCGCTACGAGGACGCCCTGCGGGCGCTGATCAAGGAGAAGCAGAAGGGTCACGGCGTGAAGAAGGTCGAGGAGCCCAAGGAGGCCGAGGTCATCGACCTGATGGAGGCCCTGAAGCGCAGCCTGGGCGGCGAGCGCCGCAAGACGCCCGCGCGCAAGGCCACGGCGACGCGGAAGCCGGCCGCGAAGAAGCGGGCGTAGCTACTTCCCCGCCGCCGCTTGGACGAAGTCGCGCCAGTCCTTGAGGAAGTGCTCGTGCGCCTTCGGACCCTCGGCGCCGAACTCGATCTGGGCCTCTTTCGCCAGGTCGAATTTCGGCCAGACGACGCCGGCGGCCGAGCCCGGGTTCCCGGTCTTGGCGAAGTTCGCCCAGTAGGCGTTCATCGCGTCGGACAGCCGCAGGTCCTCGGGCGCGAAGCGGGCGCGCGGCTGGCCGAAGACGAAGCGCACTTCGTCGACATGGGCCGCGCCATACGGCTTGCGCGCCTTCTCCGCCGCCGGGACGTAGGAGAAGTAGTAGAGCCACGTGGGCGCGCCGTTCTTCGCGTGCAGGCGGGCGATGGCGCGGTCAGGCTCGGTGATCGACTGCACAGTGACGGCGTCGTTGATCGCCTGGGCGCGATTGCCCGTCCCGGCGGGATCGAAGGTCTGCATGATCGCCGCCTGCTGGGCGGCCGGCAGCGCGTCGAGCGTCGCCGCCGTGGGCCGGGTCAGGCTGGCTTCGTTCGAGTTGCCGCCGATGATCAGCGGGATCTTCGCCTCATGCCCGGCGGTGAAGCCCTGGATGACCGTCTTGACGTAGAGCTTGCCGTCCATGATCGGGAAGGGCCGACCGGGCGCAGTAATGCCGCCGGCCCCGGCCAGGTCCGAGAGCGGCAGCTTGCGGAGCGCCGCGGCCGCCTCGGGCCCGTCGCCGGTCACCCCGGCCGCCTCGGCCAGCTTCAGCCCGTTCGCCTCGGCCTCGGCGAGCGGCACGGGCGTCGACCGCGCGAAGCCGGACTCCACGACCGCCCGCCGGAACAGCCCCTTGGCCTGCGGCGAGATCATCATGTTGAGGATCGCCATCGCCCCGGCGCTCTCGCCCACGACGGTGATGTTGTTCGGGTCGCCCCCGAACGCGGCGATATTGGCCTTCGTCCACTTCAGGCCGGCGATCTGGTCCATGTTGCCGTAGTTGGCGGTCAGGCCCGGCTCCTTGCTGAGCGCGGGGTGGGCGAACCAGCCGGCGCGGCCCAGACGGTGGTTCACGCCGACGACGATCACGCCCTTCTTGGCGAACTCGGTCCCCTCGGTGTCGGCCCCGAACGCGCCGATGGCCTGGCCGACGCGGAAGGCGCTGCCGTGCAGCCAGACGATGACCGGCAGCTTTGCGCCGGGCTTCGCGGACGCCGGCCGCACCACGTTGAGATAGAGGCAGTCCTCCTGGTTCTGGCAGCTTGGCGGGGCCTTCGTGGCGTCGCGCTCGGCGTCCCAGGTCGGCGCCGGGCCGGGCGGCCGCCAGCGCAGGTCGCCCACGGGCGGCGGCGCGAACGGGATGCCGTAGTGGTAGGCCACGCCCTGCGCCACGGCGCCCCTCAGCGCGCCCTGCTTGATCTTGAGGACCTGGGGTTCACCGGCCGGCGCCGAGTCGGGCGGCTGGTAGCCCGGGACCTGCGCCAGGGCGGCGAGCGGCGCCAAGAGGCCCAGCGACAGGGCGCCGGCGGCGAACAGGCGGCGGATGATCACGGGCTTCCCTTCCCCAATTCTTCGAATTTCCGGTGTGGGTAGCGCCCCGCTGTTGCGCGATTGTGTCGGCTCAAACCACCGCCCGCGCCACGTCCATCACCAGCCGGCGGATCCAGATCGAGGCCGGATCGGCGACGAGGCGGGCGGGGTGCAGCAGGAACTGCTCGTCGTAGCCGGTGTCCAGCGGCGGCTCGACGCGGACGAGACCCAAGTCGGGCCCGCGCGCCGCGATCAGCCGCGTCGGCACGACGGCCACCAGGTCGGTCTGCGCCGCCACCTCCAGCGCCTGCAGGTACGCGGGGACGGTCAGCGCCACCTCGCGCCGGTGGCCCAGGCTCCCGAGCCACGCGTCAATCGGATCCACCGCGACGCCGCGCGAGACGACGGCGACATGGCGGGCGGCGAGGAACACGTCGAGGTCGGACAGCCGGTCGCGCAGGGGGTGGTCGGCGCGCACCGCCACGGCGTCGGAGTCCTCGTAGATCCGCTCGCGGTGGAAGCCCGGGAAGTCGTGGTCCTGGTAGGCCAGGATGAAGTCGAGCATACGGGCGAAGTCGGGCGTCATCAGGCCGGGCGTGCGGAACGGCGCAAGCGTGAGGGTGACGTGCGGCGCCTCGGCCTCCAGCCGCTTCACCATGGCGGGCAGCAGCACGCTGGTGCAGACGTCGGGGATCATCGCCTTGAACCGCCGCCGGCTGGTCGCCGGATCGAACGCCTCCTCCGCGAACAGCCCGCGCACCTGCGCCAACGCCGCCGCCAGCGGCTCGCGCAGCGCCTCGGCCCTGGGGGTGAGCTCCATCCGCGGGCCGGCCCGCACCAGCAGGGGGTCGCCCATCACGTCGCGCAGCCGCCGCAGAGCGTGGCTGGTCGCCGGCTGCGACAGCCCGATCCGCTCGGCCGCCCGGCTCACACTGGCCTCCCGAAGCAGGGCGTCCAGAGCGACGAGCAGGTTCAGGTCCAGGACAGCCAAATTCATCTGACGAATATATCGTCTTCCAACAATCGATTGGAAGCATGTCGGCCGGCCGCCGCATCATGCCGATGCAGAAGCGGGAGACCCTCATGAGCACCGAACAGAACAAGCAACTGCTGCGCGCCGCCTTCGAGGCCCTGGGCCGGGGCGACAGCCGGCCCTACCTCGACCTGCTGGACGACGACTTTGCCTTCACCATCACCGGCCACAATCCGTGGTCTCGGACCATCAGGGGCAAGGAGGCGGTGCGGCGCGAGCTGTACGGCCCGCTCTTCGCCCAGTTCGCCGACCGCTACACGGCCCAGCTGGTGAACCTGATAGCCGAGGGCGACATGGTGGTCGTGGAGCACCACGGCTGCGTCACCACCAAGCGCGGCGACCTCTACAACAACGAATACTGCCTGGTCTGCCGGATGGAGAACGGCAGGCTGAAGTCGATGAAGGAGTACGCAGACAGCCTGCTCGTCGACCGCGTGCTGGACCCGCCGCCATGGGCGAAGGGGGCTGAGCCGGTGGCCTGAGCGGGGGCGGCGCGTTAGCGTCGGCGGATGGTCGCCTACGTCATCAACGAGATCGTCGTCATCGAGCCCGAGCGGTTCCTCACCTACTCCAGCCAGGTGCCGGCGATCCTCGCCAAGTACGGCGGCGCGTACGTGGTGCGCGGCGGCGCGCCCGAGCGGGTCGACGGCCCCGCGCCGCCCGAGCGGCTGGTGGTCCTGCGGTTCGAGAGCCGCGAGGCGGCCAGGGCCTGGCGCACCTCGCCCGAGTACCTGGCGATCCTGCCGATCCGCGAGGCCACCTCGACCAGCCGGGTCTATATCGTCGACGGCTACGAAGGCTGAGCCGTGCGCACGGTCGCTCAGCTCACGCGCGACCTCACGTCGCTGGGCGTGCGGCCGGGCCGGCCGGTGATGGTCCACGCCTCGCTGCGGAAGCTCGGCCCGATGGACGGCGGCCCGCAGGGCGTCATCGCCGCGCTCGACGCTGCCACGGGACCTGACGGCGGCTGGATGATGGTGCTGGGGGCCGAGAACGACTGGGATTGGGTGAACGAGCGCCCCGAGGCAGAGCGCGCGGCCCTGTTGGCCGACGCCGTTCCGTTTGACCCCCTGACCACGCCGGCCGAGGAGGACGTGGGCCATCTCGCCGAGGCGATGCGGCGGCACCCGGGAACGCAGGTCACCGACAATCCCGAGGGCCGCTTTGCCGCCCGCGGCGCGCTCGCCGGCGCCCTGCTGAGCGACGCACCGTGGGACGACTACTTCGGCCCAGGCTCGCCGCTGGAGCATCTCTGTGCGCTGGGCGGCCAGGTGCTGCGCCTGGGCGCCGATCCCGACACGGTGACCTTGCTGCACTACGCAGAGTACCTGGCGCCCGTGGTCCACAAGCGCCGCGTCGTGCGCCACCGGCGGGTGGTCGGTCCAAACGGGCCGGAGGTGCGCACGGTGCGCTGCCTGGACGACAGCGAGGGCATCGTCACTTGGCCCGGCGAGGACTATTTCGCGACGATCCTGAAGGCCTATCTGAGCGAGGGCCGCGGCGTGGAGGGGCGCGTCGGCGGGGCGCAGAGCGAGCTGCTCGACGCCCGCGATCTCGTCGATTTCGGCGCCGAGTGGATGGCCCGCCACTTCGTGTGAGGCGGAACCTCAGGCGTCCGGCGGGGTTCGATCTGCCGGGATGCTTCGAGGAGAGACGCTTTGCGACGCTTCCTGACCGCCGGCGCGGCGCTGTTGCTGTTGGCCGGCTGCGCCACCTCCCCGCACAAGACCGTCAGCAGCCTGAACCGCGGGGACCCCGAGTACCGCACTCGCGACTGCCGCCAAGCCCGCGCCGCGGTCGCACGCTACGACGACAACAAGGACGGCCGCGTGGCGATCGCCGTCGCCGGCAACCTGGTCGTCCCCTTCGCGGGGTCGGCCGTGGCCGCCGGCATGAGCAAGATGAAGGACGACGACCGCGAGGCGCTGAACGAGCGCGTCCGCCGCGCTTGTGTCTCCGATCCTCTGCGCGGCAAGCGGGTGGCGCGGCGCTAGCCCTTCTTCAGCCGCTTGATCGCATCCGCCAGCGGCCGTTCGGCGTCGCAGTAGTCGGCCCAAGCCTTGGTCTTCGCCAGCAGGGCCGGCGCGGTGCGGATCGTCCAGGCCCCGGGATCCAGCCCCCTCCTCACCTGGGTCCAGTTGAGCGGGAACGACACCGGCGCCAGCGGCCGGGCGCGCGGCGAGAGCGGGGCGACCGCCGTCGCCATGCGGTCGTTGCGCAGGTAGTCGAGGAAGATCCGGCCCTTGCGCTTGGCCTTGGCCATGTTGACGACGTAGCGGTCGGGCGCGTCGGCGGCGACGGCCAGGCAGACATCCTGGGCGAACGTCTTGGCCGCCTTCCAGTCGAGCTTGCCCGCCCTGAGCGGCGTCACGACGTGCAGGCCCTTGCCGCCGGTGGTCTTGCAGAAGGCGACGAGACCCAGCGCTTCCAGCCGCTCGCGGACCTCCTTCGCGGCCTCGATCACCCGCTCGAAGGGGAGGTCCTCGTCCGGGTCGAGGTCGAACACCAGGCGGCCGGGAACCTCCGGCTTGCCGGGCTGGCAGTTCCAGGGGTGGAGCTCCACGGCGGCGATCTGGGCCAGGGCCGCCAGGGCCTCGACGCGGTCGATCTGCAGGTAGGGCTTGTGGTCGCCGAAGACCTTCACCTCGGAGAGCAGCGCCGACGAGCCCTTGCCGGCATGCCGCTGGAAGAAGCGTTCCGCGCCCAGGCCGTCCGGGGTGCGGATGATCGAGCAGGGCCGGCCCTCGATGTGCCGCATCATCCAGGGGCCGACGGTCTCGAAGTAGCGGGCCAAGTCCAGCTTGGTGATCGGTTGGCCGTGACCGTCATCGGGCCAGAGCGGCTTGTCCGGATTGGAGAGCTTCACGCCCATGACGACCTCGCCGCCAGCCTGTGCCGCCGCCTTCGGCGCAGCCTTGCGAGCGGCGGGTTTCGGCTTGGCGAGCTCGGCCTTCTCCGCGGGCTGCGGCGCCTCGGCCTCGACGTCCCGCGCCGGCTTGTCCTCGCGCAGGCCCTTGAACGCGCCCTGCCGCACCATGCCCGAGCCGGTGAAGCCCGCGAACTCGATCTCGGCCACCAGGTCGGGCCGCGCCCAGTGGACGTTCGGCTCCTTGCGGGGCGCGTTCGGGCCGGTGAAGGGGCTCTTGTCAGCCTCCACGGCCACGAGTCGCGGCAGCACGCGGCGCACCTTGTCGCCGCCGAAGCCCGAGCCGACGCGGCCCATGTAGATCAGCCGGTCGCCCTTGTGCACGCCCACCAGCAGCGAGCGGAGCTGGCCCTTCTCGCCCGTCCAGCCGCCGATCACCACCTCGTGGCCGGCGCGGCACTTGGACTTCTGCCAGGCGTCGCCGCGATCCGACCGGTACGGCGCGTCGAGGCGCTTGGAGACTATGCCCTCCAGCGCCATGCGGCAGGCCGACTGCAGCACCGCGTCGCCCGCCGTCAGGAAGTGCTCGACGTAGCGGATCCGCCGCTCCAGCGCCTTGCCGGCCGCCTTCACAACGGCCTGCAGTCGGGCCTTGCGCTCGGCGAGCGGCAGGGAGCGCAGGTCCTCGCCGGCCAGGAACAGGGCGTCGAAGGCGAAGTAGATCAGGTCGTCGGTCCGGCCGTCGGCGAGCGCCGCCTGCAGGGCCGGGAAATCCGGCGAGCCGGAGGCGTCCAGGGCGCAGGCTTCCCCATCGTAGAGACCGTCGGGCAGGGCGGCGGCGTCCTTGGCGATCGCGCGGAACTTGTCGGTCCAGTCCAGGCCCTTGCGGGTCTTCAGGGTCGCGCGGCCCTTCTCCACCCGCAGCTGCAGCCGGTAGCCGTCGAACTTGATTTCGTGAGCCCAGCCGTCGCCCGGCGGCGGGCGATCCACGGACTTGGCGAGCTGCGGCGGCACGAAGCCGGGCAGGGCGGCGGCGCGCGGCTGCGGCGCGGGCGCAGGCTTTGGCGACGCCGCCGGCGCCTTCTCTTCCTGGCGGTTCGACTGCCAGACCGCGGCCTTGGCCGCGCGCCCCTTGCCGGTCATAAACTTCGTGGGTCCCCTGCCCTTGCCGGCCGCGATCTCCTCCATCTCGCGGCCCGAGGCGACGGATGTCGTCTCCTCTTCCACCAGCTCGCCGCCGGCTTCCTCCACCGACCACCCGTCGTGGTGCTTGATCAGCAGCCAGTTGTCGCGCTTCTCGCCCTCGCGCCGCTTCATGCGCACCAGAACCCAGGAGCCCTTCAGCCGCTCGCCGTCGAGAGTGAACTTGAGGTCGCCCTTCTTCAGGCCCGCGCGCGGGTCGTCCTCGGGCTCCCAGTAGCCGCGGTCCCACAGCATGACGGTGCCGCCGCCGTACTCGCCCTTGGGGATGGTCCCTTCGAAGTCGCCGTAGTCCAGCGGGTGGTCCTCGGTCTGCACGGCCAGGCGGCGGTCGGCAGGGTCGAGCGACGGGCCCCGGGTCACCGCCCACGACAGGAACACGCCGTCCAGCTCCAGGCGGAAGTCGTAGTGCAGCCGCGTGGCGGCGTGCTTCTGGACCACGAAGCGGAGCCGATTGGACTTCTGCGTCTTCTCGGCGCCCGCCGGCTCGGCGGTCTTCGCGAAGTCCCGCATCGACCGGTAGCGCGCCAGCCGGTCGGCCATCAGACCACCAGTGCTGGTTTCAGCGGCACGGTGCGCGCCGTCAGCGCCGCGACGAACGCGTCGCGCCAGGCGGTGACGTCCTCGCGCTGGACGCTGTCGAAGAGCGTGCGCCAGCGGCGGATCCGCTCGGGCCGTTCCATGACGATCGCGCGCTTCAGGGCGTCGGCGACGTCCTCGGGGCTGTTCGGGTTGACCAGCAGGGCGTCTTGCATCTGCCGCGCGGCGCCGGCGAACCGCGACAGGATCAGCACGCCAGGGTCTTCGGGGTTCTGGGCGGCCACGAACTCCTTGGCGACCAGGTTCATGCCGTCGCGCAGCGGCGTCACGAGGCCCACGCGCGCAGCGCCGTAGATGCCGGCCAGCTCATCGCGGCGGTAGTTCTTGTTCACGTAGCGGAACGGCGCCCAGTCCACGTCCGAGTATTCGGCGTTGATCCGGCCTGAGAGCGTGTCGAGACGGCCGCGGATCTCCTGGTAGGCCTCGACCGCCTCGCGGCTGACGGGCGCGATCTGCAGCATCAGCACCTCGCGCCGCAGGTCGGGGTTCTGCGCCAGGAAGTGCTCGAAGCCCAGGAAGCGCTCTTCCAGGCCCTTGGAATAGTCCAGCCGATCCACGCCCACGATCAGGTGGCGGAACACCGTCGCGGCGGTCATCAGGTCGCGCATCCGCCGGGCGCGGCTGCTGCGGGTCATCCGCGCGAAGTCCGCCGCATCGATGCCGATCGGGTAGGCCCCCACCTCAAGCAAGCGCCCGTAGCCCTTGAGGCAGCCCGGCCGCACGACCTGCCCGTCGGCCTCGTTCAGGACGTACTCCTCGAACGCCTGTTGGTACTCGGCGGTCTGGAAGCCCACGAGGTCGTAGTCGAACATCGACTCCACGAGTTGGCGGTGCCGCGGCAGGTTCACGACCAGCTGGTGCGCCGGCCACGGGATGTGCAGGAAGAAGCCGATCCGGTTCGTCACCCCTAGGGCCCGCAGCTCCTTGGCCAGCGGGATCAGGTGATAGTCGTGCACCCAGATCACGTCGTCGCGCCCGACCAACGGCGCGAGCGTCTCGGCGAAGCGCCGGTTCACCCGCGTGTAGCCCTTGTCGAAGGCGCGGTCGAAGGCGGCCAGGTCGGCGCGGTAGTGGAACAGCGGCCAGAGCGTCTTGTTGGCGTAGCCGTTGTAGTACTCGTCGAGGTCGACCTCCTCGAGGTCGACGGTGGCCGCGGTGACACCGCCTACCGTCTCGGTGTGCAGCTCGCCGGTGAACTTCGGAACCGTGCGCCCGCTCCAGCCGAACCAGACGCCGGAGTACTCCTTCAGCGCGGCGGCCAGCGCCATGGCCAGGCCGCCTACGGTCTCCTCGCCGTCGCCCGACGGCGGGTTCACCCGGTTCGACACGACGATCAAGCGGTTCATCGCGCGGCCTCCAGCCAGGCCATCACGTCTTCGACGTTGCGCAGGCCGAAGCGCGCATGTGTCTGACGCGGCGGCCCGACCAGAACGCTGAAGCCGCCCAGTCGCTCCACCTCGGCGAAGCCGTGCTCATCGGTGATGTCGTCGCCGGCGAAGACCGGGCGCGCGCCCTGGAAGGCTGGGGTCTCCATGAACCCACGGATAGAGTCGCCCTTCGCGGGCCCGGGCGTGCGCAGTTCCTCGACCATGTCGCCGTGCTGCAGGACGAGGCCGGTCTCGCTCGCGAGCCGGCGCGCCAGCACCCGGGCCTCGGCGGCGTAGGTGCGGGCCAGTCGGAAGTGCAGCGCGACGCTCGCCCCTTTCTCCTCGACGATCAGGCCGCAGTCGCGCCCGGCGAACCGGTGCATGGCTCGCACCGCGCGCGGCAGACCGGGATGCGGCTTCGGCTCGTGCAGCGTGCCGTCGCGGTCGCGCCGCACCAGGCCGTGGACCGCGGCGACACAGGTGATCCGGCCTTCGAGGATGCGGTCCACGTCGGCCAGGGTGCGGCCGGTGACGACGGCCAGCCGGCCTTCCAGGCCCTCACGCAGGCGCTCGAGCAGCCGCGTGCGGCGGGCGTCGGGGTGCACGTCCTGCGGTCGCGCGGCGATCGGGGCCAGCGTCCCGTCGATGTCGAGGAACAGCGCCGCTTCCGCCAACTGAAGCGGTTTCGGTGAGGGCAAGCTGACGGCAATCGAATCCAGCGACATGACACTCCCGCCCGGGCTCACCCATCAACGTCCGGCGCCCGCCATTCGATCCGCCCGCGCGCGGCATCGTGAAAAGCCGCGCTCGCCCCTTGACCCGGGCGCGCTCAAAGGCTCGTCTCCCGCCTCCGCTTCGAAGGGGAGACGAAATGCCGCCTGCGGCTGACGCTATCGTGCTGTTCGGCGCCACGGGGGATCTGGCGCGGCGCATGCTCTTGCCGTCGCTCTATTTCCTCGACGCCGACGGCTTCCTGCCCAAGGCCAGCCGCATTGTCGCGACCGCCCGGGCCGACATCACCACCGAGGCGTTCCTGGAGCAGACCCGTAAGGCGCTGGCCGAGCGGCCCGAGGGCCTGGACGAGGCGGTCTGGGCCCGCTTCGCCCTGCGAATCACCTACATCGGCGCCGACGCCACCACGACCGAGGGGGCGGCCACGCTGAAGCCCGCCCTGGAGGGATGTGAGCGCCCGCTGTTCTTCCTCGCCGTGTCGCCCAGCCTGTTCGAGAAGATCTGCCGCTCGCTGGCCGCGGCCGGCGTGGCCCACGACGAGAGCCGGATCGTGCTGGAGAAGCCGATCGGGCGCGACCTCGAGACCTCGCGCCATATCAACGCCGCCCTGGGCGCGGTGTTCGAGGAAGAGCAGATCTTCCGGATCGACCACTACCTGGGCAAGGAGACGGTCCAGAACCTGATCGCGCTCCGCTTCGCCAACACCTTCTTCGAGCCGCTCTGGAACAACCTCACCATCGACCACGTGCAGATCACCGTGGCCGAGACCGAGGGCGTGGGCGCGCGCTGGCCCTACTACGACGAGTACGGCGCGCTCCGGGACATGCTGCAGAACCACATGCTGCAGCTGCTCTGCCTGGTGGCCATGGAGCCGCCCGCCGACATGGAGCCGGACTCGGTCCGCAACGAGAAGGTGAAGGTGCTGCGGTCCTTGCGCCGCTTCACCCGCGTGGACGCGGGCGAGAAGACGGTGCGTGGCCAGTACACGCCGGGCGTCGTGGTCGGGAAGGCGGCCGAGGGCTACGAGGCCGAGCGTGGGCAGAAGAGCGGCACCGAGACCTTCGTGGCGCTGCGGGCCGACATCGACAACTGGCGCTGGGCGGGCGTGCCGTTCTTCCTGCGCACCGGCAAGCGGATGCCGGAGAAGCGCACGACGGTCGTGATCCAGTTCAAACCGGTGCCGCACTCGATCTTCGGTGCGGCCTCGATCCACGACCTGTCTCCCAACCGCCTGGTCATCGACCTGCAGCCGGACGAGGACATCAGCCTCACCCTGATGAACAAGGCCCCGGGGTTGACCGAAGGCGGGATGCGCCTCCAGTCGCTGCCGTTGTCGCTGTCGCTGCTACGCGCCTACGAGGGGCCGGGCGCGCGCCGCCGTATCGCCTACGAGCGCCTGCTGCTCGACGCCATCCACGGCGACGCCACCCTGTTCGTCCGCCGCGACGAGGTGGAGGAGGCGTGGCGCTGGGTCGACGGCGTCGCCGACGCCTGGGGCGACGCGGGCCTGAAGCCGAGGCCCTACGCCGCCGGCAGCTGGGGCCCCTCGGGCGCCTTCGCCCTTATCGAGCGCTTCGGCCGGGCCTGGTCGGACTGACCGCTCAGCGGATGCTCGCCCACGGCTTTGACAACAGGTGTGCGCAGTTGATGAGGCCGACCAGGGAGTAGGTCTGCGGGTAGTTGCCCCACAGCTCCTGGCCGTCCAGCGAGATGTCCTCCGAGAGCAGGCCCGCGGTGGTGCGCCGGCCCAGCATCTCCTCGAACAGCTGCCGCGCCTCGTTGGTGCGACCTGAGAGGTGCAGGGCCTCGATCAGCCAGAAGGTGCAGAAGTTGAACGCCGTCTTCGGCAACCCGAAGTCGTCGGGGATGGCGTAGCGCAGCATGAAGGGCCCGCGGCGCAGGCCGTGCTCGACCGCGGCCATGGTGGCGGCCATGCGCGGGTCGTCCGCAGGCAGGAAGCGCACGTCCACCAGTTGGAGCAGCGAGGCGTCCAGCTCGTCGCCTCCGAAGGTCGCGGCGAAGCGGGCCTCCTTTTCGTTCCAGGCCCGGGTCTCGATCGTGTAGCGGATCTGCGCGGCGCGCGCGTTCCAGTGGTCCGCGCGATCGGCGAGCCCCAGCCGGGCCGCGGCATTGCCCAGGCGGTCGCAGGCCGCCCAGCACATCACCGACGAATAGGTGTGCACCGCCTCGCGGCCGCGGAACTCCCAAAGGCTGGCGTCCGGCTGGTCGTGCAGCTCGTAGGCGCGCTCTCCGATGGGCTCCAGAGCGTGGAAGTCGTCCGCCGTGGCCGGACGCAGCAGCCGTTCGTCGAAGAACGCCTGCACGGTCGACAGGATGATCTGGCCGTAGACGTCGTGCTGCATGTGCTCGTGCGCCTGGTTGCCTACCCGCACCGGCCCGATGCCGCGGTAGCCTGGCAGGTGCGGGGCGATCCACTCGGTCAGCACGGGCTCGAGCCCGACGCCATACACCGGTTGGATGTGGCCCGCCTTGCCATTGGCCGGCTGGGCCGGCTCGAGCCCCGGCAGGTCGGGTTGCGCCGGCGGCATCGCCGAGGTTCGCATGTCGCCGCGGCTGGCCTGGTCCACCAGGTTGCGCAGGTAGACCAGGTAGTTCTCCAGCATGTCAGCCGCGCCCAGCCGGTTCAACGCCTGCACGACGTAGTAGGCGTCGCGGAGCCAGCAGTAGCGGTAGTCCCAATTCCGCCCCGCCCCGTTGTCGGCCTCGTGCTCGGGCAGCGAGGTGGTCAGGGCCGCCACGATGGCGCCCGTCTCCTCGTAGGCGCAGAGCTTCAGCGTGATCGCCGCCCGGATGACCGCCTCCTGCCACTCCAGCGGCACCGACAGTGTCCGCACCCAGCCGCGCCAGTAGTCGGTCGTCTCGCGCAGCATCCGCGCAGTGGTGGTCGAAACCTCGGCGTCCAGTCCCTCGTCGGGACCCAGGAACAGGCCGATGGGCTCCTCCAGCCGGAACGCCCGCTCCTCCAGGATGTGGCTGACCGGCGCGTCGGTGGTGAGCCGCAGCGTCGCGTGCTCGGTGACGAATCGGATGTGGTTCGAGCCGGCGGTCGTGTAGCAGGGCCGCTCGCCGTAGTTCATCATCGGCCGCAGCCGGATGCGGACTCTGGGCGCGCCCTTCAGGGGTCGGACGATGCGCACGAACGCCAGCGGCCGGTACTGCCGTCCCAGGTGCCGGTAGCGCGGCGAGAAATCGATGATCTCCACAGCCGCCCCGTCGGCGTTGCGGATTTCGGTGCGCAGGATGGCCGTGTTGCGCAGATAGGCCTGGCGGGTCTCGGTGGCGCCCTCGACCTCGATGGCCCAGATCCCGCAGCTGTCGGGATCGCCGGGGTCGCGGCAGCCCAGCAGGCCCGAGAAGAACGGGTCGCCGTCCACCCGCGGCACACAGGCCCAGACATAGCGTCCGGCGCGGTCGATCAGGGCGCTCGCGGCGCAGTTGCCGATCGGGAACAGGTCCAGGGTCTGGCTCAGCGCCGCTTCCTCCGCATGCTCGCAATCCCGCCGCAACGCCGCCGCGAAGGTCGGCTGCCCGACCAAGGGAACGCCAAGCTCAAGCCTTGGCTCCCTAGCTGCTGTAGCGCACCCGCAGGCTGGGCCCGCGGCTGTTGGAATGCACGGCCACCCGGTTCCCCTGCCGCTCGAATGTCAGGTCGATGCCGCCGTCGCCGATCCGCAGGTCGGTGATGGAAAGCCGATCGATTCCCATCGGCAGCATTGGGTCGCGCACCTCCACCTGCGCGGCTTCGGAGTCGATGGAGAGGCCCAGGCACGCCTGCAGCAACATGAAGACCGAACCCGCCGCCCAGGCCTGCGGCAGGCAGGCGACCGGATAGGCTACCGGCTGTTCGCCGGCGGCGCGCGGAAAGCCGCAGTAGAGCTCGGGCAGGCGCATCTCGAGTTGGGTGGCGCACTCGAACATCGCCGAAGTCAGCTTCACCACGCCAGCCCGCTCGCCGTAGTACGACAGGCCCAGCGCCGACAGCGCCGTGTCGTGCGGCCAGACCGAGCCGTTGTGGTACGACATCGGGTTGTAGCGCGGCTCGTGCACGGCCAGGGTCCTGAGGCCCCAGCCCGAGAAGAAGTCCGAGCTGAACAGCCGCTCGCCCACGAGCTGCGCGCGGTCGGCGTGGGGCAGGCCGGTGAACAGCAGGTGGCCGGGGTTCGAGGCCATCACCCGGCAGAGCTCGTTGTGGCCGTCCAGCGCGATGCCGTAGAAGCCGACCTCGGGCATCCAGAACCGCTCCTCGACCACCTTGCGCAGGTGCTGGGCGCGGGCGCTCCAGCGCTCGGCCCCTGCAGCGTCGCCGCGCCGGGCGGCCAGCGAGGCCATGGTGCGGTAGGCGGCGAAGGCATAGCCCTGCACCTCCACGAGCGCGACCGGCCCCTGCGGGAACCGCCCGTCGCCGTGGAAGATGGAATCGCCGGAGTCCTTCCAGCCCTGGTTCACCAGACCGCCGTCCATGGCCCGGGCGTACGAGATCAGGCCCAGCGGATGCCGATCCGCCATCGTCACGAGCCAGCTGGCGGCCCGCTCC
Source organism: Phenylobacterium sp. (assembly GCF_036402295.1). Classification (GTDB taxonomy): domain Bacteria; phylum Pseudomonadota; class Alphaproteobacteria; order Caulobacterales; family Caulobacteraceae; genus Phenylobacterium. The sequence goes on from NZ_DASWTE010000039.1 coordinate 15,379, forward strand.
AGCGCCGGCCACCAGCGGTCGATCTGGGCATAGTCGCCGGTGCGCTCGGCGTAGGCGCCCGCCAGCGCCACGAAAAGCGGCGTGGTGTCGACGCCGCCGTAGTAGCGGCCGAACGGCACTTCGCCGAGCGAGGCCATCTCGCCCCGGCGGGTCTCGTGCATGATCTTGCCGGGCTCGGAGTCCTGGAACGCCGAGCTCTCCTGGGCCTGCCACGAGGCCAGGTACGAGAGCACGCCCTTCGCCAGCGCCGGCTCGAACCACAGGATTTGCCAGGCGGTGATGATCCCGTCGCGGCCAAAAGCGGTCGAGAACCAGGGGATGCCCGCGTATGGATAGGGTCCGGTCGGCATGGGCGTTGTGAGCAGCGCGAGGTCGGCGCGGGACTTGTCGATCCAGGCGTTGAACAGCCGCCCGTTGGTGCTGATCCGCGCGCCGTTCCGGCGGCGTTCGCGCATGGCGAAGCGCGCGCGGGCCGCCGCGGCCCGGTAGCGTTCGCGCGAGGGGGGTTCGTTCGCCTCGTCGCCCACCTCGATATAGAGCTCGCGGCGGGCCTCGGTGCCGAGCGAGACGCGGAAGAGGGCTTCGGCCGGGCCGATCTCGTCTGGCGTCTCCGAAAACGCGACGGCGCTGGTGCGGCCCACGCCGTCCAGCCCCTCGTAGCGGAAGCACACCGACTGCCCTAGCACCTCGGGCGGGAAGAGCTCGCCGCGCCGCCGCCGCCGGGCCCCGCGCACCTCGAACATGTCGCGGAAGTCCGCCTCGAAGCGGAAGGCCAGCGGCAGGTCGGTGACCTCGGGCGCATAGTTGGTGAGGCGGATACGCTCATACAGCCGCTCGTCCCAGAGGAAGCGCTTGCGCTCCAGGTGCACAACGCCGGGCGGCATGCCTGGCCCGCCGGGCGCCGGGATCGCGCGGTTGAGGCCGTGCGAGGTGAAATAGACGTTGTCCTGCCCGACGGCGCCCGACAGCAAGGTGGGCGAGCGGTCGCCCAGGATCAGCTCCCACCGCGACAGGATGCGGGTGTCGTCGTGGAACAGGCCGTCCGCCGCGCCGACGATGTCGCCGTGGCTGTCGGCGACGATGAAGGTGTCACGGTCCTTGAGCGCATAGAGCCGCTGGGGAACGCGTGGTTCCTCGATCTCGCCCCACTCGACGGGGGCGTCGTGGGAAGGCGCCAGGTCGTTCATCGACGGTCCTGTGTCTGGTGGGTCAGGCGGCCTCCGTCAGCGGTTGTGCGGCTTGAGGCAGCCGTTCGTAGATCTCGAGGTAGCGCCGGGCCATGGCCAGCGCCGAGAAGCGCTCCTCGAAACGGGCCCGGATCGCGCGCCGGTCCAGCCTGGGCAGACGCGCGACCGCGGAGACGGCCTCGGCCTCGGAACGGACGATGAAGCCCGTGAGCCCATCCTCGACCACCTCCGGCACCGAGCCGTTGGCCCAGGCGATCACCGGCGTGCCGCACGCCATGGCCTCGATCATCACCAGGCCGAAAGGCTCGGGCCAGTCGATGGGGAACAGAAGCGCATCGGCGCCGCCCAGGAAGTCCGATTTCTCCGCGTCGCCGATCTCGCCCACGTACTCGACGAGGGGTTCGCGCATGAGCGGCTCGATGTGGTCCTCGAAGTAGGCCCGGTCGGCATTGTCCACCTTGGCCGCCACGCGCAATCGCCGGCCCGACGCCGCCGCTATGGCGACCGCCCGGTCGGGCCGCTTCTCGGGCGAGATCCGGCCGAGAAAGGCCAGGTAGCCACGTGAGACCGCGCTGAACCGGAAGAGGTCGGCGTTCATGCCGTGGTGCACCGTTGCGGCCCAATTGGCCCCCGGCAGCGGCGCACGCTGGCTGTCGCTGATCGAGACCAGTGGGAACTGCCGCCAGCGACGGTAGACCTCGGGCAGGTCCTTCAGGTCGAGCCGGCCGTGCAGCGTCGTCAGCGTGCGCCCGGCCAGGTCCTCGAACATCGGGAACTGCAGCATGTCGGTGTGGAAATGGATCACGTCGAACTCAGGGGCGCGGCGGCGCACTTCGGCGAGCTGGTGCAGGTGGGCCGCGAGGTCCGACTTGAACGGGGCCGGGTCGAGCCGGATCGCCTGGTCGCGCACCGAAGCCAGCGTCGCGTTCGTCCGGGCTTCGGCGCTGGCGAACAGGGTCACGTCGTGGCCCAGCGCAACCAGCGCGTCGGTGAGATGGGCCACCACGCGCTCGGTCCCGCCGTAGAGGCGGGGCGGAACGGCTTCATACAGGGGGGTGACCTGGGCAATACGCATCACAGACTCCGAGGAAGGCCGCACGCGTCCCGATCGCGGCGCCTGACATCCTTGAGTAGGACGCGGGCCGGGGCGTGGAAGTTCCACAGCAACGCGAATTCTGGCGCCGCATGGCGTGGCGGCGCGTTATGAGGCGCGCATGATCGAGACTTATCCGACGGCTGACGCCCTGGCGGAAGCCGCGAGCCACGCCGTGTCGGCCCGCCTGGCCGAGGCGCTGCGGTTGCGCGGCCGCGCCGGCCTGGTGGCGACGGGCGGCCGCTCGCCCGGTCCGGTCTACGACCGTCTCGCCGACGCCGACCTCGACTGGAACCGCGTGATCGTCACCCTTTCGGACGAGCGCTGTGTGGAGCCTGACGATCCTGCGTCCAATGCGAAGCTCGTGCGCGAGCGGCTGGGCCAGCGCGGCGGCCGGCGGGCGCACTTGCTGGCCCTGTGGCCCGAACCCGAGTCAGCGGCGCTGGCGGCGCTGCTGCCGTTCGACGCGGTCATGCTGGGCATGGGCGAGGACGGCCACATCGCCTCGCTGATCCCTGGCGACCCCGGACTGGAGGACGCGCTCAGCACCTCCGACCTCACGCGCCCCGTGCCCGCAGGCCTCGGCAAGCCGCCGGTTGCGCGCATCACCCTCACCCTGCGCGCGCTCGTCGATGCGCGGGCCATCTTTCTTTTGATCGCCGGGGAGACTAAGCGCGGGGTCGTTCAGCGGGCCCTGGCGGGCGAAGACCTGCCGGTCGGCCGGCTGATCTCGCAATCCAAGGCGCCTATCCGCATCTTCTGGACCCCGGACGGAGGTTGAAGTCCATGCATCCTGTCACCGCCGAGGTCACCGAGCGGATCGTCGAGCGCAGTCGCGAGACCCGCACAGACTACCTGGAGCGGATGGAGGCCGCGCGCGACGCCGGCCCCGGCCGCGGCAAGCTCAGCTGCGCCAACTGGGCCCACGCCTTCGCCGCTTCGCCCGAGGGTGACAAGCAGCGCATGCGCGACCCGACCGCGCCCAACGTGGCCATCGTCTCGTCGTACAACGACATGCTCTCGGCCCATCAGCCGTACGAGCGCTTCCCGGACATCATCCGTCAGGCCGCTCACGAGGTGGAGGCCACCGCCCAGTTCGCCGGCGGCGTGCCCGCGATGTGCGACGGCGTCACGCAAGGCCGGCCCGGCATGGAGCTGTCGCTGTTCAGCCGCGACGTGATCGCCATGTCGACCGCGGTGGCGCTGACCCACGACGCCTTCGACGCCGCGCTGATGCTGGGCATCTGCGACAAGATCGTGCCGGGCCTGTTCATCGGCGCGGCCGCCTTCGGCCACCTGCCGACGATTTTCGTGCCGGGCGGCCCGATGACCAGCGGCATCTCCAACGCCGAGAAGGCCCGCGTCCGCGCGCTCTACGCCGAGGGCAAGGCCACGCGGGACGAGCTCCTCACCTCGGAGATGAAGAGCTACCACGGCCCCGGCACCTGCACGTTCTATGGCACGGCCAACTCGAACCAGATGATGATGGAGATGACCGGGTTGCACCTGCCGGGCGCGGCCTTCGTCAGCCCGAACACCCCGCTCCGTGACGCGCTCACAGCGGCCGCGCCCAAGCGGGCGATCGAGATCCGCGACGGCGGCAACGCCTACACCCCGTTCTCGGCGGTGATCGACGAGAAGAGCCTGGTCAACGCCATCGCGGGCCTCTTGGCCACCGGCGGCTCGACCAACCACACCCTGCACATCCTCGCCATGGCCCGGGCGGCCGGCATCCACATCACCTGGGAGGACTTCAACGACCTCTCCCGCGTGACCCCACTGATCGCACGGGTCTATCCGAACGGGTCCGAGGACGTGAACGCGTTCCACGCGGCCGGCGGCATGTCGTTCGTCACCCGCACCCTGCTGGACGCGGGTCTCGTGCACGACGACGTGGTGACGGTGGCCGGCCAGGGCTTTCGGCGCTACCAGCAGGAGCCGTTCCTGGAGGACGGCAAGCTGGTCTGGCGCGACGGTCCGGCCGCCAGCCTCGACCGCGACATCCTGCGGCCGGTGGACGACCCGTTCCAGGCCGAGGGGGGCATGCGCCTGCTGACCGGTCCGCTGGGCCGCGGCGTCATCAAGACCTCGGCGGTGAAGCCCGAGCACCGCATTGTCGAGGCGCCGGCCATCGTCTTCGAGGACCAGGACGAGCTGTTGGCGGCGCACAAGCGCGGCGAGCTCTCCCGCGACTTCATCGCCGTGGTCCGCTTCCAGGGCCCGCAGGCCAACGGCATGCCCGAGCTGCACTCGCTGACGCCCACCCTGAGCGTGCTGCAGGACAAGGGCTTCAAGGTGGCGCTGGTCACCGACGGCCGGATGAGCGGCGCCAGCGGCAAGGTGCCGGCGGCCATCCACATGACGCCCGAGGCGGCGTGCGGCGGGCCGCTCGCCTACGTCCGCACCGGCGACGTGATCCGCCTGGACGCCGAGGCCGGCGCCCTTGAGATCAAGGTCGATACTCGCGAGCTGATGGGTCGGGAGCGGGCGGCCGTACCGCCGGCCGACCACGGGTATGGCCGCGAGCTGTTCGGCTGGATGCGCCGCGCCGCGGGCCCGGCCGACACCGGCGCCTGCGCCCTGTTCGAGGCCGCGTGATGCGTTCGCAATGGGTCGGTCTGGTCGGTGACGTCGGCGGCACCAACGCGCGCCTGGCGCTGGTGGACGGCCAGGGCCACATCCGCAATCCGCGCACCTTTCCCTGCAAGGACTACGCGAGCCTCGCCGACATCGTCGCCGAGTACATCGAGACCACGGCGGGCAAGAAGCGGCCGCCGCGGGCGGTGCTGGCCGTGGCCGGCCCTGTGGTCGACGGCGAGATCGAGTTCACCAACCTCGACTGGGTGGTGTCCGAGGGCGATCTCCTGGCCCACTTCGAGTTCGAGGCCGTCGAGCTGATCAACGACTTCGCGGCCCAGGCCCTGGCCTGCCCGCTGCTCGAGGGACCCGACCTGCGCGCGCTGGGCCCAGCGCTGCCGCGCGGCTCGCGGGAGTGCCCGATGCTTGCACTGGGCGCGGGCACGGGCTTCGGCGTCGCGGGGCTGGCGCGCAGCGAGCGCGGCGACCTGCCGATCTCCACCGAAGGCGGCCACGCGGGCTTCGCGCCGGCCGACGAGGTCGAGGTCGAGATCCTGAAGCGGCTGGCGGCCAAGTACGGCCGCGTCTCGATCGAGCGCATCCTGTCGGGCCAGGGGCTCTATGACCTCTATACGATCCTGGCCGAACTGCAGGGCCAGCCGGCGCCGCTGCCGGACGAAGCAGCGGTGACCACCGAGGGCATGGTGGGCGATCCCCTGGCCGCGGCCACCATCGACCGCTTCGGCCGCATCCTGGGCTCCGTGGCGGGCGATCTCGCGCTCACCTTCGGCGCCCGCGGCGGGGTGTTCGTTTCGGGCGGCATCGCGCCCCGCATCGCCGAGAAGCTGGCGACCGGCGCGTTCCGTCAGCGCTTCGAGGACAAGGGCCGGCTCTCCGACTACGTCCACGACATCCCCACCTATCTCGTCCTGCACCCCTACCCGGCGATCGTCGGCGCGGCGCGCCAGCTTGAGCAGATGGAACGGCTATGAGCGAGGGGCCGGGACAGTTCCGCTGGACCGTCACGGCCGAGGCCCAGCCGGGCGACCCGGGCTCCGCCCTGGTGACGGTCGTGGCTCGCAACGAACTGGTCCCCGAGCTCGCCATCGACATGTCGGTCGACTGGCACGCCGGCGCCGAGGCCGCGGACGTCGAGGGCCGCGCCCTGGTGATCCTGTCTATGCTCTGCAAGGAACTCGCCGCCGAGTGCGAGCGCGAAGCGGCGCTGCGGTTTTCGGAAGGCTAGCAGCCCGGCGCGGCCGAGATGCGCCGGATGGTCACCTGCTCCTCGCTCGACTCGCCGCCGGCGCGGTCGGCGCGCCGCTGGGTGAGCGACAGGATCCGGCCGTCGCGCACCGAAACGGTCGCCTCGGTGGTCAGGTCCTGCACGACGCCCGGCGTCCGCGAGGCGCTGGCGCGAACCAGCCGCAGCTCGCAGCCCGGTTTGGTCACGGAGACCGTCGAGAGCGCCCGGCCCGGCGGGCGGCGGCGGTTGTCCACGACGTCGGACATACCGAGTATGACCGGGCCGCGCGGCTCCATGACGGCCATCAGCCGCACGTCGGCCAGAACCATGTCCTCGGCGGCGTTGATCGGCTCCTGGCCGAAGCGCTGGTGGTAGGTGTTGCGGATCGGATCGCCGGCCGGAAGGCTCGCGTCCACCGCCGCCAGGACGCGGGCCTTGTAGTCGGCCCAGTTGTCGAGGGCGCTCAGCATGCCGTCCGAGCGCACCCGGAACTCCAGCGGCACGCCGATCAGCGCCTTCATCGCCGTCGCCATCGCCGGACCCGATGTGTCGCTGAGGGTCGCTTCCTTCAGCGTGTAGCGCAGCCTCAGCCCCTCGGGCGCGACCCCCAGCACCTCGATCTCGAAGACCTGGCTGTTGCTCTGGCTGGCTTTGCCGCCCGCCGAGGCTTCGGCGTAGCGGCTGTCCGAGCGGAACCGGTAGACGTCGCCGACGGCGTCGGAGCGTGTACGCACCTCGACCTGGTCCTCGGCGACGGCCGGGGAGGCCATCGCCAGGAGGAACGCTGCGACGAGGGCCCGCGCGGCCACGTTCAGCGGCCTGCGAAGTTCCCGGGCCGCCGCTCGGCCACCGAACGGACGCCCTCCTGGAAGTCCTCGGTGGCGCGCAGCACGCTCTGCTTGGTGTGCTCGATGTCGGTCCGCGCCTTGATGGCGGCGGCCAGGCCCTCGCGCAGGGTCTTGCGCGTCTCGACCACGGCCAGGGGCGCGTTCTCGGCGATCTCGGCGGCCAGGCGCAGGGCCGCGGGGCGCAGCTCGTCCGGCGCGACCAGCTCGTCGGCGAGGCCCCAGGCCAGCGCCTCGTCGCCCTTGATGCGGCGGCCGGTCAGCATCATCAGCGCCGCCTTCTGCTCACCGACGATGCGGGGCAGGGCATAGGTGATCCCGAAGCCGGGGTGGAAGCCCAGCTTCACGAAGTTGGCCGAGAAGCGCGCCTCGGGGCTCACGACCCGGAAGTCGGCCACCAGCGCCAGGCCCAGGCCCGCGCCGATCGCCGCGCCCTGCACCGCCGCGACCATCGGCGTCGCCACCGAGTAGAGCCTGACCGCCTCCACATAGAGGGCGTTGATCCCCTCCATGCCCGATGCCACCCGGTCGTTCGGGGAGGCGAAGTCGGCGCCGGCGGAGAAGCTCTTGCCCTCGGCCTGCAGCACGATGGCCCGTGCATCCGGGTTGCCGTCGACGGCGTCGCAGGCGTCGGCCAGGTCGCGCATGAACTCCACCGAGACGAAGTTGTGCGGCGGCCGGTTCAGGGTGACCACGGCCACGTGGCCATCCATCGCGACGCTCACATGGTCGCCGAACTGCGTCTTCATCGTCTCGTCCCCAACAGGTTCCTGGCCACGACCCACTTATGGACCTCCGTAGGGCCATCGTAGATCCGCATCGTGCGCAGCTTCGCCTGCATGAGCTGCAGCGGTAGTTCCTTGGTCATACCCATGGCGCCGAACGCCTGCATGGCGCGGTCCACGGTTTCGTAGGCCATCTCGGTGGCGTACCACTTGATCATGCTGATCTCGGAGCGGACGTCGCGGCCGTTGTCCAGCTTCCAGGCGCAGTCGTAGGTCATCAGCCGCGCGGCGTGGATCTTGGTCGCCGCCTCGGCCACCCAGAACTGGATCGCCTGGCGCTCGGAAAGGGGCACGCCGAAGGTCTTCCGCTGCGGGGCGTACTCGATGACCATCTCCATCGCCCGCTGGGCCATGCCCACGGACCAGGCCGCCATCTGGATGCGCCGGGTGCCCAGCCGGGTCTGCATGGGCGCGAACCCCGCGCCCTCCTGGCCCAGCAGCTTCCAGCTCTCGACCCGGCAGTCCTCCAGCGCCACCTCGTAGGTGTAGGCCCCGCCCACCATCGGGATCCGCCGCAGCACGTTGAAGCCCGGCGTCCCCTTGTCGACCAGGAAGGCCGTGATCCCGCCGCGGGCCTTCTTCTCCACGTCGGTCACCGCCATCAGGATGGTGAAGTCGGCGTCGGCGGCGCGAGAAATCCATATTTTTCTGCCATTTATGACCCAGTCGTCGCCGTCGCGGACGGCGCGGGTGGTCATTGCGGCGGGGTCGGACCCGGCGCCCGGCTCGGAAATACCGATGGCCGAGACGGTCTTACCGGCGACGTAGGGGGCGAGGTAGGCGTCGCGCTGCCGGTCGTTCACCGTCTGCATCAGCATGCGCAGGTTCGGGCTATCCGGCGGCAGGGTGTAGGGCGTGACGCAGCGGCCGATCTCCTCCTCGACGCCGACCATGGCGGTCATCGGCAGGTCAGACCCGCCGACATCTTCCGGCGCGTCCAGGCCGAACAGGCCGAGCTCGTGGGCCTTCTTGTCGAGGCGGACGTGGTCGGCGGGATCGAGGCCCAGGCCCTTGCCCTCGGCCTCGCGCTGCATGACGCCGGCCTCCAGCGGCATCAACTCGTCGCGCACGAACTTCTGCACGAGGTCCCGGAGCATCCGGTGCTCTTCGGAGAGTTCGAAGTCCATGGCGCTTCCCCGTCCTCGTTGGCGGCCATTGAACAGGCCCGCGCGACGGGATACTAGCTCCGACGAGTTTCGCCCATATGTGGATACAATTTCCACATATGTGGATCATTGACGTAGGGACCTGGGTTTCGTGGCGGAGGGTGCGGTCAAGTCGGCGCAGCGGGCGCTGGAGATCCTCGAGGTCTTCGCGCGCCATCGCCGGCCCTTGGCGCTGAAGGAGATCCTGGACGAGCTGGGCTACCCCACCTCATCGGGCTCGGCGCTGATGAAGTCGCTCGTCCAACTGGGCTACCTCGACTACGACCGCGAGCGGCGCACCTACTTCCCCACCATGCGGATCGCAGTCCTCGGCGCCTGGGTGCCGGGCGCCCTGTTCGGCGACGGCCAGCTCTTGCCCGCGCTGGAGGACCTGCAGCGCAAGACGGCCGAGACGGTCATACTCGCGGTGCAGAGCGACCTGCACGCGCAGTACGTCCACCTGATCCATTCAAGCGATGCCGTGCAGGTCCGCCTGCCGCCAGGAACGCTGCGGCCGCTCGCCCGGTCCGGCCTCGGCCTGGTGCTGCTTTCCGGTAAGACCGACGCCGAGATCGAGCGGCTGCGGCGGCGTATCAATGCCGCTGGGGAAGGTGGCGTACAGTCGCGCGAGGAGCTGATGGCCCGGGTGGGTGAAGTCCGCGCCCGCGGCTACGCCTTCTCCAGGAACGCCATCTCGCCCGGGGTGGGCATCATCGGGGCGGCGCTGCCCAAAGGGCCGTTCGGACGGGTGTCGGCGGTCGGCGTGGCCGGGACCGTGCCGCGCCTCGAGGACAAACAGGACGCGATCGTTGCCGATCTCCAGGCGATGATCCAAAGGCTGGAACACGCGTGAGAGGATGCCGATGACCGTCAAGACCTTCGCCGAGAAGCCCACCGGCCCCTTGAGCGGCATCCGCATCCTGGACCTGACCAGCGTCGTGAACGGCGCCTACGGCACCCAGATCCTGGCCGACCAGGGGGCCGACGTGATCAAGCTGGAGGACCCCGGCTCGGGCCGCGGCGACGGCGGCGACATCATGCGCTGGGCCGGCCACCTGCCCGAGGGCGCCCCGCGCGGCATGGGCCCGATCTTCCTCACCATCAACCGCAACAAGCGCTCGATCCTGCTCGACATGAAGTCCGAGGCCGGCAAGCGGGCGCTACGCAAGATCATCCGCTCGTGCGACGTGCTGGCCTCGTCGGTGCGCTACGAGGGCATGAAGCGGCTGGGCCTCAGCTACGAGGACGTGGCGGCGATCAAGCCCGACATCATCTTCGTCCACGCCGCCGGATACGGCTCGGACGGCCCCTACGCCGGTGAGCCGGCCTATGACGACCTGATCCAGTCGGCCTCGGGCATGGCCGACATCCTGCCGCGCACCGACGGCAACCCGGTCCCGCGCATCCTGCCGACCCTGGTGGCCGACAAGGTCTCGGGCCTCTTCCTGTCGCAGGCCGTCACCGCCGCCCTGCTGCACAAGGCGCGCACCGGCCAGGGCCAGTTCGTGGAAGTGCCGATGTTCGAGTGCGTGACGAGCTTCCTGCTGGTCGAGCACCTCTACGACCACACCTTCGAGCCGCCGACCGGGCAGTGGGGCTACCAGCGGGTGGTCAACCCGAACCGCAAGCCGTTCAGGACCAAGGACGGCTACATCGGCCTCCTGCCCTACACCGACCGGCAGTGGGACCAGTTCTTCGACGCCGCCGGCTTCGGCGAGCAGGTGAAGTCCGACCCGCGCTTCGCCGACTACGCCACCCGGGCCAAGCACACCCGCGAGCTCTACGGCATGATCGAGGAGGCCGCGGCGACCAAGACGACCCAGGAGTGGCTGGATATCCTCAAGCCCCTGTCGATCCCGGTGGTGAAGACCAACACCCTGGACGACCTGGCCGACGACCCGCACTTGAACGCGGTGGAGTTCTTCCAGGAGTACGAGCACCCCGAGATCGGGCGCTACCGGCTGATGAAGCCGCCGGTGAAGTTCGCCGCCTCGCCCGCGAACCTGCGCCGCCACCCGCCCAAGCTGGGCGAGCACACCGACGAGGTGCTGGCCGAAGTCGGGGTCGAGGCGGAGGACGCCTAGGGGCCGCCGGCCCCGTCGCCCAGGATGACGAAGGGCGCCCAGAAGCGCGGATGCAGACGGGCGCGGCTGGGCGGCGCGGCCAGGTAGGCCCGTTGGGCCTGCGCGAGAGCAAGGGCCGGGCTCGCCGTTTCAGCGGCGCCGAGTCGCTCGAACAGGTCCGCGACAACGGCTGCCCCTGTCTCGGAGTTCACGGACCACAGTGTACCCAGCACGCCTCGCGCGCCGGCCTGGGCGAAGGCCGAACTGAGGGCCGGCAGGTCCTGCGCGATGCGGGTGAAGCTGAGGTTGGCCGAGTTGCAGGCCGAAAGCGCCACGAAGTCCGCGGGCAGGTCCAGGTCGGCGATTTCCGAGGCGGTGAGGAAGCCGTCGTGGTCAGGGCCGCCGGAGGGCGTCAGCACCAGCGCCGGCTCGGACACGTGTTCGACCTCGCCTCGCATGACGCCGTGCGTCGCGAATGAGATCAGCCGCGCGCCGGGGGCGAGCGCCTCGCGCACCCGCGCCTCAGTGGCGGCCGCGCCGGTCAGGATCTGCGCCGTCCGGAAGGGACGCGCGGACGCCGCCAGCTCGGCTGCGGTTTCGGGCAAGGGGCCCAGCCCCGCCTTGCGCACGTCCTCGGCCTCGGCGCCGTCCAGGACGGGATCTCCGACGCCCAGGAACTCGCGGGCCGGCGGGCGAGGCCGGGCCGAGCGCGCCGCGACCAGCGCGCTGGCGGAGCCGGCGAAGCTCACGGCGTGGGAGCGCACGAACCACTCGGCCGCGGCGAGGTCGTAGCCGTCGCCGCGGCGGGGCGGGGCGCGCGGCAGCAGGGCGGCAAGCGGCAGCCCGCCCACGCTGACCATCGGTGACAGCCAGGCCACGCGATCCCCGGGTTTCAGGCAGGGCTCAAATGGCCGCAGGAGGACATCGTAGAGCCGCACCGCCGCGGCGACGGGGAACTGGCTGTCGGCCGTGTCGTCCGGCGCATGCGTCGCCGACAGCGCGGCTTCGAGGAGCCGGGCGTCCAGGCTGACGCGGCTGGTGTCCGGACGGGCGGTCACGACCGTCATCCCCTCACGGCGGACGCAGGCGTAGACGAACTGGCTTCCAACCGGCGCGTAGGCCAGTGCGGCCTCGTCCGGGCCGAGGACGCTGCGCAGCTTCCGGAGGCTGACGAGGTTGGGGCCGGAGGTCGCGAGGCCCGCCTGCACGAGCGCCTTGTCGGAGACCGCGAGCCGCGCATTCAGCTCGGCGAGCTCGGCCAGGCGGGCGGTGTCGTAGCCGAACCTCGGTCCCGCGACAGGTGAGCCCATGCGCCGGATCATCTCCATGATCGAGGCCTGTTCCAGCCGGTCCCGCCGCGCCCGCAGCCGCAGGCCATCGTGCGCCATGCGCCGTTGGTCGGGGTCGCGCGCCGACGCCAGCAGCGTCATGGCGTCGGCGTCGAAGCCGGGGCCTGAGCGGCTCGCGAGCTGGACGAGGGCGAACGCCGTCTCGGGGTCGGCGGCCTGGCGGGCGACGGGGATCAGCGACAGCCCGATCAGCAGGTTGTCGAAGACCCCTGGCCGGTACCAGGATCCGGGCAGGGAGGTGGCGGTCGTGGCCGAGGTCGCGGCGCGCACGCGCCCGCCGAGCTGGACGAGGGCCTGGGTCTTCTTCGGCCCGGGCGGCCTGGCCATCGCCTGGCCGGCCAGGCGGTAGGCGTCCACGCCCGCGCGATACTCGGGTTCGGGCCGGAAACCGAGCGGCCCGCTCAACGCCGCGGCCGCCACAGCGTCGGGCTGTCTGGCCCTCTGCGCGGCGACGGCTCGGGCGGCCAGATAGGCCAACTCGTCGAGGTTTGCGGGCTTGCGACCGGGCAGCTTGTAGAGATCGGCCAGCGGATGTTCGGCCAGGGCGCGGACGCCGCAATCAGGGGCCTCGCGGCAGAGCGCCGCCTTCTGGCTCAGCGCCCAGCCGGCGAGCCACGCCCGCGTGTCCGGATCGAGCTCCAGCGTCGCCAGGCCCGCCAGGACGGCGTCGGTCTCCCGCGCCGACCCCTCCCCGTCGTCCACCGCCTCCAGCAGGATGGCCGCGGTCCGGTGGAACATCACGGCCTCCGGCGTCCGGGGCGGGAGGAAGGCGACGATGAACGGCGCGCTCGCGGCGTGGAGGCCGTGGGCGCGCTCGTATGCGCCCAACTCCACGAGGGTCGCCAGCACGTCGGCCAGCACGGTGGCCACCTCATGCGGGGCGTGGCCCGGCGCTGTCGCCGAGCCGGCGATCGCGAGCACCTCGCCGGCCGCCCGCTCCGCCGCCTCCTGCGAGCCGCCGGCCAGCAAAATGTTTGTCCGCAGCGCTCGCCGCCGCAGATAGAGCACGCCCGCCTCCGGTGTATCCACGCCCCAGGCCTTGTCGCCCAGCGCCTCGGCGAGCGCCGGCCTGGAGCCGGCCGCGAGCCGGGCGGCGTTGACCCAGTAATCGACCTCCAGGGCTTGCAGCATCAGGGCGGCCGGGTCCGCTGACCGCGACGCCGTGACGGCGTCGACGTAGGCCTGGGTCCGCTCGGCCAGGCACGCGTTCGCCTGCATGCGGCGACAGATCTCAAGAAGGGTCACGAGTGTGCGCGCACGCGCCGCCGGGTCGGCGTGCTGGGCGTCTGCAAGGTTGGCGAGTTGAGCGCGCGCCGTGAGGCCCTGGCCGTTCAGGAAGAGCCGCCCCGCCGCGGCGACCTGCTCGTCCGAGGGTTGGGCCGAGGCTGGCGCAACTCCGACGAGAAAGAGGGTTGCCGCGACTCCCAGCAAAGCTAGGCTTCTCTGCCGACATCCGGAGGGGGAACCTAAGGCCATGAAAAGGCTCCGAATCACCGCGCTCGCCGCAAGCTTGGCCGCGACATCATATGCGCAAGCCGCCCCGCCGGAAGACTACCTGGGGCTGCCGGCCGCCCAGGCCCACGGCGCGCGGAAGCCGGCGCGCGCCGCGGTGGCGCCGTCACTGGACGCCGGGTCGGCCGCCCTCCGCTCCGGCGCCGCGGTCAGGCGGTACGGCCAAACCCTCGGCGGGCTCAAACCGGAGGGCCGCGCCGTCACCCGCGGCGCCGCGGAAACCAAGGTCTATGAGCAGGCTTCGCCGTCGGTCGTGCTGGTCGTGACGTCGGCGGGTGTCGGCTCCGGCGTGGTGGTGAGCGCCGACGGTCGGATCATCACCAACCTGCACGTGACCGGCGACTTCGAGACGGTCGGGATCATCTACAAGCCGGCCCAGGAAGGCGCGTCGCTTGAGAAGGCGGAGATCCACAAGGCCCGGGTGCTGCGGCGCGACGAAGTGGCCGACCTGGCTCTCGTGCAGGTCGACGGCCTGCCTGCCGCCATCAAGCCCCTTGCCCTCGGCGCCGTCGAGGCGGTGCGGGTCGGGGCCGACGTTCACGCGATCGGACACCCGACCGGCGAATCCTGGACCTACACGCGCGGCATTGTGAGCCAGGTGCGCCGCGACTACGCCTGGACGGCGACGGGCGACCGTTTCGAGCACAAGGCGACGGTCATCCAGACGCAAACCCCCATCAATCCCGGCAACTCCGGCGGCCCGCTGCTGAACGAAGAGCTCGAGGTGATCGGCATCAACAGCTTCAAGACAGAGGGCGAGGCGCTGAATTTCGCCGTGTCGGCTGACGACGTGAAGGCGCTCCTCGCGAGCACGGCCGATCGCACGGCGACCAAGCGCTCGAACGCCCCGGGCGGGGTCTGCAAGGAAGCAGAGATCGACAGCCGCCCGTCCAAGGATCCGGTCGGCGTCGAATACATGATCGACTCCGACTGCGACGACGAGGGCGACTACACGGTCGTGATCCCCGACAGCAAGCGCGAGGCGGTGCTGACGATGCTCGACACCGACAGGGATCGCGAGATCGACACCATCCTCGTCGACAAGAACCGTGACGGCTCACCCGAGACGGGACTCTACGACACAGACGGCGACGGGAAACTCGACCTCCTGGGGACGTTCCGCAAGGGCGAGGACGAGCCCTACAAGTGGGAGAAGATCAAGAATTGAGCCATGCGCGTCTCGGTCAGCGCCCCGCTGCTCAGGTGTGTCAGCCGAAGAGGAAGTCGCCCGATCCCAGGGTGTAGCCGTTGGCGAGCTTCAGGACCTCGGTCGTGTGGGTGACGCCGTCGGTGATGACCCAGTCGGTGGTGCTGCCGGCGACCCTCGTGATGGTCGAGCCCGCGCCGTAGCCGGTCAGCTGGATGAGGTCGTCGGCGCCGAAGTCCGTGATCCTGTCGCCCGCCGCCTCCCCCTTGGCGAAGACGAAGCGGTCGGCGCCCGAGCCGCCGCTCAGCTTGTCGGCGCCCGTCCCGCCGCGCAGGGTGTCGGCGCCCGCGTAGCCGGAGATGATGTCGACGCCGGCCAAGCCGCTGAGCGAGTTGGCGCCGCCG
>NZ_DASWTE010000040.1:0-9652 GCF_036402295.1 Phenylobacterium sp.
CGGCGGCGCCAACTCGCTCAGCGGCTTGGCCGGCGTCGACATCATCTCCGGCTACGCGGGCGCCGACACCCTGCGCGGCGGGACGGGCGCCGACAAGCTGAGCGGCGGCTCGGGCGCCGACCGCTTCGTCTTCGCCAAGGGCGAGGCGGCGGGCGACACGATCACGGACTTCGCCTCGGACGACCTCATCCAGCTGACCGGCTACGGCGCGGGCTCGACGATCACCAAGGTCGCAGGCAGCACCACCGACTGGGTCATCCGCGACGGCGTCACGGGCCAAACCGAGATCCTCAAGCTCGCCAACGGCTACACCCTGGGATCGGGCGACTTCCTCTTCGGCTGACACACCGGAGCGGCGGGGCGGCCTTGTCCGCCTCCGCCAATCTCGTCACATTCCGCCCCCTGTGACGGGGGTTGGTGATGGTGGACCTGGAAGCGGTCGGCGGCGCGGCGACGGGCGGTCTGGTCGCCTCGACCTTCGAGAAGCCTACGGGGAAGGCCGGCGAGGCTCACAACGCCTGCGCCGACTGCGGGACCGAGACCATCGGCCGGTTCTGCCACAACTGCGGCAACGCCAGCCACGTGCACCGCACGCTCCTGCACCTGGGCGAAGAGCTGCTGCATGGGGTGATGCACTTTGACAGCCGCGCCTGGCGCACGCTGCCCAGGCTGGTGTTCCGGCCGGGCCAGCTGACCCGCGACTGGTGCCTGGGCAAGCGGACCCGCTACGTCTCGCCGCTGGCGATGTTCCTGTTCACCGTCTTCGTCATGTTCATGCTGCTCAGCTACGCGCCGGAGCCGAGGGAGTCCGAGATCGGCGAGCAGGCGGTGGC
Organism: Phenylobacterium sp.; assembly: GCF_036402295.1. Lineage (GTDB taxonomy): Bacteria > Pseudomonadota > Alphaproteobacteria > Caulobacterales > Caulobacteraceae > Phenylobacterium. Next base: position 834 of record NZ_DASWTE010000040.1, read on the forward strand.
GACCGCCGATCTGGCGCGGCGCAACACCGATCTGGCCAACGCCCGCGCCGCGCTCAAGGACGCCTCGCCCGCCGCCCGCGCCGCGGCCCAGGCGGCCGTGGAGCTTGCCGAGAAGAACGTGGAGCGCGCGAAGGGCCGGATCGGCAAGGGCAACGGCGCGCCCATCGACGAGATCGCGAAGGAGCTGGAGGCCGAGGGGAAAGGGCAGCTCGGCATCTCGACGGGCTCGAAGAAGTTGGACGAGAAGATCCAGAAGAAGATCGAGAACCCCGAGCTCGCGATCTACAAGCTGCAGCAGACCTTCTACAAATTCTCATTCCTGCTGATCCCCATCTCGATCCCGTTCGTGGCGCTGCTGTTCCTCTGGAAGCGCGGCTTCACGCTCTACGACCACGGAGTGTTCGTCCTCTACTCCCTGACGTTCATGTCGCTGCTGGTCATGGTGGTGGCCGCGCTGGGACGGGTCGGCGGGGCCATCGGAGCGCTGTCGTTCGCCACGGCGCTCTTCATCGTACCCACGCACATGTTCTACCAGCTGAAGGGCGCCTACGGCCTGCGCACCTTCTCGGCGCTGTGGCGGACGTTCTTCCTGCTGGTCTTCTCGTCGATCGCGCTGACGTTCTTCCTGCTGGCGATCCTCTTCCTCGGCCTGGCGTGAGGCGACGGGGCTGACCTCACGGAAGGTGACGCATGCGTCATTTTTCTCCGGCGCCACCCTTGTGCGGCCCCGCGCCCTTTGTCAGTTTGCCGCCAACTGAACGACGTTAAGGGGAGGCGGCCGTGGCCGACCGCTACGACTACATCATCATCGGCGCTGGCTCCGCGGGCTGCGTGCTGGCCAATCGCCTCACCGAGGACGGCGCGACGAAGGTCCTGCTGCTCGAGGCCGGCGGCAAGGACAAGTCGCTGATGGTGACCATGCCGGCGGGCGTCGGCGGCCTGATCGGCAAGCAGGGCCCCTACAACTGGGGCTTCTGGACCGAGGCCGAGCCCAACCTCGACAACCGCAAGCTCTGGTGGCCGCGCGGCAAGGGCTGGGGCGGCTCGTCGTCGATCAACGGCATGATCTACATCCGCGGCCACGCGCGCGACTACGACCAGTGGCGCCAGATGGGCCTCGGCGGCTGGGGCTACGCCGACGTGCTGCCCTATTTCAAGCGCTCGGAGAGCCTCGAGGGCGGCGGCGACGATTGGCACGGCGGGCAGGGCCCGCTGCACGTCTCCAAGGCGGCATCGCCTAACCCGATCTACAAGGCCGCGATCGACGCCGGCGCCGAGGCCGGCTTCCCGGTCACCCGGGACTTCAACGGCTACCAGCAGGAAGGCTGGGGCCCCTACCAGCTCACCATCCACAAGGGCGAGCGCTGGAGCGCGGCGCGCGCCTACCTCTATCCGGCGCTGAACCGGCCGAACCTCACCTGCCTCACCGGCGCGCGGACCACCCGCATCCTCGTCGAGGGCGGCAAGGCGGTGGGCGTCGAGATCGTCGTCGAGAAGGGCGAGAAGAAGACGGTCTACGCCGACGCCGAGGTGATCCTCTCTGCCGGCGCCGTGCAGTCGCCGCAGATCCTGAAGCTGTCGGGCATCGGTCCGGGGGAAGAGCTGCGCCAGCATGGGATCGCCTCGGTCCACGACCTGCCGGGCGTGGGCGAGAACCTGCAGGACCACCTCGACGTCTGCATGTCGTGGGAGTGCCCGCAGCCGATAACGATCTATTCGATGCGCAAGGGCATCAGGACGCTGACGATCGGCCTGGAGTACCTGTTCCAGCGCAAGGGCCTGGGCACGCAGAACATGCTGGAATCGGGCGCCTTCCTGCGTTCGCGCCCTGATCTCGACCGACCCGACCTGCAGGTCCACACGGTGCTCGCCATGATGCAGGACCACGGCAAGGTGCAGATCAAGAAGGACGGCTTCACCTTCCACGTCTGCCAGCTGCGTCCGGAGAGTCGCGGAAGGGTGGGCCTGAAGAGCGCCGACCCGCTGGCCGACCCCGCCATCTTCGCCAACTACCTCTCCGCCGAGGAAGACCGCCGCGCCATGCGCGAGGGGGTGAAGATGATGCGCGAGGTCGCCGCCCAGGCCGCGCTCAAGCCCTACATCAAGGAAGAGTACGCGCCGGGATCGGGCATCCAGTCGGACGCCGACATCGACGCCTGGATCCGCCGCTCGGCCGAGACGATCTACCACCCCGTGGGCACCTGCCGCATGGGCGCGGCGGGCGATCCGATGGCCGTGGTCGACGCCGACTGCCGCGTGCAGGGCCTCTCCGGCCTGCGGGTGATCGACGCCTCGGTCATGCCGACGCTGGTGGGCGGCAACACCAACGCCCCCACCATGATGATCGCCGAGAAGGTTTCGGACGCCATCCGCGGCAAGGCCTTCCTGCCTGCCGACGACGCGCCGGTCTACGAGGCCGGGAAGGTCGCGGCCTAAGGCGCCGCCGCGGCCCCCGCCATCGGCTTCACCACCACCCGGTAGGCCGCCTCGGGCTTCAGCCAGGCCTCGGCCGCGCGCTTCACGTCGGCGGCCGTGACCTTCTCCGTCCCCGGGATGATCTCGCGGATCACGTCCAGGCGCCTTGGATCGGCCTGGGCGCCCGAGAGCTCGCCCACCCAGTAGCCGTTGGTCAGCCGCGCCCGCTGGATCGACTCAATCCGCGGCTTCTTCGCCCGCGACAGCTCGTCGGCGTCGACCTCCTTGGTGCGCAGGTCCTGGGCGATCTTCAGCGTGTCGTCGAAGAAGCCCTGCAGCTTCTCGGGCGGCGCCTCGACGTTTGCGGCGATGAAGCCCCAGCCGGTCCAGACCAGGCTGTGCTGCGAGTTCACGTCGGGCGAGTAGGTGACCCCCTGCGCCTCGCGCAACTCGTCGGTGATGCGCAGCTTCATGACCTCGCGCAGCACGGCCGTGTCGCGCGCCCGCTGCGGGTTGGCCCAGTAGTCGGTGGTGCCCCATGCGATGTAGCCGATCGCCTGGTCGGCGCGGCCCTTGTGCGCCAGCGTCACGGGCGCCGGCGCCCCCTTCGGGAACGCCACCACCCGCGCGGCCGGCGCGACCGGCTCCGCCTCGCGGCGCGGAGGCAGCGCGCCGAACGTCGCCGCTACCGTCTGGATCGCCTGGTCGACCGTGACGTCGCCCACGATCACCACCTCCACGGGTCCGCTCGCCAGGTCCGGGGTGACGGCGGACCGCACGTCGGCGATCTGGCCGGCGGCGATCTGTTCGCGGGTCGGGAAGGTCCAGCGCCGGTCGCCCGAATGGATCAGGGCGGGCAGGTCGCGCGCCATCACCCCGTTGTCGGTGGACTCGTACTGGTCGTTGGCCGTCTTGGCCGCCGCCTTGATCCGGGCGAAGGCGGCCTCGCGCCAGGCGGGTTCGGTCAGGTAGGCGGCCAGCACCTGCAGTTGCGTGGGCAGGTCGCCGGTCCGCGTGCCGCCCGACAGGACGTAGGCGTCGTCCGAGATGCTGAAACGGCCGCCGTAGACCTTGGACGCCAGCACGCGCTCCATGTCCTCGACGCCGATCTTCTTCAGGCCGCCCTCGATCAGGGCGTTGGAGGCCCAGAACGGGCTCTGGCGGTTGCTGGGCAGGCCCAGCATGCCGCGGCCGATGTTGACCCGCACCAGCACCTCGTCGTCCCGGAACGTGGTCGGCTTCACGGTCAGCCGCACGCCGTTGGCGAAGCGCACGAAAGTCGCCCCGACATCGGCCACCTCGCGCCGCTCGGCCACCTTTCCAGGCGGTCCGAAGCTCTCGTAGGGCCAGGTCAGCGCCTGCTGCTGGGCCGGTGGGGCCACGGCCACCTGTTGCGAGGTGGTGAGCGCCGCCAGCACGGCCGCTTCGCCGCCCTCGATGGGCGTCGGCGAGGCCATGAACACCAGCGGGCCCTGGCCGCGGAAGGTGGTCTTCAGCAGGGCGTTGACGGTCTCGGCCTTCAACCCCTTCACGTCGGCCTCGAACATCGCCAGGTCCTCGGCGGGCGAGGTCACGACGGTGTGGTCCGCGAGCGAGTTCAGAACCTCCTGCGCCAGGTCGGCGGGGCGGCGGGTCGCCGCGCCGGCGACGGCGGCCTTGAGGTTGGCGCGGATCTCCTCGATCTCGCGGTCCAGTTCGCCCTGCTGCACGCCGTACTGGACCAGCCGCCGCTGCTCCTGCTCGGCGGCGGCCAGCGCCTCGCGCCAGCGGCCGGCCTCGGCGTTGACGCCGATGGTGGCGATCTCGGCGGCGTCGTCCTGCTCGCCCTTGAAGGCGCCTGCGCCCAGGAACGGCGCGTTGGCGCCCCGCGCGACGGCCGAGTAGCGTCGGTTCAGCACGGCCATGCCGAGGCTCTCGATCAGGTCCTTCTTCCGCTTCGCCCGGGTGTCCAGCGACAGGTCGGGCGGGCTCATCCAGGCGACCTGCAGGGTCTGGGTGACGCCGGGGTCCACTACCAGCTTCGCCTCGGGCCCGCGCGGGAGGACGGGACCCTGGTCGGGGTCGGGTCGGGCAGGGGCCCTGGCGACCCAGCCGCTGAACGCCCCCTTGATCTTCGCCTCCATGGCGTCGACGTCGAAGTCGCCCACGGCCACGAACACCGCTCGGTCGGGCCGGTACCAGGCGTTGTAGAAGTCCACGATCTGACTGGCGGGCGCGTTACGGAGGACCTCGACCTTGCCGATCGGCAGGCGGGCAGGCAGGCGCTGGCCCTTCAGCAGGAAGTTCAACCGCGCCACGGTCACGCGATAGCCGGGCGTGTCGCGGGCGCGCTCCTCCGACAGCACGATGCCGCGCTCGCGGTCCACGGCGGCCGGGTCGACGGTCAGGTTGAACGCCGCCTCGCGCAGCAGCTTCAGCGAGGTGTCGACCGTCTCGGCGTCGGTCCGGGGCAGGTCGAGCTTGTAGATGGTCTCCGAGAAGCCGGTTGAGGCGTTGGTGTCGGCGCCGAAGGCCAGGCCCAGGCGCTCGAGGATCTTCACCATCTCGCCTTCCTTCACCTCCTTCGAGCCGTTGAAGGCCATGTGCTCCAGGAAGTGGGCGAGGCCCTGCTGGGCGTCGGCCTCCATCATCGAGCCGGTGGCGAACCACAGGCGGAACGCCGCCTGGCCCGGCGGGATCGTCTGGCGGCGGATCGCATAGCGCATGCCGTTGGGCAGGGCGCCGAAGCGGATGTCGGCGTCCGGCTTGAGGTCCGACACCGCCTGCGGCCACTGTCCGGGCGCGAGCCGCGGCGCCGGCGTGGCGGCTGCGGGAGCCTGGGCGGTGGCGGGAAGGGCGAAGGCGAGGGCGATCGCAGCGGCGAAGGCGGGGCCGAGGCCCCAGAAGCGGTTCATCAAGTCTGCCCGGAAAGGGGTCCAACGAAGCCGCGCACCTTCGCCAAGCGTTGCGGCGGGGGCAAGGCATCAAAGCGGCTGCTCGCGTATGCGCCCGACTGCCCTTACATACCCTTTCGATGGAAGTCGTTTTCTTCGAAGCCCCCGCGCCCGGCGGTTCGCGTCCTCCGCAGCCGGGCGAGCCCGGCTACCGCCCAGCGCGCGAGCCCATGATCAACGCACCTTGGCCGGTCGTGGTGATGACGGTTTCCATCGTCGTGCTCTACTTCCTGCAGACGCGCTTCCCGTTCGTGGTGGAAGCGCTGGCGTTCTCGCCTCACATGCTGCTGGACGGCCACTGGATCGGCCTCGTCAGCTCCCAGTTCCTGCACGGCAGCTGGGCTCATGCCCTCTTGAACGCGGCCTTCGTGCTGGCGTTCGGGGCGCCGGTCGCCCGACTGTTTGGGCCGCGCGCCAGCGGGGCCGTGGCGTTCTTCCTCTTCTATATACTGTGCGGAGTCCTGGCCTGCCTGGGCTTCGCCGCCCTCCACTGGGGGCAGGAAGCCTCGATGGTCGGCGCCTCGGGCGCCGCCTCCGGACTGATGGGCGCCGCCGCGCGCCTGATCGGCGGCCACGGGCGGGTGGGGCCGCTGTTTTCCCAGGCCGTCACCGGTATGGGCGGGGCCTGGATCCTGATCAACGTGATCATGGCCTTCACGGGCGGCGCGCTGATCCCCGGGGCCGGCGACGCCGGCGTCGCCTGGGAGGCCCACCTCACGGGATTCGCCGCCGGCGTGCTTCTGATCGCGCCCTTCAGCTGGCTGGCCGGCCGTCGCTGAGAAGCCCCGCTCACGCGCGCGTGACGCGCACGTGCATTGTAACGAAACTGAAATTGCGCAAACGTCGTTACCCAAGAGAACGGGACAGGAGGCCTCATGCTGGTCTCACAAATACTCCGCACCAAGGGCGACGCGGTCTTCACCATCGTGCCGACCGAGAAAGTCGGTGTGGTGGCCGAACTCCTCCACGCCAAGCGTGTCGGGGCCCTGGTGGTGCTGGAGGCCGAGCGCGTTGTCGGCATCGTCTCCGAACGTGACATCGTGCGCGCCATCGCGGCCCACGGGGCCGGGGTGCTTTCCCGCCCGGTGTCCGAGTTCATGACCGCCAATGTGCTCTTCGCCGAGCCCGGCGAGACCGTCGATTCCCTGCTCTCCCGCATGACCGACCGGCGCATCCGCCACCTGCCGGTCTGCAAGAACGAGCGGCTGGTCGGCATCGTCTCGATCGGCGACCTGGTGAAGTGGAAGATTTCCGAGGTGGAGGCCGAGGCCGATGGCCTGAAGGCCTACATCGCGGCCAGTTAGCGGACCAAGACCCCCCTCCGCAAAGGAGGGCTGAAAGCCGGCGGTGCGTCGGCGGTAGGGGCGGAGAAGGGGACGGACCCTCCTCCGCCCCGTTTCATTCTGGCGCCAGCATGGCCTCAGGAACCGGGAGCGCCGTCTCCACGCCCGTGGAGGCCGCGGCGTCGGCCAGGGTGTGGCGTTCCAGCACCTCGGCGGTGGCGTCGCGGGCGCGGGCCAGGGCCTCGCGCAGGGTGCAGGCCTCGAGGCTCGGGCAGTCGGCGCATTTGCGGAAGCCGAGTCGGGGCGAGACGCAGGGCGCGAGCGCCAGCGGCCCGTCGATGACCCGGATGACCTCGGCGAAGGCGATCTCGTCGGCGGGGCGGGCGAGGGTGTAGCCGCCGAACTTGCCGCGGCGGCTGACGACGATCTGGTGGCGCGACAGCTCCAGGAGAATCGCTTCCAGGAACTTGCGCGGTGCGCCGGCGCGCAGAGCGAGCTCGCCCGCGCTCACCTGGCCGCCGCCTTCGCGGGCCAGCGCCACCAGCGCCCGCAGGCCGTACTTCGCCTTTTGCGACAGCATCGCCACCTCTTCGCGTCCCCATGTGAGCCGGGGCGGTCCTTGCCTGCAAGGAGCGCGCCCACGTGCGTGCGAGCGTCGCAGCCTCACGGGGCAGCCTCTGCCGGCGAGGGAGCTCAACAGCGAAAGATCGTTGCGCATCAAACCCCTGGGGTCCGAGCGGGCGTGCGGCATTCCGCCGGTCTGTGAGATTCTTTGCGCCAGCCTGTTGACGCCGGCCCGGCCCCCCAATAGATAGCCGCCTCCGCTCGGAACGGGGCGGCGACCGAAGGATCGGAGAGGACGTAAGTTCTTGATAATCCTGACGAAGCCAAAACGCGTCCGAGACGTTGACCGCCGCGCTCGAGGGGTGCGGGAAGCCTGGCTTCCCGAGGCTCCAGAGGCGGGGCGCCGCCAGAAGATCCGGAACTTCCGGGGATCGGCGGAAGGCCTGGAAATGGCCGGTTGACAGCCCGGGGGCCGGCCACTAGATAGCCGCCTCCGCTCGGAACGGGGCCGACGACGAAGTTGCTGACGGGACGTCAAGTCCTTGAGGGTGCTTCAGAAATCGGTACCGGGACGAGACGTCGGCAGCCTCGCGGCTGAGGGTTCGAAGGGTTCGCTCTTCGCAAGCCTCGAAGCGGGGTCCTGGTTCGAAGATCCGGATGCGTCCGGGGATCGGCCGGGGGTCCTGAAAAGGATCGGTTGACACCCACGGGGACGGCCACTAAGTAGCCGCCTCCCGCTCGGGCGGGGCTCAACTCGAAGCGACGGCGGGCGCCGAAAGGTGCTTGATCTTCGGTTCGAAATGAGTATGTTCCCGAGCCTCAATCGAATCGTCACGGACTTTGAGGGAAGCCCCTCGGCAGCCCGAGGCGGTTTTTGCGGTCAAATTCTGGGGTTTCTCAGAAACGTCGCAAAAGCCGAAAAGGCCGATTGACACTACCGAGGCCGGTCACTAAGTAGCCGCCTCCGCCGACCACCGGCGCTAAACAGTGGGCTCGGCGAAAGCCGGTGCGGGTCTTTGACATCGTTGAATTGGAAAGAGAAACGCAGGCGGCGGCGTCCTGGCGATAGTCCTAACCAGACTATCTCGACGCTGACTGTGACTGCGGTCTCTTGAAGACACCATGAATATGGTCGGACCTTGGTTCGGCCACGATTTGTGGGAACTCGTCAAGAACTACGCAGACTATAGCCAGTCGATCCGTTGAGGGTCGATTACGCAGAAAGTCAGAACGTCAACTCAACCTGAGAGTTTGATCCTGGCTCAGAGCGAACGCTGGCGGCAGGCCTAATACATGCAAGTCGAACGGCTCTTCGGAGCAGTGGCGGACGGGTGAGTAACGCGTGGGAACGTGCCCTTTGGTTCGGAACAACACAGGGAAACTTGTGCTAATACCGAATGTGCCCTTCGGGGGAAAGATTTATTGCCATTGGAGCGGCCCGCGTTGGATTAGGTAGTTGGTGGGGTAAAGGCCTACCAAGCCTACGATCCATAGCTGGTCTGAGAGGATGATCAGCCACACTGGGACTGAGACACGGCCCAGACTCCTACGGGAGGCAGCAGTAGGGAATCTTGCGCAATGGGCGAAAGCCTGACGCAGCCATGCCGCGTGAATGATGAAGGTC
>NZ_DASWTE010000041.1:0-58029 GCF_036402295.1 Phenylobacterium sp.
GGGCGGCAGGTCGAGCTTGATCGACACGGTCGCGGCCGGGATCGACACCATGAAGATGATGAGGAGCACGAGCATGACGTCCACGAAGGGGGTCACGTTCATGTCCGAGTTCTGGCCGAGGTCGAACTTAGAGCCGCCCCCTCCGCCAACCTTTGCGCCCATACGTCCTGGTTCCTTACCCTAGAGCCCGCGCAGACCGGGCCTCTCGCGGCGACCATTGGCAAGCCGCCAAGCCCTTGTAAAGCGTGAAAGCGCTGAACGGCGTTCGAACGAGGAGAACGCCCGGCGCTTGCCCCGCGACGGGCGGTCGCACTACAGGACCCGGCATGAATTTCGACTTCGACGCCTATGTGACCGCCGCCTTGTTCGACCGCGCGGGCCGCGCAAGCTTCGCCCTGGGCGACGGATCGGTGCGCTTCGAAGGCGGCGAACAGGTCGAGGCCCACGACGGCGCGGTGCTCTCGGCCTGCCTGCCGGCCACGGGCGACGGGGTCCTGACCGGCGGGGACGATGGGCGCGTGGTGCTGTCGACCCCCGCGGGGGCTACGGAACTCGCCAGGGTCCCCGGCCGCTGGATCGACGCGGTGGCGGCGAGCCCCGACTCGAAGCTGATCGCCTTCGCCGCCGGCCGCGAGTTGCACGTGCGCGATCCCGCCGACCCGGCCTTCGCCCGCGTCTTCACGCACGAGAAGTCGGTGGCGGACCTGGCCTTCGACCCCAAGGGCCGCCGCATCGCGGTCGCCACCTACGGCGGGGTCTCGCTCTGGTACGCCCGCATCGCCGACCAGAAGCCGGTGACACTCAAGTGGGCCGGCAGCCACGTGACCGTCTGCTGGAGCCCCGACGGCAAGTTCCTGGTCAGCGCCATGCAGGAGAACCAGCTGCACGGGTGGCGCGTCGCCGACGAGAAGAACATGCGGATGGGCGGCTATCCCTCGAAGGTGAAGAGCCTAGCCTTCCTGTCGAAGGGCGCCCTGATGGCCACCTCGGGCGCCAACGGCGCGGTCTGCTGGCCGTTCGCCGGCGCCACCGGGCCGATGGGCAAGCAGGCGGCCGAGATCGGCTGGGACGAGAGCGCGCTCACCACCCGCATCGCCGCCGCGCCCGACAAGACCTGGCTCGCCGCCGGCCTCGACGACGGCCGCGTCTGGGCCGCCGACGTCACCGGCGAGCGGCTGGTCCCCATCAAGTCGGAGAAGGGCAGCCCCATCACCGCCCTCGCCCTCAGCCCCGACGCCAAGCGCGTCGCCTGGGGGGACGAGGACGGTCACGCGGGCGTAGCGGAGATCGGTTAGTTCCTTCCCCGCAGGAGAGGAACTCTACTTCCACGCCCCGTAGGGATCCTTGAACGGCTTGCCGAGCGCCTCGGCGACGGCGGGATGGGTGACCTCGCCCGCCAGGACGTTCAGGCCCTTGGCCAGGTGGACGTTCTTCTTCAGCGCATCCAGGCCCTGGTCGGCAAGCTGGAGACCGAAGGGGAGCGTGGCATGCACCAGGGCTTCCGAGGAGGTCCGCGGCGCCGCGCCCGGCATGTTGGCGACGCAGTAGTGCACCACGCCGTCCACCGTGTAGGTCGGCTCCATGTGCGTCGTCGGCCGGCTGGTCTCGAAGCAGCCACCCTGGTCGATGGACACGTCCACCAGCACGGAACCCGGCTTCATCTTGGGGAGGTGTGCCTTCTTCACCAGCTTCGGCGCCGAGGCGCCGGCGGTCAGCACCGCGCCGATGATCACATCCGCCTTCAGCACCTCCTCGTCCACCGCGTCCTGGGTGGAGTAGCGGGTCAACACCCGGCCCTGGAACATGTTGTCCAGCTCGCGCATGCGCGGAATCGAGCGCTCGACGATCACCACCTCGGCGCCCAGGCCCGCGGCCATGCGGGCCGAGTTCATGCCCACCACGCCGCCGCCCAGCACCAGCACCCGCGCCGGCGGCACGCCCGGCACGCCGCCGATCAGCAGGCCCATGCCGCCGTTGTGCTTCAAGAGCGTCTCGCCGGCGGAGAAGACGGCGATGCGGCCCGCCACCTCGGACATCGGCGCCAGCAGGGGCAGGCCGCCCTGCGCGTCCGTCACGGTCTCGTAGGCGATGCCCGCGCAGCCCGACTTCAGGAGGCCCTCGGCCTGTTCCGGATCGGGCGCCAGGTGCAGGTAGGTGAAGAGGATGTGGTCCTTGGTCAGCCGCGCCCACTCGGCGGGCTGCGGCTCCTTCACCTTCACGATCATCTGGGCGCCCGAGAACACCGCCTCGGCGTCCGGGACGATCTTCGCGCCGGCCCGCACATAGGCCTGGTCGGCGTAGCCCGCGCCCACGCCGGCGCCGGCTTCGACCAGAACCTCGTGCCCGTGGCTCACATACTCCCGCACCGCAGTGGGCGGCAGCCCGACCCGATATTCGTCCGGCTTGATCTCACGAGGCACGCCAACGCGCATGAGGGGATCTCCCAGGGTCGGTTATTGCGTTCGCGGCGGCCTTTGGAGGAACGCCGTTGCGGGGTCAAGGGACTCCGGCGTCAACATCGCCTCCGCCGCCGTGGAATTCAGCGCGGCTCGAACTCCGACGCCCAGTCGCGGGTCGCCTCGAGCAGGAAACCATCCGCCGCCGGCGGCGGGTCCTGGTCGGTCCGGTGTCGTACGAAGAGCTGCTCGAAGCCGCCGGGGTGAAAGCTGACCAGCAACTTCACCGGCGCGCCGGAAACATTGGCGAAGCCGTGGCGCACGCCCGGCGAGACGCATACCCGGTCGCCCGGGCCAAGGTCGCGCACCTCCTCGCCCAGCAGGAACCGCAGGCGGCCCGCCTGGACGATGAAGGTCTCTTCGATCTCACGGTGGAGGTGCGGCCCGTAGGCCAACGGCTCTTCTGCCGCCCGGGCGGCGACCTCGTACTCCATCAACGACCAGCGGCCGCCGGTGTCGTCGCCCGACACCAGGATACGGCCGCGGTCCGGCCCATCTTCGAAGCACTCGCCCATGGCGGGAGCCTAGCGCCCTCGCCCGGATGTGGCGACCCTAGTGCGCCGCCGGCGTGTTCTCGCTGATCTCGCCCAGCGTCTTGCCGACAGCCTTCGCGCCGTAGTCCACGGCCACGTCGCCCAGCGACAAGATGCCGGCCATCTTGCCCTGCTCGTTCAGCACGACGAGGCGGCGGATCTGTTTCGACCCCATCTTGGCCGTGGCCTCGGCGACGTTGTCGTCCTCGCGGCAGGTCTCGACGCCCTCGGTCATCACCTCCGAGACCGGCGTGTCCAGGCCCTTCCCCTCGGCGACCACCCGCAGGACGATGTCCCGGTCGGTGATCAGGCCAACCACCCGCCCGTCGTCCATCACGGGCACGGCGCCGCTCTCGACGCTGGCCATGGTGCGGGCGATCTCGGCCACGGTAGTGCGCGGCGTCGCGGTGGCGACCTGGGCGGTCATGACTTCACTGACGTTCATGGTCAGGGCTCCTCCGGTATGTCCGGCGCCCATAACCCGCATGTCGCTGTGGCGTTCCCCGCTCACCCGGGGTCGTGTCGAGCCGCGCAAGATCGTTCGATATTGAACGATCTCGGCGTCCGTCGCGTCGTCCTACTGGACGAAGGCCTTCGACGGCGGGTCGATGTGCTCGGCCGAACTCATCCGCGGCGCCAGGATGATGGCGGCGATGGCGGCGGCGGCGATGAGCGTGAGCTTGTGCATGTCCGTTCCTCTTGGGCGAACGCTAAGCCCACGCTGGCTAAGGGCCGGTTACCGCCGAACCCACCATCGCTACAGCACACAAGAGGTCAGGCCCTCGCGACGGACGGCCTTGGCGTTGCGGTTGATGCTGCCGGCGCGGCGCTTCATGTACGGGCCGGGCCTGGCCGCCTTCCACGACAGCGGCTTGGGCACGATGGCCGCGAGCCGGGCGGCCTGGGCGGCGGTGAGCCTGCTGGCCGGGACCTTGAAGTTCCGTTGGGCGGCGGCTTCCGCGCCGTAGACGCCGGGGCCCCACTCGATGGAGTTCAGATAGACCTCCATGATCCGTTCCTTGCCCCAGCCCACTTCGATGAGGACGGTGAACCAGGCCTCCAGGCCCTTGCGCACCCAGTCGCGGCCCGGCCACAGGAACACGTTCTTCGCCGTCTGCTGGCTGATGGTGGAGCCGCCGCGCAGCTTTTTGCCCGCCGCATTGGCGGCCATGGCCTTCTCGATCGCCTCGAAGTCGAAGCCCTTGTGCTCGCAGAACCGCGCGTCCTCGGCGGCGATGACCGCCCGCACAAGGGCGGGCGAGATCTTCTTCATCGGTACCCAGCGCCGGTCGAAGCCGCGCCCTTCGAACACGCGCTGCACCATCAGGTAGGTCACCGGCGGCGGGACGAAGCGGTAGACCGCGACGACGATCACCGGGCCGATGAAGAGGACGATCAGGCTGGCCACGAAGACCGCCCGGACCAGCCCCCAGAAACCGCCACCCTTCTTCGCCACAGTCCGCTTGCCTTCACCCTACGAACAGATGCCTAGCCTTCCCGAACGGGAAGGCGGCTCTCTTATCTTCAAGAATCACGATCGCACTCGTGAGTGCGATCTTGGGCGCGATTCGTATGTCCGAGGTCAACGCATGAACGTCTCCGACGCGATCGAACACCGCATCTCCGTCCGCGCCTTCCAGGATCGGCCGGTCCCGAAGGAACTGGTCGCCGAGATCCTGGAGCGCGCCGCCCGCGCCCCCTCGGGCGGGAATCTCCAGCCCTGGCGGGTCTACGCCCTGACGGGCGCCCCGTTGGCCGACCTGAAGGCGGCGATCGCCGCCAACCCCTTCGGCGAGACGCCGCAGTACGACGTCTATCCGCCCAACCTCTGGGACCCGTTCCGCAGCCGGCGCTACCAGAACGGCGAGCAACTCTACGAGTCGATCGGCATCCCGCGCGAGGACAAGCCGGCCCGCCTGCGCCAGCTCGCCAAGAACGGCGAGCTGTTCGGCGCGCCGGTGGGGATCTTCTTCTGCCTGGACCGCAAGCTGGGCCCGCCGCAGTGGGCCGACGTGGGCATGTACATGCAGAACGTCATGCTGCTGGCCGCCGAGCGCGGGCTCGACACCTGCCCGCAGGAGTATTGGGCCCGCTACCCTGAGACGGTCGCACGCGCCGTGGGTCTCTCGGACGACCACATGCTCTTCTCAGGCATGGCGCTGGGCTACCGCGACCCCGACCACCCCATCAACCGGTGGCGCTCGACCCGCGATCCGGTGGACGTTTGGTGTCAACTGAACGGCTTCGACTGACGGCGTTCCTCGCCTCCGTAGCGCTTCCCCCTTCCCTCGACGGAGCGACTGCAGCTAAGAATAGAGCGGGGAGGGCGTTGCAACCGGTCTGGGGGCGCGCATGGGGCTGGGGGAACGTCCGAGAACGAAGCTGATCGGGCCGCCGATGGCGCCGCCGGTCGAGCTTGCGCGGTGGCTGCTGGAGAGCCGCAATCGCCCGCACGAGTTCGTCCCGCGCGCCGCCGGCCTCCACGCCTTCGCCTCGCTCCGCCGCAAGCAACCGGTCGAACTGCCGCTGATCCTCTTCCCCGAGGGGCCGATGGGCGGGCTCCTGCCGTCGCTGGCCGCCATCGAGGACCGGCTGGCCCCGCACGAGACGTTGTTCCCGCAGGTCGGCGACCGCGAGTTCGCCTGGAAGCTGGGCGCCGAGCTGTTCGGCCCGGCGGTGAAGACCTTCTACGCCAGCATGCTGCCCCACCCGCGCGTCCTGGCCCCACGGGCGAGCGCGGGCGTGCCCTGGGCCGACGTCGTGGTGGTCCGGCTGGGCTACCCCGGCTGGGAAGCGCTGATGCGGCGCGGCCTGGAGCTCGACGAGTTCGACATCACCGACGCGGCGGCCGCGATCGACGACGTGTTCGCCGAGGTGCAGGCCGCACTCGGCCGCGAAGCGTACCTCGGCGGGCACGCGCCGAGCATCCGCGACGTGGTCTTCGCGGTGCTGGCGAGTCCCGTGATCCTGCCCGACGGCCACCCGGCCTCGATCCCCCTTGTCGAGGAGCTGCCCGAGCCGTTCCGCGCCCAGGTCGAGCGGCTGCGCGCCACCCCCGCCGGCAAGCTGGCGCAGCGGGTCTACGAGCACCGGCCCCCGGCACGCGACCACGGCAAGGCCCCCGCCGACCGGCCGAAGCTGATCCAGCGGCTCGTCACGCCGAAGGTGATCCGTGGCGGCATGCGCCTCTTGGCCGCCGCGGGGCCACGGGTGCTGAAGCTGGGCAAGAACGCCTTCGTGCCGCGCTTCGACGACGTGCAGGAGGTGCTGCGCCGCGACGGCGACTTCCTGATCGCCCCAGTCAACGCCAAGCGGATCGAGGGCGTGATGGGCCCCTTCATCCTGGGCATGGACGCCGGCCACAGGCTGCATGCCCAGCGCGAGGCGCTCTACTCTGCCCTGGATGGCGCCGGCATCGCAGCCGCCACGGCGCTGGCCGCCGCCGAGGCCGAGCGCCTGGCCGAGGCGTCCGCGCGCCGGTTCGGCCGGATCGACGTGGTCGACGGCTACGCCCGGCCGGTCGCCGCCCGCGCCGCCGCCGACGTCTTCGGGGTCCGCGGCCCGAGTGAGGCGGACCTCACACGCGCCGCGCGGGCGGTGTTCCACGAGACCTTCCTGAACCTGAACGGCGAGCCGAAGGTGCAGGCCGCGGGCCGCGCCGCCGGCGCCGAGATCTTCACCTGGATCGCCGACGAGGTGGCCCGGCGCGGCGGCAAACCCACCCCGCGCGGCGACCTGATCGACCGGCTGCAGGCGCAGGTGAAGGCGAAGACGCTCCGGGCAGAGGAAGTCCCCTGGATCACCGCCGGCCTGCTGGTGGGCGCCATCGACACCACGGCCACGGCGGTAGCCAACATCGTCACCGAGGCCGTCGCCGACCCGGCCCTCCTGGCCGCCATGACCGCCGACGTCGACGACCCCCGCCGCCTGCTGGGCTGGTGCATGGAGGCGCTCAGGCGCCGCGCGCACAATCCGCTGGTGCTGCGCGAGGCGGGAGCCGACGTCCCCTTCGCTGGAACTGTGATCCCGGCCGGGACCCGCGTCTGGGCGCTGACGCTGGCGGCCATGCAGGACGCGCGCGTCTTCCCCGATCCCGGCCGCCTCGACGCCGCGCGGCCGCTCGACCTCTACCTGCACTTCGGCGGCGGGCTGCACCGCTGCTCGGGCCGCCAGCTCAACGCACGCAACATCCCCGCCCTGGTGGCCCCCCTGCTGCGCTGCGGCGTGCATGGCCCCGCAGACCTGCGCTTCCGCGGACCGTTCCCCGACCGGCTGGTCGTCAATCTCGAGAGGCCGGCATGAGCCACAGCTGGGTCACCATCGCGATCCCGATGGACTCCGCCCGCACGGCGGCCACGCGCGCCGAACTGCGCAAGATGGGCAATCCCGCCGAGCGCGAGGTCCGTGTCGCCCTGCGCGAGGACCTGAAGATCCATTTCATGAGCACGGGCGTGATCGACGGCGACCCTGGCGCGCCGGCGCACCTTGTGATCGAGGCCTCGTCGGACCTTCCGCCCGACGCCACGATCGCCCTGCTGGCCCGTGCGCTCGCCCCCTGGTACGGCCCGGCCTTCGCGGCGGCGGGGATCAAGGGCGAGCTCGCCACGGTGATGCGGGCCCATCACGTGAAGACCGGCCAGGGCCTGCTCGACCATCCTGGTCTCGACTTCACCGGCTCGCCGGGCATGACCGTGAAGCGCATCCGCGAGGAGTGGCGGCTGGCCCGCGGCGTCCGCGACCTGTTCGACGCCAAGTCCTACCGCGGGACCGCGCTGGAG
This sequence comes from Phenylobacterium sp., assembly GCF_036402295.1. Classification (GTDB taxonomy): domain Bacteria; phylum Pseudomonadota; class Alphaproteobacteria; order Caulobacterales; family Caulobacteraceae; genus Phenylobacterium. The sequence continues at coordinate 7,768 of NZ_DASWTE010000041.1, forward strand.
ATCCTGGCGCAGGTCCGCGCCGACGTGCGCAAGGGCAAGCCCTTCAAGGACCTGCAGCACCTGCTCGAGCCCGAGCCGACACCCTGCCTGAACGCGCCGCCGCCGGCGAAATCGACCGCCGCCATCGTGGCCAGCCTGATCGTGCCGGCCGCGCTGACCTTCCTCTGGCCGGTGATCGTTCCCGCGCTGGCGTTGACCCTGCTGGCCATCGGGCTCAGCTGGGGCCAGGGCGCGCTCACCGTGCTCGTGGGCCTGACGGGCCTCTTCCTCACGCTGGTGGCGACGCTCGTCGGCGCGGCCGCGATCTACGCGGGCCTGCGCAAGCGCGAGGCCGCCGACCTGCCCGACAACAGCCTGCCCGACGATGCCGTCCTGGCCGAGATCGCTCAGGACGAGAACAAGGCGGCGCAGAACCACATGACCGGCGTGTCGCGGATGAAGCCCGGCCATCTGCGGCGGATCACGCTCAGGCTCGCCTTCTGGTTCATCGGCAAAGTCGCCAGCGCCTACTACCGCCCGGGCTTCCTGGGCCAGATCGGCACCATCCACTTCGCCCGCTGGGTGCTGCTGCCGGGCACCGACCGGCTGGTGTTCTTCTCCAACTACGGCGGCAGCTGGGAGAGCTACCTCGAGGATTTCATCACCAAGGCGCACAACGGCCTGACCGGCGTCTGGAGCAACACCCAGGGGTTCCCGAAAGCCACCAACCTGTTCGCCGACGGCGCCACCGACGGCGACCGCTTCAAGCGCTGGGCGCGGCGCCAGCAGCAGCCGACGCCGTTCTGGTACTCGGCTTATCCGCACGTCTCGACCGCCCGCATCCGCGCCAACGCGTCGATCCGCCAGGGGCTGGCGTCGGCCGCCACCCACGAGGAGGCCGACCTCTGGTTCGCCCAGTTGGGCGCGCGCACGCCGCCGCCGAGCCTGCTCGAGACCCGCGAGATCCAGACGCTGCTGTTCGGCGGCCTGAAGCACCACCCCTACGCGGCCCTGCTGGCGCTCGCCGCGCCCGCGGACACTGCCGCGGCCCGCGTCTGGCTCAAGGCGCTGAAGCCGCTCGTCGGCTACGGCGACCAGCCCGACCCCAAGCAGGTCGGCATGCTGGCCCTGGCGCCGGCGGCGCTCGCCAAGGTGGGCTTGCCCGCCTCAGGCCTCGCCAGCTTCCCGTTCGCCTTCCGGGACGGCATGGCCAGCGAGGTCCGTTCGAAGATCCTGGCCGACACGGGCGACGACAAGCCGGCCGAGTGGCTGTGGGGTTCGGGCACGAACACCGCCGACGCCGTGCTGGTGCTCTACGCCAGGACGCCGGCCCTCTTGAAGGCCGCCGAGGCTAAGGCGATGGCCGCCAAGGGTGTCCGCCTCGTCCACCGGGTGGCGCTGCGCCCGCTGGACAGCGCGGCCCAGGCGTCGGGCCGCGGCCTCAAGAACCAGGAGCACGAGGCGTTCGGCTTCGCCGACGGCGTCTCCCAGCCGCTGATCAAGGGCGTCCGACGCTGGCGGGCCAGCCGCGACCAGATCCACGAGGTCGAGCCCGGAGAGTTCATCCTGGGCTACCCCGACAACCGGGGCTTCCTGCCGCTCTCGCCCACCCTGCCGTCCGAGGCAGACCCCGCCAACATCCTGACCACCGTGGCCCCGCCGCCGGAGGGGGGCTACGCGCCGGACCTCGGCGCCAGTCACGCGAACCTCGACCGAGACCTGGGCCGCAACGGCACCTTCCTCGTGGTCCGCCAGCTGGCCCAGGACGTGAGGCGCTTCGACGAAGCCCTCGACGCCTTCACCGCGACCGCGATGAACCATGTCGGCGCGCCGCCGCTCGACCGGCCGAAGCTGCGCGAATGGATCGCCGCCAAGATGATCGGCCGCTGGAAGGACGGCACCTCGCTGGTCCGCTACCCGCACCGGCCGGGCACCGGCTGGCAGGGCGAGCATCCGCACATCGAGCCCGACAACGACTTCCTGCTGGGCGCCGAGGATCCGGTCGGCCACCGCTGCCCGTTCGGCGCCCACATCCGCCGGGCCAATCCGCGCGAGAGCTTCGAGCCCGGCTCGATGGAGCAGCTCGCCATCGTCAACCGCCACCGCATCCTGCGCGCCGGCCGCCGCTACGAAAGCTACGTCCCGGCCAAGGGCAAGAAGCGGGAGGACGGCGGGCTGATGTTCATATGCTTCAACGCCGACCTCGAGCGGCAGTTCGAGTTCGTGCAGCAGACCTGGATGATGGCGCCGCAGTTCCATGGCCTGGAGAACGAGGTCGACGCCGTCCTCGGCCGCGGCCGCCAGCGCGAGGAGGACGGCGACCGGGTCATGGCCCGCCTCACCATCCCGACGCCGGCGGGCCCGCTGCACATCCGCGGCCTGCCCGACGTCGTACGTGTGCGCGGCGGCGGCTATTTCTTCGTGCCCTCGAAGAGCGCCCTGGACTATCTCTCCTCGTAGGGCGTTCGGGGGAGTTTCGATGCGTATCGCCGTCTGGGTGCTGGCCGCCGCCGTGCTGGCCGCGAGCAGCTATGTCGTGGGCTGGTTCCTGCCGATCCCGGACTGGCTCGACGTCGCCTGGAAGGGCGCGGGCGTGAGCCTGTTGGCGGTCTATGCCGCCTTGAACGCGAAGAGCCTCAACGGCTGGCTGCTGGCGCTCGTCATGGCCTTCGGCGCGCTGGGCGACATGTTGCTCGAGACCCACGGCCTGGTAGTGGGCGCGCTGGCCTTCCTCGCCGGCCACCTCACCGCCATTGGCCTTTACCTGCGGAACCGCCGCCCCGCCCTTCCCGGCGCCGACCGGGCGGTCGCCGCCGCCATCGTGGTCGGCGTCACGACCGCAGCCTATCTTCTGCCGCCCGACCGGGCCGGCGCCGGGCTTGTCGCCCTCTACGCCCTGGGCCTCGCCGCCATGGCCGCGGCGGCCTGGCTGAGCCGCTTCCCCCGCGCCCTGGTCGCCGCCGGCGCCCTGATGTTCTGCGTCTCCGACCTGCTCATCTTCCTGCGCACCGGCCGCCCGGCCCTCGACATCTTCCCCATGGGCCTCGCCGTCTGGGGCCTCTACTTCGCGGGGCAGGCGCTGATCGCGGTGGGGGTGGTCCGAGGCCTGGCCATCGCCCGCAACCCACACGTTTAACCCGCATAAACCACGCCTCTTCAGCGCAATTTCACCGCGTCCGGTCACCATGGGCCCAGGTCTCGAGAAGACTTCCCGGCCCAGAAGGACCACCATGCGGCTCACGCCCCACCGAGTGATGCAGACGCTGCGCGGGGCCGGGATGGCGGCGGGCGTGGCGGCGGTGATCGCGCTGGCCGGGCCGTTCCGCTACGCGGACCTGGGGCTACCGTTCCCCGACACCGTGGCGCACGCGGTGCTGTTCTACGGCGCCACGCTAGCCATGCTCACCTCGCTGCCGCGGGCGCGGGCCAACGAGGTGGCGATGATCGCCATCCTGCTGGGCGGAATGAGCGAGGTGGTCCAGGCCACGTTCGGCCGCCAGATGTCGTTCCAGGACTTCGCCGGCGATTGCGTGGGTGTGACGGCGGCCTATGCGCCCATCGCCATCACCCGCCTGCGCGAGCTTGCCCGCCTGCATCCGCACCTGACCTTCGGCGAGATCCGCGCCGCCGACCGCCGCACCTCGCGCGCCATCGGCGCCCGACCCGCCACCGAACAGAGGCCGCTCGCCTAGCCACTCCGCCTGCGCCGTGACACGCTCCGCAAAACGACAGGCGAGGGAGAGACGTCATGGTTGGGAAGCTCATGGGCGCGGCGCTGGCCGCGGCCTTGGTCGCGGGCGCGGCGCAGGCGCAGGACACCTGGTACCCGTCGAAGTACGGCGCGGCCGACACCCTGGGCGCGGTCAACAACCTCTCGCCCGAGGGCGTGAAGAAGGCCGCCGCGCTGGTGAAGACCGGCAAGGTCTATGCGCTCGGCATCCCCACCGGTCCGGAGAGCCCCGTCTACGGCGACCGCAAGTACCTGGCCGAGTCCATCGCCACGCCGCCCGCCGGCCAGCCGCCGATCGGCGAGAATAAGGTCACCGCTTTCGACGAGAAGGTGACCACCAGCATGGGCATCGGCACCCAGATGGACGGCCTGGCCCATCTCGGCATCGACCACCGGCACTACAACGGGCTGAAGGCCGACGAGTTGGCCGCCTCGGGCTTCAAGAAGCTCGACATGGCCGCGATCCCGCCGATCGTCACCCGCGGCGTTCTGATCGACATGGCCAAGCACTTCGGCAAGCCGCTGGCCGCCGGCCACGCCTTCACGGTCGCCGACATCCAGGCCGCGCTCAAGGCCCAGAAGCTGACGGTCGGCAAGGGCGACGTGGTGCTGATCCATACCGGCTGGATGGCCGCCAAGTTCCCGAGCGACCGGGCTGCCTTCAACGCCAGCGAGCCGGGGCTGGGCCTCGAGGCGGCGACCTGGCTCGCCGACCAGGGCGTGGTGGCCATCGGCGCCGACACCATCGCGTTGGAGGCCATCCCGTTCGAGAACCCCAACCGCCCGTTCGTGGTCCACCAGACCCTGCTCGCCAAGAAGGGCGTGCACGTGCTGGAGAACGTCAACGTGGGCCCGCTCGCCGCCGACGGCGTCACCGAGTTCCTGTTTGTCCTCGGCCAGCCGCGCTTCCAGGGCACCGTCCAGTTGGTGGTCAACCCGGTCGCGATCCGCTGATCAGCCTTCGTAGAAGCGCAGGAACGTCCCGACCGGCGCCTGCACGGCCAGCACTGGGAACGGGAAAGCGGTCCACGGCGCCTCGGCGTCGAGGTGCGCGAGGTTGGCCATGAGGGCGTCCCGCACGTCAGCGCGGATGGTCTCGCGGCTGTCGATCAGCTGGCCCCAGCTGGACGTTCCCGAGAGGTAGACCGGCCCGGGTGCGATCGCGCGCGTGGCCACATAGTCCGGCGGGAACAGGCGGCGATAGGCCTCGATGTTGTAGAGCCAGGAGCGGCCCGCGATGTGGGTCGCATCCGGATGACGCGCGGCGATAGAGCGGACCATCGCCGCGAGCTCGGCCTTCCGCCGCTCGATCTTCGCCGAAGCCAGCGGCCCGCCGGCCGCGTCGGTGTCCCTGTTGCTGAAGTGGATCTTCACGACCCCGTCCTTCGGCGTTTCGAACGCGAAGCAGCCGAAGCGCCCAGCGCGCGGCGTGGCCTCGTCGGTCGCGGCCCGGAACATGGCCTGGCTGAGGGCGACCTGTTCCGCCAGCGACGACGCCGCCTCCAGCCGCACGGCGTAGGCGAGCCAGGCCTCGGTCGGCGGCGTCAGCACCGGGACGCCTTGTCCGAAGCGGCGGCTGAGGTTGGTGTGCCGGTACGCCGCCTCGCCCAACGCCACGCCCGTCAGCTCGGCCATCCGGCCCGCCAGCCTGAGCTGCGCCTCGAAGTAGGGCCCCAGCCGTTCGGCCCGCGCCGTCCTGTCGTTCTCCATTGGCATGGCCGCAAGGTAGCGACCGACTCAGCAGGCGGGAACCGCGTCGGCCACGCTTGCCTGGCGCCGAAATACCGCCGCAACATTTCCGGCGACGCTTACGCGGCCGAAGAGGCTGCCAAGACCGAGAGCGGGAGGTTCCCCATGTGCGACGACATCCATGAAGGCCTGATCCACGACCCCACCGTCTCGCGCCGCACGTTCGGCCTCCTGTCCGCAGCCGCGGCCGGCGGCCTCGCCACCAGCGCCTATGCGGCCGATGTGGTCGAGAAGGACGTGGAGGTGAAGACGGCCGATGGCGCGGCCGACGCGGCGCTCTTCTACCCGGCCGGCAAGGGGCCGTGGCCGGGCGTGCTGATCTGGTGCGACTTCCTCTCGCTGCGCCCGGTCTTCCGCGAGATGGGCCGCCGGCTTGCAGGCGAAGGCTACGTCGTGCTCGTGCCCAACTTCTACTACCGCTCGCGCAAGGCCCCGGTCTTCGACGGCGCGTTCGACTTCGCCAACCAGGAGCACCGCGCCAAGATCACGCCGATGCGGGCGCTGCTGACCAACGAGAAGATCGAGGCCGACGCGGCCGCCTACATCGACTTCCTCGACGCCCAGCCGCAGACCAACAAGACGAAGAAGGTCGGCGTCCAGGGCTACTGCATGGGCGGTCCGCTGACCGTGCGCACCGCCGGCGTGCGGCCGGCCCGCGTGGGTGCGGCGGCGACCTTCCACTCGGGCGCGCTGGTCACCACCGAAGCGGCCAGCCCGCACCTCGTCATCCCGAAGACCAAAGCCGCCTACCTGATCGCCACCGCCCAGAACGACGACAAGCAGCGGCCCACCGAGAAGGACGAGTTGAAGAAGCTGTTCGCCGACAACAAACTGAAGGCCACGGTCGACGTCTACGCGGCCGACCACGGCTGGTGCGTGAAAGGCAGCCCCGTCTACAACGAGGCCGAGGCCGAACGCGCATGGGGCGAGCTGCTGAAGCTGTACAAGGCGAACCTGGCCTAAGCTCCGCCGCGAAGTGGCCCGAGATCAGGCCCGCGGAAACACGCGGATGCGCGCGGACGAGGTTCACCGCGCCGTCCGCGTCCTTCGGCGTGTTCCGCGGGCTCCTATTGCGGCTTCGCCGCGCCGCCCCGCTCGAACGTTCCCGCCGCGCCCGGGAACACCACCGGGCTCTCGTGGCCGTCCAGGCCGATGGCGCTGACGCCGAAGAACCAGTCGTCGATGTTGACACCCGTGAGCTTGGCCTCGCCGCCGGTCCCGACGACCCGCGAGTATCGCCACTGCGGATCCGTCGTGCTGCGCCACCACACGCGGTAGGCGGCCGCGTCCGGCGAGGGCGTCCATTTCACGGTCGTGTCGGCGCTGACCGCGCCTGCGATCTCCACGCCCGCCGGCGGCCTCGGCGCCGAGGCCAGCGCCGCCATGGTCACCGCGTTCAGCCGCGTCACCTGCGCCAGGTAGGCGAAGTCGACGCCGTCGATGGTGTCGCCGTACTTCACGCCCTTGTCGGTGCGCAGGTCCTGGTGCTGGCGGGTGTAGTTCTCCACCGCCTCGGTCACCCGCACGGCCGGGAAGCCGGCGCGCAGCATCTCCACCTGGTCTCCGCCGCGGCTGAAGCGGTCGGTGCGGTAGACCATCACCACGTCGAGGTTGGTCAGGTAGCGGTCGGCGATCCCGTCCATGAACCGCGCCAGGTTGCGCGACGGGCTGTCGACCTCGCCGCCGTTGTAGCGCCGCCGGTTCGCCTCCTCGGGCGTCTCGGTCGTCCGCGTGCCCTCGGAGAAGACGCGCACGTGGGTGTTGTCGCGCACCCCGCCGATCCCCTCGGTGTTGCCGACGATGTCGTTGTTGAGGTTGGCCTCGACCTTCCAGCCGTTGGCCACCGCGTAGTCGGCCAGCACCTTGCCGCCCAGCAGCCCCTGTTCCTCGCCGCTCAGCGCCGCGAACACCAGGGTGGCGGGGAAGTCGTGCTTGCACAGCACCTGCGCCGCCTCGATCACCGCGGCGACCCCCGAAGCGTCGTCGTTGGCGCCGGGCGCATCGGCCGTGGCGTTCATGACGTCGGTCACCCGGCTGTCGAGGTGACCGGAAATGACGATCACTCGGTCGGGATCGGTCGTCCCCTTCTGGATCGCCAGCACGTCCATCACCTCGGTCGGCGTCGGCACGCGATTGTTGGTGAAGGTCTGGCTGGGCGTCGCCACCGTCAGCTTGCCGCCGCAATCCTTCGATGTTGAACCAAACTTGGCGGCTACCCAGCGGCGGGCCGCGCCGATGCCGCGCTTGTCCGACCTGGTGTCGCTGAGGGTGTGGCGGGTGCCGAAGCCGACCAGCGCCTCGATGGTCGCCCGCTGCCGCGCCTCGGAGACCGATGCGGCGATATCCTTCAACGTTGAATGTTCTCCGCCGAGCGGCTGCGCCGAGGCGGCGGAGGCGGCGATCAGGGCGGCGGCAAGCGAGGTGGTCACGGTGCGCATGGCGCGCGACCATACCCAAGTTTCAGCGCGACGAAAGCCGGTGCGCGAGCAGGGCTTCGTAGTGCGGCCGCGCCGCCTCGGCGATCCGTTTCAGCGCGTCGGGCAGCGGCGGATAGGCCGTCCGTTCGGGCGTCGCGAACCCGGTCGAGCGCCAGACGCTGTCGTACCAGGCCGGCGCCCAGACGCCGTCGCTGGCGCGCGGGCCCGCAGGCCAGCTCAGCATGGCGTCGTCGAAGGCGATCCCCAGCGCGTCGCACAGCGCGCTCAGCGTCCCGCGCGGATCGGCCGTCACGTCGGCCCCGCGCACCACCGGCGGGGCCTTGCCCAGCCGGTCGGCCTCGCGCTCGAAGATCTCGCGCTGACGCACCACGCCGATGTCCTCAAGCGTCACCTCGCCCCGCTTGGCCACATACGACGCCAGCACCTCGGCCGGGTCACGGATCAGGAAGGCGTTGCGACAGGCCCTGATCCACTCCAGCCCGAATCCCGGCAGCATGTGGTGGGCCATGTGCTTCTCGTAGATCACCAGGCCCTCGGCCACCGCGAGCCCGTCGGCCACCGCGCGCCAGTCCCGGGGCTGGGCCGCCAGCACCTCCTCGCGCATCGGGTGGTCCAGGCCTGTCTGCGCCAGGTAGGCCGCATAGAACGGCTCGTCGACCACCGCGCAGTCGGCCCGGTTCTCGAAGCTGCGCATCATCGCTGTCGAGATGTTCCGCGGCCCCGACCACATGGCGATCCGGACGGTGCTCACTGGCCTGCGTCCTCGTCCTTCAGCGCCTCGTAGTGCGCCCGCAGCCGCTGGGTCATCGGCCCCGGCAGCGCTTCAGGCAACGCATGGCCGTCGATGCTGCAGACCGGCGTCAGCCCGCCGAAGGTGCCGGTGACGAACGCCTCGTCCGCGTCGGCCACGTCGCCCAGGTCGAAGTCACCCAGGGTGATCGGGATCCCGTGCCGGCGGCACAGCGCGATGACGTTGGCGCGGGTCACGCCGTTGAAGCAGTAGTCGCCGGTCGAGGTCATCACCCGGCCGTCCTTCACCCAGAAGAAGTTGGTGGCGTTGCAGCTCGAGACGAACCCGTTCGGGTCCAGCATCAGCGCCTCGTCGCCGCCCTTCTCGATGGCGTCCAGCAGCGCCCGGATCAGCGCCAGTCGGCTGTGCGAATTGAGCCGCATGTCGAACATTTCGGCCGGCGTGCAGAGGATCGACGAGGTGGCCAGCGCCAGGCCCTTGGTCAGGATCGCTGGCGACGGCTCCTTGTATTCGGCGGTGATGACGATGGTGGGCTTGCCCAGCCAGTTGCGCGGGTCCTGGTTCACCGCCGCCTTCTCGCCACGGGTCACCATCAGCCGCAGATGCGCGCCGTGCTCCATGCCGTTGGCCGCCAGCGTCCGCTCGATCTCGGCGGTCAGCTCGGCAGGCGTCAGGCCGATGGGCAGCGCGATGTCGTCGAGCCCCTTGTAGAGCCGCGTGAGGTGCGCCTCGAGGAACAGCAGGCGGCCCTTGTGCAGCCGCAGCCCCTCCCAGACTCCGTCGCCCAGCACGAAGCCCGCGTCGAACACCGACACCTTCGCCTGGTCCTTGGGGACCAGCTCGCCGCTCACATAGACCTTGAGGTCGGCGTTCCTGGGGTCCGCCGCGAAGTCCTGACTGCCTGCCATGGGCGCATTCCTACCGCTCCCCCACGGCGTGTCATCCCGGTTTCGCGCAGCGAAGACCGGGACCCCGCAGCGTCGACGGCCCGAGCGTTCTCACAGCGGGCGGGCGCAACGGGGCCCTGACAAGCGCTGCGCGCTTTCCGGGACGACACAGGAGGGGTAGAGCGCATCTCGCGCGGCCTACGGAGTGAGTGCGATGATCGGCGGATCGACGGCGGAACAGGAACTGGCAGAGCTTCGCCCCTGGCCCAACCCGGCGCCGGCCATCACGCGCGAGGAACGCCTCGCCCGCCTCGCCAAGGCCCAGGCGCTGATGACCACCGACGCCCTGATCATCGGGGCCGGCGCCTCGCTCCGCTACTTCGCCGGCGTCGCCTGGAACGCCACCGAACGCCTCGTCGCCATGCTGCTGCCAAGGTCAGGCCAGCCGGTGATGATCTGCCCGCGCTTCGAGGAAGGCTCGCTCAACGCCTCGCTCGGGATCGAGGCGCCGCTGCGGCTCTGGGAGGAACACGAGAGCCCCTACGCGCTGGCGGCCCAGGTGCTGGCCGAGTGGGGCGCCAAGTCCCTCGCCATCGACCCGGCGCTCGCCTTCTTCATGTTCGACGGCCTGCGCCTGGCCGCCGCCGACGTCGCCATGGCCAACGCCGCGCCGGTCGTCGACGGCTGCCGCGCGATCAAGTCGCCCGCCGAGCTTGCGCTGATGTCGCAGGCCAAGGCCATGACCCTGGAGGTCCACCGCCGCGCCGCCCGCATCCTGGCGCCCGGGATTTCCACCGGCGCCGTCCGCCGCTTCATCGACCAGGCGCACCGGGCGCTGGGGGCCGACGACGGCTCCTCGTTCTGCGCCGTGCAGTTCGGCGAGGCCTCGGCATATCCGCACGGCCTGCCCGGCGAGCAGCAGCTCCGGGACGGCGACCTCGTGCTCATCGACACCGGCTGCCGGGTCCAGGGCTACAACTCCGACATCACCCGCACCTACGTCTTCGGCACGCCCACCCAGGAGCAGCGCCGGGTCTGGGAGGTGGAGAAGAAGGCCCAGGCCGCCGCCTTCGCCGCCGTGAGGCCGGGCGTGCCCTGCGAGGAGATCGACGCGGTCGCGCGGGCGGTCCTGGCCTCGGAGGGCTTCAGCGCCGACTACGAGTTGCCCGGCCTGCCGCACCGCACCGGCCACGGCATCGGCCTGTCGATCCACGAGGCGCCCTATCTGGTGCGCGGCGACAAGACCCCACTGGCCGCCGGCATGTGCTTCTCCAACGAGCCGATGATCGTCATCTCCGGCCAGTTCGGCGTCCGCCTGGAAGACCACTTCCACGTCACCGAAGACGGCGCCGCCTGGTTCACCGAGCCGCAGCCGGATTTGGAGCGGCCGTTTCGGTAGTAACCACCGCTGTCATCCAAACAACGGCTGTCATCCCGGTTGGGACGAAGCCCAAGACCGGGATGACAAGCTAAGGGTGATCGCATGAAGCTCCTTCCCGTCGACGACGCCCGCGCCCGGATGCTGGCGGAGATCGCGCCGCTGGAGGCCGAGACCGTGGCCATCGAGGCCGCCATCGGGCGCGTCCTCGCCGAGGACGTCGCCGCCGTGCGGAACCAGCCGCCGTTCCCGGCTTCGGCGATGGACGGCTGGGCGGTCCGCGCCGCCGACACGCCGGGAGCCCTGCGCATCGTCGGCGAGAGCGCCGCCGGCCACGGCTACGGCTCCACCGTGGCGCCTGGCGAGGCGGTGCGGATCTTCACCGGCGCCGCCGTGCCGGCGGGCTGCGACAGCATCGTCATCCAGGAGGACGCCAAGCACGAGGGCGACACGGTCACGGTCCCCGAGGCGAAGCTCGGCCACCACCTGCGCCCCGAGGGCGGCGACTTCCAGGCGGGCCAGGTCCTGCTCACTCGCGGGACCCGCATCGACCCGTGGCGGCTGTCTCTGGCCGCCGCCGCCGGCCGCGCCGAGCTGTCGGTCACGCGTCGGCCCAAGGTGGCGCTATTCTCCACCGGCGAGGAGATCGTCGAGGCGCCCGCCACGCCCGACCAGTTCCAGATCTACGACTCCGGCTCCCGCGCCCTGGAGGCCCTGGTCGCCGGCTGGGGCGCCGAGGTGCAGCGCGCACGGCCGGTGAAGGACGAGCTGGAGGCTACGGTCTACGCCCTGCGCTACGCCGACGGCGACCTCGTGGTGACCGTGGGCGGCGCCTCGGTCGGCGACCACGACCTGGTGCGCGCCGCCGGCGAAGCGCTGGGCCTGGAGCTCAAGGTCTCCAGCGTCAACGTGCGCCCCGGCAAGCCCACCTTCTTCGGCGTGCTGGCCGACGGCCGCCGCATGCTCGGGCTGCCCGGCAACCCCGCCTCGGCGATGGTCTGCGCCGAGCTGTTCCTGAAGCCGATGGTGGCCGCCTACCAGGGCGCCGAGCCCGGGCCCACGATGCAGCCGGCGCGGCTCGCCGTGGCCCTGCCGGCCAACGGCCCGCGCGAGCACTGGATGCGGGCGAAGCTCACCTTCGAGGACGGCCAGCTCACCGCCCAGCCCTACCGCGATCAGGACTCTTCGCTGGTCAGCGTCTTCGCCGTCGCCGACGCCCTGCTCTGCCGGCCAGCCGGCGCGCCGGCCGCGGCGGCGGGTGAGCTGGTCGACATACTGCCGCTGCCGCGTGCGTAGCGCATGGCGGTGATCTCGCCGATCACCGACACCGCCACCTCGAACGGCGACTTGCCGCCGATGTCGAGGCCGATGGGCGCATGCAGCCGGGCGATGGCGGATTCGGGCATCCCTTCCGCCTGCAGTTCCGCAAGCCGCCCCGCCAGCCGACGCCGTGCGCCCAATAGCCCGACATAGGGCGCCGCCGACGGCAGGGCCGCCTTCAACGCCGCGCGGTCGGTGTCGAGGTCGTGGGTGGCCACCGCCACCGCGGTCCAGGGGTCCAGCCCCACCGCCGCCAGCGCCTCGGCCGGCTCCTCCCGCCGATAGGCCAGACCCGCCACCGGCGGCGGCGTCGCCGGCCCCTTGGGCCGCACCAGTGTCGTCTCGAAGCCCGACTTCACGCCCAGCTCGGCGATGGCCAGCGCCGTCGGGTCGCCGCCCACGATCACCAGCCGCGGCGTCGGCTCGTAGGCTTTCACCACCGCGGCCTCCGGACACGGCGACAGGTCGGCCGCGCAGGCCCGCGCCGTCCCGTCGCTGACGTAGATGGTCGGCCGCCGCTCAGCCCAGGCGTCCAGTAGCTCGGTCAGCGCCGCGTCGTGCGCGTCCACTCGCTCCAGGAAGATCTCGATCCGCGCCCCGCACAGCAGCCGGATGTCGGGCCAGGGGCTGCCCTCCCCGTAGACCAGGGTACGCGGCTGGCCGTCCGCCAGGCAGGCGGCGGCATGGCCCGCCACGTCGCCCTCCACACAGCCGCCCGAGAAGTAGCCGGCCACGATCCCCGGCGCGAAGACCATCTGCGTCCCCTCCGGCCGCGGTCCGCCGCCTTCCACGGAATTCAGCGTGGCCAGCACCAGGGCCGAACCGGCGTCCCGCGCGGCCTTCAGCGCCGGGCGCACGTCTTCCGCGACCCCGAACATGGGCCACTCGGGGAGCTCGAAAACAGAGTCAATCACGTCTTAACCATCGGTCGGATACTGCTTCTTAGTCTTCCTGCGTCAAAATGGCCGCTCCCTCGGATTTGACCAAGCTTTTCAGGCTGCATGACCTCATCGCTCAGCAAACTCGGCCTCGGGACCGCTCAGTTCGGCCTCGACCAGCCTCCGGGACCCCGGGGCCGGCCGCGGGAAGCTGAGGCGCGCGACATCCTTTCCATCGCCGGCCGCTCGGGTCTCGCGGTCCTTGAGGTCGCCCGCCAGACGGTCACCGCCGACACCCATCTGCGCGGGGCGCTCCCGCAGCCCAACCCCTTCAACATGTGCCTCACCACCATCCGTCCCGAGCGCGGGCCGGAAGCGGTGGAGACCGAGCTGCGCGCCCAGATGCTTCGCCTGGGCGTCGAGCGCGTGGACGCCGTCGTGGTCCCCTCGGCCACCGACCTCTTCTCGCCCCAGGGCCCGGCGCTCTGGGACCGCCTCAAGAAGCTGAAGGACGAAGGCGTCTGCCGCCGCATCGGCGTGCCCGTCTACGCCTCGGATGACCCGGTGGGCGTCGCCCGGCGCTTCAAGCCCGACCTGGTGCAGGCCCCGGCCTCGCTGCTCGACCAGCGCCTGCTGCTCGACGGCTCGCTGGCCACTATCGCCGAACTGGGCGTCGAGGTGCACCTGCGCTCGATCTTCCTGAACGGCGTGCTGTTCCTGCCGCCCGACCGGGCGCCCAGCCACCTCAAGGCCGCCGCCGGCCGCATCTCGCGCGCCCGCCGGCTGATCGCCGAGGGCCGCTCCGACCCGTTGCAGGCGGCCCTGGGCTTCGCGCTCTCGCGCCCCGAGGCCTCCGCCGTCCTGGTGGGCGTCACCTCGGCCGCCGAGATGAGCGCCGTCGTCGCCGCCGCCATGAGCCCGCCGCCGGACCTCGACTGGGATGAGATGGCTATCGACGACCCCGACGCCCTGAGCTGGGTCGCGGCGTAGCTTTCTCTCCTTTGATGGGGAGGGAAAAGTCGCTCTTCCCGCCGGTCTTGCTGACCAGCCGCACGGCCTCGATCACCATCCCCTTCTCGGCCGCCTTGAGCATGTCGTAGAGCGTCAGCAGCGCCACCGAGCAGGCGGTCAGCGCCTCCATCTCCACGCCTGTCTGGCCCGTGGTCTTCACCCTCGCGGTCACCGAAAGCCCATCCTCGGCCGGCTCCACCCGCACCTCGGCCTTCGAGATGGGCAGCGGGTGGCACATGGGGATCAGGTCGGCGGTCTTCTTGGCCGCCATGACGCCGGCGATCTCGGCCACCGCGCGCACGTCGCCCTTCTTGCCCTCGCCGGACAGCGCCAGCGCCAGGGTCTCCGGGCTCATCCGCAGGAAGCCCTCGGCCACGGCCTCGCGCGCGGTCACGGCCTTGTCGGACACGTCCACCATCCGCGCCCGGCCGCTCTCGTCGATGTGGGTGAGCTTGCCCGACACTACGCTTCCATCAGCCGGGGCATGAGCTCGACCATGTTGCAGGGGCCGTGGCGGCTGTCGAGCTGGGCGGCGATCACCTTGTCCCAGCCGTCCTTCACCGCTCCGTTCGAGCCGGGCAGGCAGAAGACGAAGCAGCCCTTCACGATACCTGCCAGCGCCCGCGACTGCAGGGTGGAGAGGCCCACGGACTGGTAGCTCACTATGTGGAATACCACCGAGAAGCCGTCGATCTCCTTGTCGAACAGCGGCCGAACGGCCTCGGGCGTCACATCGCGGCCGGTGATGCCGGTGCCGCCGGTCGAGACGATGGCCTCGGCGCCCGCGTCCACCCACTTCAGGATCTGGGCGCGGATCTGGTCTACGTCGTCCTTGACGATCCCCTTGGCGACCAGCTCGTGGCCGGCGTCCGTCACCCGGCTCGCCAGCAGGTTCCCCGAGGTGTCGCTCTCCTCGTCGCGGGTGTCCGAGATGGTCAGCACCGCGATCTTCACGGGCTTCAGCGTCTTCGACGTGTCGATCTTCCCGCCGGGGGTGAAGACTGGGGCGTTCATGGGTCGGACTCCTTCGCCGGCAATCTAGCGGCCTCGCCCGCGTCGCCAAAGCTTGTCAGTCGGGTTCATTCGCATTTATATTTCCAGAAGTCTCGAAATGACGTGGAGCGCGTCGCCATGAACCCGGTCCTGGACGCCCATGCCGACATCCCCACCGCGCCGCTCGACACCCCCGATGTCTGGCGCGGCTCCGACCTCGCCGGCCGTAGCGACTGGCAGTACGTCTTCACCCCGGCCGACGTCGCCGAGTTGCTCGCGGCGGTCGCTCACGCTGGCGACAAACCGATGCCGGATTGGGCCCGCGAGGACGTCCCGCTGCCCACGCTTGCGCCTCGCATCGCCGGGTGGGTGGCCGAGCTGGACCGCGGACGCGGCTTCATCCTGCTGCGCGGCTTCCCCGTGGCCGACTACAGCGAGGAGACCTGCGCCAAGGTCTACTGGGCGCTCGGCCGCCACATGGGCCGCGCGATCTCGCAGAACACCGACGGCGACCTGATCGGGCACATCCGCGACACCGGAGCCGATCCGTCCGCCTACGGCGTTCGCCTCTACAAGACCCGAGCCGAGCAGGACTTCCACACCGACGCCGCCGACATGATCGGCCTCTTCTGCCTCAAGACCGCCCGCTCGGGTGGCGTCAGCCGGATCGTCAGCTCGCCCACCATCTACAACCGGCTGCTCGTCGAGCGCCCAGACCTCGCGCCGGTGTTGTTTGAGCCGTTTCCGTTCGACACCCAGGGTCAGCACAAGCCGGGCGACCGTCCCTGGTTCGACCTGCCGCTGTGCCGCTACGCCGACGGGCGGCTGCGCACCTTCTTCGTCCCCTGGTACATCCGCGAGAGCCAGCAGCACGCCGAGGCCCCGCGCCTGACCCGCGCCCAGGAAGAGGCCGTCGCGTTCATCGAACGGACGGCCAACGACCCGGACCTCTACCTCGACATGGATTTCCGGCCCGGCGACATCCAGTTCCTCAAGAACGCCGCCGTCCTGCACAAGCGGACCGCCTACGAGGACTGGGACGAACCCGCCCGCAAGCGCCACCTCCTGCGCCTGTGGCTGGTGGAGCCGCGGTTCTCGGCTGGTGACGAGTTCCTGCGCCGCGGCGTCGCGGCGGCCGGCTAGTTCGCCTCGTCCTCGACCGCCATCGAGCCGAAGCCGATCAGCCGCCGGCCGTCCAGCCGCAACTCGGCCCCCAGGTGGTGCGGGCTGTCGACGACCATACGCCGGGTCGCCTCGATCGCCCCGGCCTCGTCGGCGGCGATCAGGTACAGGGTCGGCACCGAGTAACGGCTGTCATCGATGAAGACCTCGAACGTGTGTCGAGGCGGGTCCCTCTCTTCGTCCAGCAGGTTCCGCTCCAGATCAAATGTCGCATAGTCGACGGTCATGTGATTTTCTTTCTCTTGCCATCGTAGCATTCGATCTGGATTAATCAAAACGGATCTTGTTTTACATAGTTATAGTAATACTGCTTTCACGGTAAATATTCACAATGAGCTGCTGACACCGCTCCAGCCTAAACCGTAGTCGCCGCCGGGCGCCGATTATGAGTAAGTTGCAACGCTTCCGCCTGTTGAGCGTTTACCGGTCCAACGTCCATGCAAGCTGGGCTGGAAAAGGATGCCTGACCAACTGCGCGGTGAGCGGCTGCAGATCATGCTCACCGAGACCGAACTGTCCGCGCTCGACGACTGGCGCTTCGCCAGACGCATGCCGAGCCGAGCCGCCGCCGTGCGCGAGCTCCTGCGTCTGGGCCTCACCGCCGAGGGCATGAACCTTGCCGATGGGCGCATGCGCTCGAAGGACTTCAGCGTCACGGACGGCGAAGACCACGGGGCCGGGCATCGTCCCCGCCACACGAACGGCGACGGCGCGGACCTCTAGCGCCAGCGTTCCCGGTCGGCGTGGTCCTGGGCGGTGGGCTCGATCCACCGCTCGCCCTCGGGCCCATGCTCCTTCTTCCAGAAGGGGGCCTTGGACTTCAGGTAATCCATCAGGAAGTCGCAGGCCTCGAAGGCCGCGCGGCGATGGCTCGCGGCCGTCGCCACGAAGACGATCGGCTCGCCCGGGCCGATCCGGCCCACGCGGTGCAGGATCATCAGGTCGTGCAGCGCCCAGCGCCCCTGCGCCTCGCTCGCGATCTTGCTGATCTCCGTTTCGGTGAAGCCGGGATAGGCCTCGAGCTCCAGGATGTTCGTCGCGCCCTGCTCGGCGCGCGCCAGGCCGGTGAAGGTGGCCACCGCCCCCGTCTCGCTCCGCCCGCGGCTGAACTCCGAGAGCAAAGCCCCGGGATCGAACGGCGCCTCGGTGAGGCGGATGCTCATCCGCCGCTCATCGGCGGCAGGAAGGCGACCTCGCTCCCGTCGCTCAGCGCCGCGTCGCCGCGCACCAGCGCCTGGTCCACCGCCACCTGCACGCCCGGGCCGCTGATCGCCTCGCCCAATTCGGCGTCCGCCTCGGCCAGGGCGATGCGCAGCGCCGAGACCGAGCCGGCCTCGATCCGCTTCTCCCGCCAGCCGGCGAGATCACGCAGTGGTCCGAACAGCAGGACGCGGGCCACCTCAGCCCCCCGTGGTGGACATGTGCCGCGCAACGGCGGGCTGGCGCCGGGCGATCTCGAAGTCGTGGCCCTTGGGCTTGACCGACACCCCGCCGCGGATCACCGCCGCCAGCTCGGCGTCGGTGGCGCCCGCGCGCAGCACAGCGCGCAGGTCGGTGGCGTCCTCCTGGCCCAGGCAGGTGTGCAGCGTCCCCGTGCACGTCAGCCGCACGCGGTTGCAGGCCTCGCAGAAATTGTGGCTGAGCGGGGTGATGAGGCCCAGCCGTCCGCCGGTCTCCTCCACCCGGACATAACGCGCCGGCCCGCCGGTCGAGAACGGCAGGTCGGTGAGCGTCCAGAAGCTCTCCAGTTCGGCGCGCACGTCGGCGAGCGACAGGTACTGGTCGGTGCGGTCGGCTTCGACCTCGCCCATCGGCATAGTCTCGATCAGCGTGAGGTCATGGCCCTGGCCGTGCGCCCAGCGGATCAGCTCGGGCAGCTCCGCGGCGTTGTCGTGCTTCAGCGCCACGGCGTTGATCTTGACTGCGAGGCCAGCCGCCTTCGCGGCTGCGATGCCGTCCAGCACCTTCGCCACCTGCCCGCCGCGCGTCAGCGTCCGGAAGAGCTCGGGCTTCAGCGTGTCCAGCGACACGTTCACCCGCCGGATGCCCGCCGAGGCCAGTTGTGGCGCGAACTCGGCCAGCCGCGTGCCGTTGGTGGTCAGCGTCAGCTCGTCCAGCGCCCCGCTCGCCAGATGCCGCGACAGGCTGCGGATCAGGTCCATCATGCCCTTGCGCACCAAGGGCTCGCCGCCGGTCAGCCGGAGCTTGCGCGTGCCCAGTCCCACGAAGGCCGTGGCGATGCGGTCCAGCTCCTCCAGGCTCAGCACCTCGGCCTTCGGCAGGAAGGTCATGTGCTCGGCCATGCAGTAGACGCAGCGCAGGTCGCAGCGGTCGGTGACCGACAGGCGCAGATAGGTCACCGTGCGGCCGAAGCTGTCGATCAGCGGCGCGGTCGTTGGCGTACCTTGGGCCGCGGGGGCTATGTCGTCGTACGGCGTCATCGGTACGACAAGATAAGGGGGAACCGCGCGTGGCGACAGGGGCCGACTTCACGGAGAGCTTCGCCGCCCTCGTCCTGGCGGCCGGATCCGCCAGCCGCTTCGGCGGCGGCAAGCTCACCGCGGACTATGCCGGGCGCCCGCTCCTGCACCATGCCCTGGCCGCGGCCCGCGCGGCGCCGGTGGCGTCGGTGACCGTCGTCACGGGGTCCGACGCAGAGGCCGTGGCCGCCTGCGCACGGGCCTTCGACCCGGCCATCCGGCTGGCCCACGCCGCCGACCACGCCGAGGGCATGGCCGCCTCGCTTCGCGCCGGGATCGCCAGCCTGCCGGACGGAACCACGGCCGCCTTCGTCTTCCTGGGCGATATGCCGCGCGTGCCGCATGCGGTGCTGGAGCCGCTGGCGGCGGCGGTCAGGGCCGGCGCGCCGGCCGCGGCGCCCGTGTTCCAGGGCCGGCGCGGCAATCCGGTGGTGCTGGCGAAGGCGGTGTTCGCCGCGGTGTCGGCGCTGGAGGGCGATGTCGGCGCCCGGCCCATCCTGCAGCGCCTGGGCGCGCGTTTGGCCCTGGTCGAGGCGCCGGACGACGGGATCCTGTTCGATGTCGACGAGCCGGGCGACCTCGCCCGCTGAGCCCTGGCCCTAGACCTTCAGGTCAACCTGCGCCGCCGGCGGCGCTGAGGGGGCGATCCGCACCTGGTCGGCCAGGTTCAGCGTCCGGGCCGCCGCGGCAAGCGTCTGCGCCGCCTGCACCGAGGTGGGCAGGAGCAGGGCCGTCCATAGCCCTTGGCCGGAATTTCTCAGCTGCACGCTGACCATAGCGTTGCCTCGACATTCTGACGGCGACGCTAGGACACAAGCCCTTAACGGGCAGTTAACCTGGGCTCACTTTATGGTTGCAGCGCGCTCGTGTCGCGGGCGCCCGTCTCGGAGGCCTGCGGCGGCGTTCCCGTTCCTGCCCAACCCGCGTTCGGCCGACGCGATACGCGAGGCCGCGCAGGGTTGCCGGGGGCGCCGGGTCGGGGGATGCTCGCCGCATGGCTGTTCCGTTCCGCCTTACCTCGATGCTGGCCGGTCTGGCGCTGGCGACGCTCGCCACCGCAGCCGCCGCGCGCGACTATGTCGTAGTCAGTTCGACCGACCCGGCCGTGGCCCGCGGCCAGTCCTTCGCCGCCGGCGCGCGCGTGGCGCTCCCGGTCGGCAAGACCGCCACCCTGATGCACGCGTCCGGCGATCTGGTGCGCATCAAGGGCGCGGCCGGCGGCGTCCTGCTGCCCAGGCGCGCGGCCAGCCAGGGCGAGGCCGACCGCCTCGCCATCCTGAAGGTGATCGTGGCCCCGGCCGAGCGGTCCACGGTAGGCGGCATGAAGCTCGCCAGGACCCGCGGCGGCGTCTGCCCGCGGCCCGAGGCGGTCGCGACGCTGGACGCCATCGTCCAGGTCCACCAGGCCGGCTGCCCGGCCGTCGCCGCCGACGCGCTCGAGGCCTGGTTCGCGAGCCACCCGCCCTCGGCCGAATAGCCGGTTGCGCACCGCCCGCCGCGGGCGCAGGGTCAACTCCGCGACCAGCTCGGCGGCCGTCGCCGGGCGCGCCTGCGACAGGAGGTCCGCATGAGCGTCTACCGCGTCACCGAAGTCATCGGAACGAGCAGCAAGAGCTGGGAGGACGCCGCGCAACAGGCGGTCTCGGCGGCGGCGCGCAGCTTGCGCGACCTGCGGGTGGCCGAAGTGGTGGAACAGGACCTGACCCTCGCCGACGACGGCACCATCGACAGCTTCCGCACCAAGCTGCGCCTGTCCTTCAAGTACGAGCAGCCGATCGGCGCCCCCGAGTGGGAAGGCCAGGAAGCCCGCCAGACGATCCCCGCCTGAGCCACCCTGATCCCGGCGGCCCGACCCTGCGTCGGGTCGTCGACAACGCGCAAAAGTTACCCACGGCCTAGCCGAACCCGTCGGCCTTCCACGGCTTTAGGACCGCGCAGCCCCTCCGGGCTGCACGCAGATCCAGACGGAAGGAAGACCTATGGGCGACGAAAACAACATGGACAACCAGAACGACCAGACCCGCCGTCCGCAGCAGCAGGACAACCAGGGCACGCAACAGCAGCCGAACCAGCAACAGCAGCAGGGCGAGCGTCGCGACCAGCAGCGCGGGCAAGGTCAGCAGGACAAGCAAAACCAGGCCGGCCAGCAGGATCAGCAGAAGGATCAGAACCGCTAGCGGGTCACAAAACGAAGGCGGCCCCGGCAGCCATCTAAGGCGCCAGGGCCGCACACCCGCCGCTGGCCGGTCCGGAGGGGGAAGGACCAAGTTGACCAGCGCGATCGCATGTTCATTTGGGGGGCCTGTGCGCCGGTTCAAGGGCGCGGCTCATCCCAAAACGTCGCGCCTCCGCTCGCACTTCAGTCGCACCCATCGACCAGGACCAGCTTGCTGTTGGTCGTCCTGTGGCGCACGGCAAAGAGCGCCTGAGCCTTGGGGTCGTCCAGGAAGGCCACGGCGTTCTCACGTGCTGGAAATTCCAAGATCACCATCCGCTGGGGCGTCCAGTCGCCCTCCATGACGGCCGGCTCCACCCCGCGCACGATGTATCTTCCCCCGTGCTTCTCGATGAACGCCGGAATGGCCTCGACGTACGGCAGGAAGCCTGGAAGGTCGTGAACGGCGAAGTCGAGCACCAAGTACGCCTTCATCTTCCGTCCCAGATTGCGACGAGGCGTAGGACCGGCATCCCTAAGGGATGCCACCCGCCCTTGAATCCATGGTCGAATGCGAGCCTGGGGGTCGAGCCGTGTCAAGGACGCGCCTCTGGCGCGCCGCCGCGGCCGGCCCTGCGGGCCGGTCCCTGAGACGGCTCGACCCCCAGGCATACTGGCAGCCATGGACTTAAGGCTCAGAAGGGCCGCTGCCGACGCGTTGCGGGTGTCTAGCCCCTGAGCAAGCTTATGGAGTGAAGGAGCGGACGATGCCCGAGATCGCCGGTCGGCAGTATGAGGTGATTGTCGGCAGCGATGTCGCCGAACGCGATGGAATGTACCTTGAGCTCTACGACGCTGCGGAGCAGATCCTTGAAGTCTTCTATTCGGACGCCGATGGGTCGATGACCTTCAGTGCCTTCCGATCCGACCTGCCCTTGGCCGTTGTTGAGTGGGCTATCGCCGAGGGTAAGGCCCGCCTTATCCCTGTGCGCTGAGTTCCGCGGGCCCCCGTCTCCCCTACCGCATCGCCGCCAGCGCCACCGCGGCCGAGGCTTCCTCCAGCTTCGCCCGGTCCGGACCGTACGCCGCCTCCGCCGCCTGGTAGCGCGCCGCCAGGGCCTGCAGGTTGGTCAGCAAGAGCGCGTGCTCGGCCTCCAGCGCCTTGCAGCCCTCGTAGGCCAGCAGCGGCTCGCTGGCGTTGCAGGTCTCCAGCATCGCCTCGGCCGCGGTGACCTGGTCGTCCGTCTCCTGGCGCAGCTTGGCCTGGCCGTCCATCAGCGCGGCGTGGGCCGTTTCGGCTTCCCGGCGAGCGGCCGTCACCAGCGCGGTCAGCGACGCCCGACGCGCCGCCGGCGCCTGGTCCGCGCCCCGCCCCGCCTCCAGCGCCCGCGCCGCCGCCGACCGGATGCGGGCCTCGTGGTCGGCGATGGCCTTCAGGGCCGCGGGCGTGCGCTCGTTGAACGCCTTCACCTTCGCCAGACCGGCGTCCACGCCGTCGGCGCCGCCGGGCCGGCCGGAGTCGGCCGTCACCGGCGCCAGCGCGGGGCGCTGGGGCGACGCCTTGGGCGGAAACGCCTGGCGATTGGCCTCATCGTCGCCCTTGTCCTGGCATGCGGCCAGCAGCAGGCCGATCGCTGCGACGACGCCGATCGCCCCAACGCCGATCCCTGGGCCCCTCGCGCGCATGGCCGGCTCCTCTATCTCCCGGAGAATCGCGGCGCCCGCTTCTCCATGAACGCCTTCATACCCTCCATGGCGTCCTCCGTCCTCAACAGCGGCAGGAGCTGCAGGAAGACGTGGTGGACGTGCTCGTCGAAGCCTTCGGACAGCCCCATGCGCATCATCCGCTTCGACGCCTGCACGGCCAGCGGCGCGTTGGCGGCGATCTCCAGGGCGAGCCCGCGGGCCACGCGGGCGACGTCGGCCTCGGGCACGGCCTGCGAGGCCAGGCCCAGCTCGACGCACTCCGCCGCGGTCAGGGTGCGGCCGGTGAAGATGATCTCGGCCGCCTTCGACCAGCCGATCAGCCGCGGCAGGAACCAGGTGCCGCCGCTCTCGGGCACGATCCCGCGCTTGGTGAAGGCTGCCGCCAGCTTGGCGCCGTCGGCCATGATCCGGATGTCGCAGCCCAGCGCCGTGTCCATGCCGTATCCCGCCGCCGAGCCGTTCAGCGCGCAGATCGTGGGCGTGTCCAGGTTGAACAGCACGGTGGGCGGCGTCGAGCGCAGGTCGAGGTTGGTGGAGGTCGAAGCGCCCTCAAGCCCGGTGCTGCCCTTGGTGGCGCCCGCGAGGTTCAGGCCCGCGCAGAACGCTCGCCCGGTCCCGGTCAGGATGATGCAGCGCACCTCGGGGTCGCGATCGGCCTTGAGCAGCAGCTCGGCCAGCAGGCCCAGCATCGGCCCCGAGATGGTGTTCATCCGCTCGGGCCGGTTCAGGGTGAGCGTGGCGACGTGCTCGCTGACCTCGTAGAGCACCTCGGGTCCGGCGGTTTCCGCAGCGGCTTGCGGGTTCGTGGCGACGGCGCTGTCGGCCATAGGACGTCCTCCTGATCCTTGCGCCTCAGGCTAATCCCTTGCCGCTAGGCGAGGGCAATGGTTTTCGCAAACAGCGTACGCCATGCCATGCTGCGGTGGGGGAACGCAGCGGTGACGGCCACTTCAGACACCATCGACGGCCAGCCCGCGGCGCCCACGGGCTTCGCCGCTTACCTTTGCGCGCACGCGGCCTGGTTCCTGGTGTTCGGCGTCCAGATGGTGCTGTTCCCCTATCTGGTGCGCGTGGTGCTGCACGAGGACGAGATCCGCCTGGGCCTCGCCCAGATGTGCCAGCAGCTGCCAACCACGCTGCTGATCCTGCTGGGCGGCTTCGTCGCCGATCGCGCCGACGGCAAGAAGATCGTCGTCGGCGCCTGCCTGGTCGCCGCCGCGACCTTCTTCGTCCTCGCCGGCCTCGTCTCCAGCGGACGGCTCACCTACGGCCTCTTGATCGGCTACGCGCTGGTGGTCGGCGTGATCGGGGCCTTCGCCACGCCGGCCCGCGACGCGCTACTGAGCCACGTGGCCCCCGTCGCCGGCGGCGTGCAGCGTGCGGTCTCGGGCGCCTTCCTCGCCCAGTTCGCGGGCCAGATCCTGGGCATGGTCGCGGCGATCTTCGCGCCGCTGGTGGGCGTCGCGGCCTTGCTGTTCGGCCAGGCCGGCCTGCTGCTCGCGGCCGGCGCGGCGGCGCTGCGCATGCGCCCGCGGCCCGCCCAGGTGCGCGCCCCGGCGGTGGGCCATCCGCTGCGGTTCCTGCTGGCCGAGATCGCCGAAGGCTTCCGGGCCGCCGTGGCCTCGCCGGTGATCGGGCCGGTCTTGCTCTGCAGCGTCGGCATGGGCGTCTGCTTCATGGGCGCCTTCTTCGTGCTCCTGCCGCTGATCGTGCAGAGCTACTTCCCGCCGGTGACCGCCGGCGCCCAGAACACCGCGATCGCCTCGGCGCTGGGCGTCTTCACCCTCTGCTTCTGGGTGGGGTCGATGCTGTCGGCGATGGTGCTGATGCGGCTCGGCCCGCCGCGCCGCAAGGGCCTGGCCTATCTGTTGGCGCTGGCGTCAGGCGCCCTGGTGCTAGGCCTCTGCGCCATCCCGATGCCGTTCTGGGCGCTGTGCGGCCTAAACCTCGTCTGGGGTCTGGGCGGCGGCGTGGCCATGACCCTGGGCCGCGGGCTGGTGCAGGAGCACGCCCCCGAAGACAAGCGCGCCCGCGTGCTCTCGATCTTCACGCTCGGGGGGATGGGCGGCGGTCCGCTGGGGGCGGTCGTCTACGGCGTCCTGGCGCACGAGATCGGGCCGCGGCCGGCGATCCTGGTCCCCGCGATCCTAATGGGCGTCGTCGTCGCAGCCGTCGCCGCCCGCTCACGCCTGCGGACCCTGGCATAGACGTTCGAGCCCGCCCTAGCCCCAGGCGATCTTCACCCGGCGGACCCGCACCGAGGCGGCGATGGCGTCGGCGCGGGCCTGGTCGCCCGGCACGTCCGCCGCCCAGGCCTGCACCTCGGACGGCCAGCGGGTGTCGGTGACCATGATCCGGCTGCGCGGCACGGCGCGGTCGGCGGCGTTCCCGGCGTAGATCCCGGCGTACACGCGGCCTTCGCAGCTGACGTAGAAGATCGCGAACGAGGCGCGGACCGCGCCGTCCTCCAGCACGCAGCCCTCGGGCAGGTCGACGGTGAACGCAGCCCGCGCGCGGCCCAGGTCGAACACCGGCGGGGCCGCGCCCGCGGTTCCGGCCAACGCCGCAAGTCCCAAAGCCAAGCCGAGGCTCTTAGCCTTCCAACCCATCCCAAGTCCTCCCAGAACACCCGCTTATCGTTGGGCTCGCTGGCCCGCGGTTTGTTGTGGGTATGGAACACCGGGATCGCCGAACCGTCCAGAGGGCGGATCGCCGCTCCGGCTCAGGTTCCGCAGCCGCCGGCCAGCCGCCGCGCGTGGTCGGCCCGCTGCATCACGCCCGGCGGCCGCTGCGGATACCGCCGCTCCAGCTCGCCCAGCATCATGCAGGCGTCATTGGCCCGCTTCTCCTCGGCGAGCGCCAGGGCCGCACTCGCCGCCGCGTCGGCCGCCCAGGCCGTCGTCGGCCAGCCCCTGAGCGACAGCAACAGCTCGCGCAGCGCCCCCGTCCGGTCGCCCCGCTCGAGCAGGCCCCTGGCGGTCATGTAGTGGTCGAACGGCTTTGCGCCGCCGAACGCCCCTAGCGTGTCGCCGCCGAGCGGCGCCGCGGCCCCTTGAGCGTCGTGATTGCCGCCTTCGCCATCACGGCATAAGCGCCGTCCGGATACTGCGCGAGATAGGCCTGGTAGGCGGCCACCGTGTTCAGCCGCTCGGCGCTTTTCCAGCTGTTGAGCTCGGCGTCCAGGCCCACCGCCGCCGGGGCCGAGGTCTGCACGGGCGCGGCCGGCTGGGCCTCTCCACCCACCAGGAAGAACGGTTGGCCGCTCATGCTCGCGCTCACGAACGGCCGCTGCTGCTGGCCGGTGGCGCCCATCACGTCGTCGCGGATCACGCCGCCCAGCAGCTGCACCGGCACCCCGGCCTTCGGCAGCGCCCGGGCCACCGCCTCGGCGAACGGCGAGTTGACGCCCTTGCCGTCTGCCGCCCGCTCGCCCGGCGCCGCGGCGAAGACGATCAGCACGTCGTCGGCCTCCACGCGCCCCAGCCCGCGCATGACGCTGCGCGTGCCCGCCTTCCACGTCCGTCCGAACGGATTGTCCCGGCAGGCGTCGAGCAGGAGGATCCGCACCCGCGCGCCCGCCACCGCCTCCAGCGCCAGGTTGGTGTCGATCGCCTCGTAGGGCAGGGCGCGCTCGTCCGACAGCGTGGCGTCGATCGGGATCAGCCAGTTCACGCCCTTCGCCTCGATCCCGTGGCCGGCGTAGTAGATCACCGCCACCTCGGCCCCGTCGGCCTGCGTCTGGAACTCGCGCAGCGCCTTCTGGAAAGCCTGGGTCGACAGGTCGGTGCGCGTGGTCACGGTCGTGAACCCCGCCTGCTTGAGCGCCCCGCCCACCAGGTTGGCGTCGTTGTGGGTGTTGGCGAGCGCGCCGGCCGAGGCGTAGGCGCCATTGCCGATGACCAGCGCCACCCGCTTCGGCCCCTGGGCCAGCGCCGGCGCGGCCACGACCAGCGCGGCGATCACCGCTAGCACCGCCCGCCACACCGTCCGCAGCCCCCGCGTCATACGCCTACGCCCTCGCCCCGCCGAATATAGCCTGACCGCACACGGATGAATTGTCGATCCGCCGCCTCTGCTAGAACGGCGCCTACGCCAGCCGCCCCACCTTCACTTCCTTAAGGAACACCAGGCCCATGCCCGACTGCATCGCCGATCCAGACGCCGTCACCGTCGCCGAGACGGGCGCCGGCAAGTTCCAGGTCGAGGTCCTGGCCCCCGGCGCGACCTTCCTGGCAGACGAGCCGGTCGAGGCCGGCGGCCTGGGCTCGGGCCCCGACCCCTACGACCTCTTGGCCGCCGCGCTCGGCGCCTGCACGTCCATGACCCTGCGTCTCTACGCCGAGCGCAAGGGCTGGCCGCTCGAGCACGTCATGGTCCGCGTCGTCCACGCCCGCACCGGCGAGGGCGGCCGCGACCGCTTCGCCCGCGAGGTGGTGCTGGACGGCCCGCTCGAGCCCGCCCAGCGCGCCCGCCTGCTCGAGATCGCCGACAAGTGCCCCGTCCACCGCACCCTCGAGCGCGGCTCCGAGATCATCACCGTGCTGTCCGCCCCACCCCCGGCCGACACCCTGGCGCTGGCCGGCGAAGGCCACCTGCGCGACATGCTGGAGGCGTGCGCGGACTAGCTGGCGGCTTGGCCTCCCTAGCGGCGCCCTGTCAGCCTCCCTCCATCCGTCGCTGCAGGAGCCGACTGCCATGAACGACGTCACCGCCTCCAAGCTCGTCCGCGATCCGCGCATCGACCCGCGGCTGAAGGCCCTGTTCGCCTGGCCCGACCGCCCGCCGGTCGGCGATATCGCGAGCCGCGAGGCGCTGATCGCCGAAGCCAACACCCCGGCCGCGCTGGCCGCCGAGGCCGCCATGATCGGGCTCTTCGACGCTTGCGACACCGAGGCGAACGCGCCCACGACCGGCCTCTCCATCGGGACCGAGACCTACGTCTCCGCCCCCGACGGCAACTCGATCCAGGCCGCGGTGATCCGCCCGGACACCGCCGAACGGCTGCCCGCGATCGTCTACATCCACGGCGGCGGCATGCAGACCATGAGCTGCTTCAACGGCATGTACAAAGCCTGGGGCCGCATCATCGCCAGCCAAGGCGTGGCCGTGGTCATGCCCGACTTCCGCAATGCGCTGCGTCCCTCCTCCGCGCCCGAGGTGAAGCCGTTCCCGGCCGGTCTCAACGACTGCGTCTCGGCGGTGAAGTGGGTTCACGGCAACGCGCACGCCCTCAACATCGACCCCGACCGCATCGTGGTCGCCGGCGAGAGCGGCGGCGGCAACCTCACGCTGGCCACGGGTCTCAAGCTCCTGAAGGACGGCGACATCGGGCTCATCAAGGGCCTCTACGCGCTCTGCCCCTACATCGCCGGCCAGTGGCCCCACCCCGACAACCCGTCGTCCGTCGAGAACAACGGCATCCTGCTCGAGCTGCACAACAACCGCGGCGCCATGGCCTACGGCATCGAAGAGCTTGAGCGGAAGAACCCGCTCGCCTGGCCCGGCTTCGCCACAGAGGCCGACGTCCGCGGCCTGCCGCCCGTGATCATCAGCGTCAACGAGTGCGACCCGCTGCGCGACGAGGGCGTGAACTTCTACCGCCTGCTCCTGCGCGCCGGCCAACCCGCCCGCTGCCGCCAGATCATGGGCACGACCCACGGCGCCGAGATCTTCTCCATCGCCTGCCCCGAGATCAGCCGCGACACGGCCGCCGACCTCGCGCGGTTCGCCAAAGGCTGACCCTTGGGCTTACTCTCCGCTTCGGGGAGGGAGCGCCGTGGCGGTTGAGCTGAACAGGGACGGCTTGCGGATCGGCGGCGCCTGGCGCGCCGGCGCCGGCGGCCGCCTGCCGGTCGAGAACCCCTCCACCGGGGACTGCGTCGGCGAGATCGCCGCGGCCGACGCCGGCGACGTCGACGCTGCCGTCTCCGCCGCCCGCATCGCGCTCAGCGGCGACTGGGGGCGCCTGTCCGCCACCGAGCGCGGCCGCCTCCTCGCCCGCCTCGGAACCCTCGTCGCCGAGCACGCCGAGCCCCTCGCCCACATCGAGGCGCGCGATGTCGGCAAGCCGCTCCGCCAGGCCCGCGCCGACGTCACCGCGCTCGCCCGCTACCTGGAGTTCTACGCCGGCGCCGCCGACAAGGTGCTGGGCGAGACCATCCCCTACCTGCCCGGCTACACCGTCCACACCCGGCGCGAGCCGCACGGCGTCACTGGCCACATCATCCCCTGGAACTACCCGCTGCAGATCATCGGCCGCTCCGTGGTCGCGGCGCTGACCATGGGCAACGCCGCCGTCCTGAAGCCCGCCGAGGACGCCAGCCTGTCGGCGCTGGCCTTCGCCGCGCTGGCCGAGGCGGCGGGCCTGCCGCCCGGCGCCCTGAACGTCGTCACCGGCCGCGGCGACACCGCCGGCGCGGCGCTCGCCGGCCATCCCGGGATCAACCACCTCTCCTTCACCGGCTCCGGCCCGGTGGGCGCCCAGGTCCAGGCCGCGGCCGGCCGCAACGGCGTCGGCGTCACCCTCGAGCTGGGCGGCAAGTCGCCCCAGCTGGTCTTCGACGACGCCGACCTCGAAAAGGCCCTGCCCTTCCTGGTCGCCGCCGCGATCCAGAACGCCGGCCAGACCTGTTCGGCCGCCTCGCGCATCCTGGTGCAGCGCGGCGTCCACGACCGCGTCGTGGCGGCCCTCGCCGAGCGGTTCGCCGCCCTCACCGCCGGTCCCGCCGAGGCCGACCTGGACCTAGGTCCCCTGATCTCGGCGAAACAGCGCGCCCGCGTGCAGGGGTTCCTCGCCCAGGGCCGCGCCGACCTGGCGCTCGCCGCCGAAGGCCGCATCGCCGAGGGCGCCCCGCCCGGCGGTCACTACGTCGCCCCTGTCCTCTTCACCGGCGTCCCGGCCGACCACCCGCTGTTCCAGGGGGAGATCTTCGGCCCCGTCGCCCTGGTCACCGCCTTCGACGACGAGGCCCAGGCGATCGCGCTGGCCAACGCCACCCGCTACGGCCTGGTCGCCGGGGTCTGGACCCGCGACGGCGACCGCCAGATGCGGCTGGCGCGCGACGTGCACGCCGGCCAGGTGTTCATCAACAACTACGGCGCCGGCGGCGGCGTCGAGCTGCCCTTCGGCGGCGTCGGCGCCTCCGGCCACGGGCGCGAGAAGGGCCTGGAGGCCCTCTATGGCCTCTCCGCCCTCAAGACGGTGGCGCATCACCATGGCTGACGCGAACCTCCGGCTCAGCGGCCAGGCCGCCGTCGTCACCGGCGGCGCCTCGGGCTTCGGCGAGGGGATCGTGCGCCGCTTCGTCGCCGAAGGCGCCCGCGTCGGCATCGCCGACCTAAATCTCGAGGCCGCCCAGCGCCTGGCCGCCGAGCTGGGCGCCGCCGCCGTCGCCCTGGCGGTCGACGTCTCCGACGCCGCCCGAGTCGCCGAGATGGCCACGGAAGCGCAGGCGCGCCTGGGGCCCATCGGCATCGTCGTCAACAACGCCGGCGTCCCCCAGGCTCCCGGCGCCCTGACCGACATGCCCGAGCACGAGTTCGACCGGCTCTTCGCGATCAACGCCAGGTCGGTGTTCCTCACCAGCCGCGCCTTCGTGCCGGCCATGATCGCGGCGGGCGGCGGCGCGATCCTCAACATCGCCTCCACCGGCGGCGTGCGGCCGCGCCCGAACCTCACCTGGTACAACGCCTCCAAGGGCTGGATGATCGCCGCCACGAAGGCGATGGCGATCGAGCTCGCCCCGGCCGGCATCCGCGTCAACGCGCTCAACCCGGTGGCCGGCGACACGCCCATGCTGAACACCTTCATCGGCGGCGACAGCGACGAGGCCCGCGCCCGCATCGTCGCGACCATCCCGCTGGGCCGCCTCTCCACCCCGGCCGACATCGCCGCCGCCGCGGCGTTCCTGTGCTCGCCGGACGCCGCCATGATCACCGGCGTGGCCCTGGAGGTAGACGGCGGCCGCTGCATCTGAGGCGCCCATTCGGCTGCTGGTCCTCACCGGCGACGGCATCGGCCCCGAGGTCACCGACCAGGCGCTGCGGATCGTCACCTGGTTCGCGCCTCGCCTCGGCCGCCGCTCCAGATCGGCCATGGCCTGGTCGGCGGCGCCTCGATCGACGCCTGAGACGAGGCGGTCAGCGACGCCGTGGTCGCCGAGGCCAAGGCCGCCGACGCCGTCCTCGCCGCCCTCGACCTCGCGTTCATGGACTCGCTGACGTAACGACGGTACGCGTAAAGCATGAAGGGCGCGCTCGCGACGCTTGTCCTGGCGACGGCGATCCTGGCCGGCGGATCCGCCGCGGGCCAGGTCTGGCGCGCCCCGCGCACCGTCGCCGGCCAGCCCGACCTGCAGGGCGTCTGGTCGTACAACTCGCTTACCCGCCTCGAGCGCGCGGACCGCTACTCCGCCGTCGTGATCGGCGAGGAGGAAGCGCGCGCGGTCACGCCCCCGCCGCTCATCCCGCCGGACGAGACCGGGCAGGCCGAGTCCGAAACCTACGACGCCGAGGGTCTCGAGCTGGCGCGGGTCAACGGCGAGATCCGCACGGCCTGGATCGTCGAACCGCCGGACGGGCGTCTGCCGCTCACCGCCGAGGCGCGCGCCCGCGCACAGGCGCCGCCGACGTTCGATGGCCCCGAGACCCGGCGCAACCAGGAGCGGTGCCTGATGATGCCCAACGTGGGCCCGCCGATCGCCACCGCCATCTACAACAACAACCTCCAGATCCTGCAGACGCGGGACCATGTGGTCATCCTCATGGAGATGAACCACGAAGCGCGGATCGTGCCGCTCGGGCGACCGCCGCACGGGCCCCTCCACCGCTGGATGGGCGACTCGGTCGGCTGGTGGGAAGGCGACACGCTGGTGGTCGAGACCACGCGCCTGACGCCCGCCCAGGGCCTGCGCGCCTCCCCGGCGGGCGCGCTCTACCTCTCGCCCGACGCCGTGATCACCGAGCGCTTCCGCCGCATCTCCCCCGCCCAGATCCTTTACGGCTACACGGTCGTGGACGCGGCGAACTACACCCGACCGTGGCGCGGCGAGATGCCCCTGACGGCCACCCGGGAGCGGATGTTCGAGTACGCCTGCCACGAGGGCAACTACTCCCTGCCCAACATCCTGGCCGGCGCCCGGGCGCAGGAAAGGGCCATCGCCGCCCAGCCCCGCCCCTAGCCGCCGGCAACCGGCCTCGAATACGCCAGCGGCCAGCGACCGCTCTCGGCAGCCGCCACGAGATCGCCGATCGTGATCGCCAGGTGCGGCCGGTGCTTCCGTCCCTGCGCCGATCCGAACACGCAGCCGCCGACGAGCCCGACCACACCGGGCCCTGCGCTCCACACCGGCAACAGCCCAGCCCCCGCCGCTACGAAGACGCCCAGCGCCCCGACGACGGCCCAGTTCGCCCGGATGTCCGAGAAGCCCAGCCCCTCGGGCCCGAAGTGGCGCGACCAGTTGCGATACAACGGCGCCAGGTCCGGCGAGAACCGCGCCTCGAACGCCTGGAAGAACTCCACCGCGTCGTCGCCGTCCATGCCCAGGTCCTCGAGCAGTCGTGACGCCGGACTGAGCCCCGCGGCCGAAACCTCCACGGCCTCGGCCACCATCGCCGTCACCTGCTCGGCGAGTTCGTTCATCCGGCCCCGCGTCCCGCGCCTACTCGGTCCCGCGCCCGACATACGCCTGCGCCGGCTTCGCCCCCGCGTGACACCGCTTCAGCCCGTCCCGCGAGCCCAACCCAACCAGGTTGTATCCGCCCTCGCCGCACCAACGATGCGACCGCTTCTGACGCAGCCGCCATCTAACCTCACGCCATGCCCGCCTTCACCCCCGCCGAGCGCGAGACCTTCCTCGCCCTGCTCGTCACCCGCCGCGCCGCCGGCGAGTCCTTCGACGCCATCGCCGCGACTCCCGGCTGGCCCAGCCGCCCCACGCTCCGCAAATGGCTCCGCCGCTATCCCGACCTCGACGTCCCGCCGCTCCGGCGGCCCTCGGTGCACTGGTCGGCCGTCCTCGCCCGCGAGATCGTCGAGCGGTTCGAGTTCGAGAGCCTGCGCGAGATCTGCGCCTCGCCCGGCATGCCCGACCGCAAGAGCCTCCACAACTGGCGCCGCGCCCGCCCCGACTTCGACGCCGCCCTCGAAGCCGTCCGCCAGGCCACCCGCCAACCGCCCACCGGCCGCCGCTCCACCTACACCGACCTCGTCGCCGACGACGTCGTCTGGGCGGTCTTCGAGGCCGGCTCCATCCACGCCGCCTGCCAGGGCCCCGACCAACCCCCGGGGCGAACCGTCCGCGACTGGGCGCGCATCCATCCCGAGTTCGCCCGCAGCCTCGGCATCGCCTACGAGATGGCCCACGACCGCCGCATCGCGCCGCGGCTGGCAGCGGCCGAAGCCCGCCTCGAAGCGAGGATCCGCAAGCTCACCGGCCAGCGCGCCGCCCTGCCGCCCCGCCTGCGCCGCGGCTAAGCCCTAAGTTCCTCCCCCGCAGGGGGAGGGGGACCGCGAAGCGGTGGAGGGGGCTTCCGCCGAGGCCTACGATGTCCGATCGACCAGCTCCGCCAGCCGCGCGATCTCCCGCACCAGGTCGGCCTCGCCGTGATCGGTCGTCATCTCGATGTAGCGGACGCCGGCCTTGCGCAGCGCTTCCTTCTTCACCGCGTCGCGGGCGGGCGCGGTCCCCTGGTAGTGGCCGCCGCCCTGGTGCTCGATGGCGGCCAGGGGATCGCCGCGCCGCGACACGATGAGCAGGTCGGCCCGTTTGCTGTTGATGGCGCCATAGGCCTTCGGGTCCGGCGACGAAAGCACCTCGCCGAGACTCACCTGCGCCATGACCCGCCAGCCGCGCTTCAACTCCCCGATCTCACGTTCCGCGATGTAGAGCAGCCGCGCCTCCTCCTTCGAGAGCAGCGGCCGCGTCGCGAAGCTCGCCCCCATGACGATCCGAAGCTGATCGGCCGCATCCGGCGCCTGCGTCTCCGTCGGCCGCTTGAAGGGCGTCACCTTCGACCCCGCCTCGCCGCCCCCGCGGCGCGTCTGCCACGCCCGCCTCGCGCGACGGGCCCGCCAACGCTCACCGTAGAGCCCGGCCAGGAACGCCACCGCCACGATGGCGAAGATGTAGAGGTACAGGTCCATGCCGCCCGCATCCCTCAGGGGATGCTTCCCGCCCTTAAATCCATGGTTGATTGCGAGCCTGCGGGCTGGACCGTGTCAAGGAGCGGCCTCCGGCCGCCCGCGCCGCGGCGAGCGCTGCGCGCTCGTGTCGGCGGAGACGGTCCAGCCCGCAGGCAAACTCCGTCCATGGATTGAATGGCTCGGAGGGGCGGTTCGCCCCAGTTCCTCACGCGCTCGCGGGGGAGGCGACCGCGAAGCGGTGGAGGGGGCGCTGGGGCCGTGCGCGAACGTTATGGCTGATAGCTAGCCGGGAAATATATCAACCTGTCACCCAACTTCTGCTTGCGCTAAGCAACGCCGATGGCCGCCGAACCTCGCGCCCCCCGCCTTGTCGTGTTGATCGATGCGGACAACGCCTCCGCGCGGATCGCCTCGGGGCTCTTCGAGGAGATCGCCAAGATTGGTGAGGCCAGCGTCCGCCGCATCTACGGCGACTTCGCGAGCCCCCACCTGCAAGGCTGGACCAGCATCCTCGCGGCCCATGCGATCACGCCGCAGCAGACGTTCGCCTACACCAGGGGCAAGAACGCTTCAGACATCGCGCTGGTCATCGACGCCATGG
Organism: Phenylobacterium sp.; assembly: GCF_036402295.1. Classification (GTDB taxonomy): domain Bacteria; phylum Pseudomonadota; class Alphaproteobacteria; order Caulobacterales; family Caulobacteraceae; genus Phenylobacterium. The sequence goes on from NZ_DASWTE010000041.1 coordinate 42,150, forward strand.
ACCTGCTCCTCAGCGGCCGGTTCGACGGCTTCTGCTTGGTCTCGTCAGACAGCGACTTCACGCGGCTGGCCGCGCGGATCCGCGAGCAGGGCGTGGATGTCTATGGCTTCGGCGAGCAGAAGACGCCGGAGAGCTTCCGGATGGCTTGCCGGCGGTTCATCTACACGGAGAACCTGCTGCCCGAAGCGCCAGCCGCCGACGAACCGGAAAAGCCAGACGCGCGCCCAGCCTCAGATCGCAAGCCGGTGAGCCAGGCCACCCAGCTGCTGAGGACCGCGATCTCCCAGATGGAGGGCGACGATGGCTGGGTCGCACTGGGAGGTGTCGGGAACAGGCTCGCGAATCTGGCGCCCGACTTCGACCCCCGCACATATGGCAAGGCAAAGCTGGTCGACCTCGTGGAGTTGACGTCCGCCTTTGACGTGCAGCGTCGCGAGGGCGGCGGGGTCTACATCCGGCTCAGGCCGAAGAGACGGTGACTGGTGGATGGCACGCTCCACCCCCGCCGTTGACTCACCGCGCCGCGTCTGTATAACCGCGCCTCCTCGTCCCCGGGCCCGCCCTGGGGGCGCGAACACGCTTTCAATCAAGAAGAAATACAAAGGCGCGAACGATGTACGCGGTGATTAAGACCGGCGGCAAACAGTACCGGGTCCAGCCCGGCGACCTGCTGGTTGTTGAAAAGCTCGAAGGTGAACCCGGCGCGGTCGTCGCGTTCGGTGACGTGCTGCTGCTGGGCGACGGCGAGGCCGTGACGGTCGGCGAGCCGACCGTGGCCGGCGCGTCCGTGGCCGCGACCCTGATCGAGACCCGCAAGGGCGAGAAGGTGAAGATCTTCAAGAAGATCCGCCGCCAGGGCTATCGCCGCACCCGCGGTCACCGCCAGGCCGAGTCGGTCCTGCGCGTCACCGGCATCACCGCCGGCGGCAAGGAGACCAAGTGGGACGGCGCGGTGGACATGACCACCAAGGCCGAGCTCAACGCCCGCTCGCGCGGCCTGGACTTCGCCACCCTGAACGTGCCGAAGAAGGCCGTGAAGGCGCAAGCCGAAGCCCCGCTCGCCAAGGCGACCAAGGCGCCTGCCAAGGCCAAGGCCCCCAAGGTGACCGACGCGGTCGTCGAGGAAGCCGCCGCGGCCGCCCAGGTGAACGCGCCGGTGGAAGCCGAAGCCAAGACCGAAGCCAAGAAGGCCGCGCCGAAGAAGACTGCGGCTCCGAAGGCTGAAGCCAAGGCTGAAGGTGAAGCCAAGAAGCCGGCGGCCAAGAAGGCCGCTGCCAAGAAGGACGGCGCGGCCGAGTAATCGGGCCGCCTCAGTTAAGGACAGGAGCACACCATGGCTCACAAGAAATCCGGCGGCTCCTCGCGCAACGGGCGCGACTCCGCGGGCCGCCGTCTCGGCGTGAAGAAGTTCGGCGGCGAAGCGATCAACGCCGGCTCGATCATCGTGCGTCAGCGCGGCACCAAGTTCTGGCCAGGCGAAAACGTCGGCATGGGCAAGGACCACACCCTCTTCGCGCTTATCACCGGCGCGGTGAAGTTCGTGACCAAGGCCAAGAACCGTACCTACGCGACGGTCGTGCCGGCGGACCAGAAGGTGATCGCAGCCGAATAGGCGGAACCACCTTTCTCCGGTTCCGCCCTCACCAAGTAAGGCGGACCGGACAGACGACCTTCGCGGGGAGTCCGGTTCAGCCGGGCTCCCCGCAGTCGTTTCAGGGCTCCGCTAGAGGGCCGGGAGGTAAGTGAAATGTGTGCCGTCGACGTCAGACCCGCCATAGGGACCGACCGCCTGATCCTGCGCGGGGTGACCCGCGCCGACGCGGGCGCCATCGCCGAGCTCGCCAACGACCTGGGGGTGTCGGGGAACGTGGCGACCATGCCCTACCCCTACCGGCCGGCCGACGCGCTCGCGTTCATCGCCGGGACCGAGCGGGCCGATCCGCGCGCGCATGCCGAGTTCGCCATCGAGCATCGCCAGTTCGGGCTCGTCGGCATGCTGGGCTTCCACGAGAAGGAGCCCCCCGCCATTGGCTCGCCAATGGCGGATTCCTCGCAAGAATCCCGTTCGCTGCGCGAACGGGGGCGTGCGGAGGTCGGCTACTGGCTCGGCCGGCCGTTCTGGAACCGCGGCTATGCGACCGAGGCCCTGACCGCGGCGCTGCGCTGGGTGAAGTTCGACTGGCGCCGCCACGTGGTGTGGGGCGGCCACTTCGCCGACAACCGGGCCTCCGGCCAGGTGCTGGTGAAGGCGGGCTTCCTCTACACCGGCGACGTCGAGTGGCGGATGAGCGAGGCCCGCGCCGAGCCCGCCCCCACCCGGATGATGGTGTGGCTGGCCTGATATGCTATCGGCTCCCGCCATGACTGCTGCCGCGTCCCGCCGCTCGTCGTCCGCCCACTCGCTGCCCGTCCAGGCGGCGATCGTGACGGCGGGCGTCGTGGCGATGGCGGCGGCCTCGCGGGTGGCGTTCGACTTAGGGCCGGTCCCGATCACGCTGCAGACCTATGCGCTGTTCGTGCTGGCGGGCCTGTTCGGCGGCCGGCTCGGCCTCTTCATCGTGGTGACGTGGCTGGCGGCGGCGGCCCTCGGGCTGCCGGTGCTGGCCGGCGGCGCCGGCGGCTGGAAGGCCGTGATCGGCCACACCGCGGGCTTCCTCGCCGGCATGGCCGCGGCGGCCTGGGTGTGCGGCCAGGGCGCGGCGAAGGCGAAGGGCTGGGTGTCGCTGACCGCGCTCTTCATCGCCGGTCACCTGATCGTGCTGGCCGTGGGCTGGGCCGGCCTCGCCAGCTTCATGGCGCCGAAGGCCGCCTTCGAGAGCGGCATCCTCCCCCTTCTGCCGGGCGCCGCGGTGAAGTCGCTCGCCGCCGCCCTCACCGTCCGATTGTTCGCCCGATGAAGTTCCTCGACCAGGTCAAAGTCTATGTGCGCTCCGGCAACGGCGGCGGCGGCGCCGTGTCGTTCCGGCGCGAGAAGTACATCGAGTACGGCGGCCCCGACGGCGGCGACGGCGGCCGCGGCGGCGACGTCTGGATCGAGGCGGTCGAGGGCCTGAACACCCTCATCGATTATCGATATCAACAGCACTTCAAGGCCGGCACCGGCGTCCACGGCATGGGGAGAAACCGCCACGGCGCCGCCGGCGCCGACGTCGTCCTCAAAGTCCCCGTCGGCACCGAAGTTCTTGACGAGGACAAGAACCTCATCGTCGACATGGCCCACGCCGGCCAGCGGGTTTTGCTGGCCAGGGGGGGCAACGGCGGGTTCGGGAACACGCACTTCAAGGGCCCAGTGAACCAGGCGCCCCGCCACGCCAACCCGGGCCTCGAAGGCCAGGAACTGGCCATCTGGCTCCGCCTGAAGCTGATCGCCGACGTCGGGCTCGTCGGACTTCCCAATGCCGGGAAGAGCACCTTCCTGGCGGCGGCGAGCGCAGCGCGGCCGAAGATCGCGGACTACCCGTTCACGACACTCGCGCCCAACCTCGGCATGGTCGACCTGTCGGTGGGCGAGCGGTTCATCCTGGCCGACATCCCGGGCCTTATCGAAGGGGCCAGCGAGGGCGCGGGGATCGGGACGCGGTTCCTCGGGCATGTGGAGCGCACCGCAGTGCTGGTGCACCTGGTGGACGGCACGCAGGACGACGTGGCCCAGGCTTGGCGCACCGTCCGCCATGAGCTGGAGGCCTACGGCGAGGGGCTGGAGGACAAGCCCGAGCTCCTGGCGCTGAACAAGATCGACGCGCTGGACGACGAGACCATCGCAGCCAAGGCGGCCGAGCTGGAGGCCGCGGCGGGCGTGAAGGTCCGCCGCGTGTCGGGCTTCGCCAAGCTGGGGGTGACCGAGCTGCTCCGCGAGGCGTACGGCCTGGTCCTGGAACGCAAGGGCGAGGTCGCCCGCGAGGTCGCCGGCCCCGAGGACTGGGCCCCTTGAGCGAGCTCACCGCCGCCCGAACCGTCGTCGTCAAGGTCGGCTCCGCCCTGCTGGTGGGGCCCGACGGGGCGGCGCACGGCGCGTGGCTGGCCGATTTCGCCGCCGACGTGGCGCGGATGCGGGCGCGGGGGCAGCAGGTGCTTGTGGTGTCGTCCGGCGCCGTGGCGTTGGGTCGCCGGCGGCTGGGGCTGGGCAAGCGCGCGCTCAGCCTGCCCGAAAAGCAGGCCGCCGCGGCCGCCGGGCAATCGGCGCTGATGCGGGCCTGGGAGGAGGCGCTGGGGCCGCTCGGCTTCGCGTGCGCCCAGGTGCTGCTTACCCGCGACGACACCGAGGTGCGCCGCCGCTGGCTGAACGCGCGCGCCACCGTCGAGACCCTGCTCTCCCTGGGCGTGATCCCGGTGATCAACGAGAACGACACCGTGGTTACCGAGGAGATCCGGGTCGGCGACAACGACCGGCTGTCGGCCCGCGTGGCCCAGCTGGTGAGCGCGGAAGTGCTGGTGCTGCTGTCGGACGTGGAGGGGCTCTACACCGCCGACCCGCGCCGCGACCCCACGGCGACCCTGATCCCGCGGGTGGCGCAACTGACGCCCGAGATCGAGGCCATGGCCGGGGGCGCGAACGCCGCGGCCGGCGTCGGCACCGGCGGCATGGCGACCAAGCTGGAAGCCGCACGGATCGCGAGCCAGGCCGGCTGCACCACCGTCATCACCCTGGGCACCCGCTCAGGACCGTTGGCGGCCGTGGAAGCCGGGGCGGCGGCGACGGTGATCGAGCCCGCCACGACCCCGCGCGCCGCCTACAAGGCCTGGATCGGCGGCTCGCTGGCCCCAGCCGGAGCGCTCAGCGTCGACGCCGGCGCCGCCGCGGCGGTGCGCCGGGGCAAGAGCCTGCTGGCGGCCGGCGTGAAGGCCGTGGAGGGCCGCTTCGACAAGGGCGAGTGCGTGGTCGTGCGCGATCCCGCGGGCGGCGAGATCGCCCGCGGCCTGGTCCGCTACGAGGCCGGGCACGCGGCGCGGATCTGCGGGCTGAAGTCGGAGGCGATCGAAGCGGCGCTGGGCTACACGTCCGGGCCCATGATCCACGCGGACGACCTTGCGCTGGCGGCCGCGGCCGTGAGCGCGTAGGTAAGGCTCAAACTGAGCAAATGGGGGTCCCCGTGGACGACGGGACGTCAGGCAAGGGAGCGACGGTCGCCCGCACGGGACGGCTGGAAGCCCTCGCGCCCGGCCAGGCCATCCCCTTCGGCGGCGACCGCTGCGCCTACGTGACGCCCGAACTGGCGGCCGCCTTCCGCCCCGGCGACCGCCTGGTGGTCGTGCAGGACACCGGCGACCTGCTGCACATCCCCGCCCGCGAGCACGCCGCCGCCGAAGCCGCCGTCGGCCGAGCCGCGGCCGCGTTCGCGCGGATGGGCGAGGTCACAGACGCCGCCATCACCGCCTTCTTCGAAGCCTTCGCCGCCAAGCTGGAAGACGACGCCGTCTGGGCTGCCATTGCCGCCGCCAACACCGCCGACGTGGAGAGCGCCAAGGCCCGCGGCCGGTCCACCACCCGCCTCGTCGCCACCGACACCATGCGGCGCGACATGATCGCGGGCCTGCGCGCCTGGCGCGACGCCGAACCGCCACGCGGCCGGGTTCTTGAGCAGATCGAGCATTCCGGATGGTCGGTCGAGCAGGTCATGGCGCCGCTGGGCGTCGTGGGGTTCGTGTTCGAGGGTCGCCCCAACGTCTTCGCCGACGCCACCGGCGTGATCCGCGCCGGCAACGCCGTGGTCTTCCGCATCGGCTCGGACGCCTTGGGCACGGCGCGCGCCATCGTGGCCGAGGCGCTGAACCCCGCGCTGGCCGAGGCCGGCCTACCCGAGGGTGCGGCTGTCCTGGTGGACTCCGCGGCCCACGCCGCCGGCTGGGCCATGTTCGCCGACAGCCGCCTGGCGCTGGCCGTGGCGCGCGGCTCCGGTCCCGCCGTCTCGCAGCTGGGCGCCATCGCGCGGCAGGCTGGCACGCCGGTCAGCCTTCACGGCACGGGCGGCGCCTGGATGGTGGCGGACGCGACGGCCGACGCCGAGCGCTTCCACGCCGCGGTGTTCCATTCGCTGGACCGCAAGGTCTGCAACACGCTGAACGTCTGCTGCATCGTCCGCGAGCGCGCCGACGAGCTGCTTCCGGTGTTTCTGGAGGCCCTGATCCAGGCCGGGGAACGCCGGAAGGGCTGCAAGCTGCACATGGCCGAAGACGACTGGGACCGCCTGCCCGACGCCTGGCGCACCGCCCGCACCCCCGTGATCCGCGCCGAGGGCCCGGTGGAGGAGGCATTGGCCGAGCCCATCGCCGACCCTGACCTCGGCCGCGAGTGGGAGTGGGAAGAGACCCCCGAGGTAAGTCTCAAGATCGTGGCCGGCGTGGCCGAGGCCGTGGCGCTGTTCAACGCCTTGAGCCCCCGCTTCGCCGCCGCCCTGATTTCCGAAGACCCGGCGGCCCACGCCCGCTTCTACGAGACCATTGACGCCCCCTTCGTCGGCGACGGCTTCACCCGCTGGGTCGACGGCCAGTACGCCCTGAACCGGCCTGAGCTGGGCCTCTCCAACTGGGAGAACGGCCGTCTGTTCGCGCGCGGCGGCGTGCTGGCGGGGGACGGGGTCTTCACCGTCCGCGCCAGGGTCCGCCAGACCGATCTTCACCTCGACCGCGGGGGCGCGCCCACCCCGCCGCGCCACGGCTGACCGCGGGCATGTGGTTCGCTGGCCCGGCGCGCCGCGCGCCCGTCTCCGGTCGCCCCCAAGCTCTGCGGCTGGGCCTGCACCTGGCGCCGGGCATGAAGGTCGGGCTCTACGGCGGCTCGTTCAACCCGGCCCACGACGGCCATGCCCATGTGGCCGAGACGGCCAAGCGCAGGCTGGGCCTGGACCGCGTGGTCTGGCTGGTCTCGCCGCAGAACCCGCTCAAGGGCCGCGGCGAGACGGCGGACCTCGAGGAACGGATCGCCGGCGCCAGGGCTCTGACCCAAGGCCTCGGCAACATCGTCATCGGCGCGGAGTCGAAGCTGGGCTCGACCTACACCATCGACACGATCCGCAGCCTCAAGGCGCGGTTTCCCGGCGTGAAGTTCGTCTGGATCATGGGCGCCGACAGCCTGGCCTCGTTCCACCGCTGGAAGGGCTGGACCCAGATCATGCAGGAGGTCCCGGTGGCGGTGGTCTCCCGGCCATGGATCTCGCTGAAGAGCCGCTTCTCGCCGGCGGCCCGCCGCTTCGCCCGCTTCCGCCGCCCCAGTCACGGCGCCGTCACCCTGCCCGGCAGCCCGACCCCGGCCTGGGTCTTCCTGTTCGGACGGTTCAATTTCCAGTCGTCGACCGCGCTGCGGGAGCGGATGCAGCGCGCCCGGGCCCGTCGATAGGGCGTTCCAGGAACGCATCCGGCGCCTGCGGCTTGATGTTCCTGCGAGGCCCTGCCCCCGCGTCCCGCGCTGTGCTAGGGTCCGCCGAGCGAGGACATCAAAGGAGCAACCCCGCTGAACCGTGAATCTGCGCGATCTGCGCACGAGGCCCCGGCCGACGCCGAGGCCTCCTTGAGTGACAAGAGCCTGAGTGGCCCTGGCCGCATAACCGCCATCGAGGACCTGATCCTTTCGCGGTTGGACGACGACAAGGCCCAGGACGTCGTCTTCATCGACCTCAAAGGCAAGAGCCCCGTGGCCGACGGGCTGATCGTGGCGTCCGGCCGCTCGCAGCGGCACGTCGGCGCCATGGCCGACCACCTGCTGCGCGCCCTGAAGGACGCCGGCTACGGCAAGTGCCGGGTCGAAGGCATGCCGAACGCCGACTGGGTGCTGATCGACGCCGGGGACGTGATCGTCCACCTGTTCCGGCCCGAAGTCCGCAGCTTCTACAACATCGAGAAGATCTGGTCGGTCGAGCCGCCGGCGAACCGCGCCGCGATCTGAGCTCGGAACGCGCGCGCCGGCTGCGGGTTAAGCGCGCGCCATGCCGCGCGATGCGCCACACCTGCCCGAAGGCCCGGATGCGGACGCGCCGGCCGGTCTTGCCCTGGATGAGCTCGAGCTCGTCCGCCTGAGCGTCCGGCCGGGCGTGAACTATGTCAGCAGCGACCGCACGGTGCTCGCGACCGCCGAGGACGGCGCGGTCACGGGCGAGCCGGATCACGGCCTCTTCGTCAGCGAGACGCGGCTGCTGTCGAGGTACCGATACCTGATCCACGGCCGGGCGCCGCACCTGTCGTCGGCGTCCAACGTCGCCCAGCGCTCGTGGCTCGGCTATTTCATCGCCGCGCCGCGGCCGAGCGTGACGCGGCTCTCCGAGATCACCCAGGACGCCGTGGAGCTCAGGCTGTCCCGCTACGTCGGCGGCGGCCTGCACGAGGACGTGGACGTCACGAACTTCTCGCGCCGGCCCGTGACGCTGTCACTCGACCTGGAGATCGAGTCCGATTTCGCCGACCAGATGGAAACCGACGGTCCGCGCCGGCAGCGCGGCCGCAAGACCACGGCCTGGCGCGCCGGTACCGCGGACTGGGGGCTGACGACCCTCTACGACGCCCGCCACGGTGAGGCGCACATCCGGCGCGGGCTGAAGGTGCGCTTCTCGAACGCCGGCAGCCCGCCCCGTCGCACGCGCCGCGGCGTCCGGTTCCGCATCGTCCTGCCGCCCCAGGGTTGCTGGCACTGCTGCGTGGACATGACGCCGATCATGGGCGAAGGCGAGCTGGCCCCGCGCTACCGGTGCGGATCCTTCGTCGCGCAGGACAACGCCTTCGAGCGCAAGACGCGGGCGTTCCTGAGCGAGGCCACCGCCTTCGGCTCCCAGGAGAGCGGAACCCTCGCCGACGTGGTGGTGGGCGCCCTCGAGCGGGGCAAGCGCGATCTCGCGGCCCTGCGGTTGTTCGACCTCGACGTCGGCGACCATGCCTGGACGGTCGCGGCGGGTCTGCCCCTCTACGTGGCTCTCTTCGGGCGCGACACCCTGACGGTCGCCTGGGAGGCCGCGCCCGTCACCTTGGACCTCATGCGCGGGACGCTGCCCGCGCTCGCGGAGCTCCAGGGCCGCACGGTCGACGACTGGCGCGACGAGCAGCCGGGCCGGATGGTGCACGAGGCGCACACCGGCCCGGTCTCGGCGCTGGGCCTGACGCCGCAGGGGCGCAACTACGGGTCCCTCACCACGTCGGGCTTCTATCCGTTCGTGGTGGCGCAGCTCTGGCACTGGACCGGCGACAAGGCCCAGGTGGCGCCCTACGTGGAGCCGGCCGTCAGGGCGCTGAAGTGGCTCGACGATTGCAGCGATCGCGACGGCGACGGCTTCTACGACTACCGCACCCGCTCGCCGCTCGGGGTCGAGAACCAGGGCTGGAAGGACTCCGGCGACGCGCTCGTGCACGCCGACGGGACCGCCGCCGCGGTTCCGATCGCGACCTGCGAGGAGCAAGGCATCGCGTACGCCGCGAAGCTGAATCTCGCCGAGGTGCTCTGGTGGATGGATCGCCGTGACGAGGCGCGGCGGCTCTGGGACGAGGCGGTCGAGCTCAAGAAGCGGTTCAACGAGGCCTTCTGGATGGAGGACGAGGGCTTCTTCGCCATGGCCCTCGAGCGCGACGGCCGCCAGGTCCGTTCCATCGGATCGAACGCCCTGCACTGCGTCGCCACGGGAATCGCCGACACGTCGCTCGTGCCGCGCTGCCTCGAGCGGCTGTTCGCCCCGGACATGTTCAGCGGCTGGGGCGTGCGCACGCTCTCGTCCGAGCATCCGGCGTACAACCCCTACGCCTATCACCGCGGCACGGTCTGGCCCGTCGAGCACGGTCCCTTCGCGGTCGGCGCCTACCGGTATGGCTGCCACGACCGGGTCGAGCAGGTCAGTCGCGCCCAGTTCGAGCTGGCCGCCCTGTTCAAGCACCGGCGGCTGCCCGAGTGCGTGGCGGGCCACCCGCGCGATGCCGACCACCCGTTCCCGGCGGTCTATCCCGCCGCCAACGCGCCGCAGGCGTGGTCCACGACCACCGTCTACACCCTGCTCCAGGCGATGCTGGGCCTGCAGCCGTTCGCGCCGTTCCGCCTGCTGTTCGTGGATCCCCACCTCCCGCCCTGGCTGCCGGAGATCACTGTCGCGAACATGCGGGTCGCCGATGCGATCGTCAGCCTGCGGTTCTTCCGCAAGGCCGGCGGGCGCAGCGACTATGAGGTGCTCGAGCGGCGCGGCGGACCGCTGGTGGTCGTGCGCCAGCCCAGTCCGTGGTCGTTGACGGCCGGCCTGCCGGAGCGGACCTGGGACATCCTCACGAGCTTCGCTCACTGACGGGCAGGCGCCCGACCCGAGCGCTAAGGCCGACGACGAGGGCCGTGGCGGCCGCCAGCGTCGCCGCGCCCGCGATCCAGGCCCGATGCCGGCTGGCCCACAGCCCGGGCGCGTGCGAGCGCGCCTCGCCAGAGAACCTGCCGCGGGTCCGGTGGAGGCCGGGCACCGGCTGGAACAGATTGTCCCGAAGCGGCGGTTCGCCGGGCGTCTCGTACTGGGCCGTCACGCCCCGGCGCGCCAGGTAGCCGTCGAGCAGGCCGGACGCGAGCTTGTCGCCGACGATCGCCTCGACCGCCGGGGCGCCGACCACGACCTCCTTACGGTTCGCGTGGGCGGCGAACCAGATGGCGCGGGCCGCCACTTCCGGCTGGAAGATGGGCGCTACGGGTCGCGGCCGGCCGGGCACGCGAGCGCGAACCCAGTCGAACTGGGGCGTGTTCATCGCCGAGAGCTGCACCATGGTCACGCGCACCCGACTGTGGGCATGGAGCAGCTCGGCGCGCAGCGAGTCCTGGAAGCCCTGCAGGGCGTGCTTGGCCCCGCAATAGGCCGATTGCAGCGGGATGCCGCGATAGGCCAGGGCCGAACCGACCAGCACGACGCATCCCCGGTTGCGCAGGATCATCCGGCGTAGCGCCGCACGTGTCCCGTTCACCTGGCCGAAGTAGGTGACGGCGGTGACGCGCTGGAACTCGGCGTCGGTCATGTCGAGGAACGTGGCGAACATGCCGGCGAAGGCGTTGTTGACCCAGATGTCGATGGGGCCCAGCACCGCCTCCGCCTCGACCGCCACCGCCTCCATCTGCCCCGCGTCGGACACGTCGGCGGGGAGGACCAGCCCGTGGCCGCCCAGGGCCTCGATCTCGCGGCGGGTCGCTTCGAGGCTGGCGCGGTCGCGGGCGACGAGGCCGATGCGCGCGCCGCGGCGCGCGAACTCGCGGGCCGTGGCCCGGCCTACGCCGGCCGAGGCCCCGGTGATGACGACGACCTCGGGCTCGCGCCGGGCCATCCGAGCTCAGCGCCGGTCGGTCGGGATCGGCGCAGGCGCCAGGTCCGAGACGCCGACGTGGTGACGGTAGACCAGCGCCCAGCCCATCCAGCCGTTGAACAACAGGAGGACCGCGACGACGGCCGACAGCGTCACGCCCGCCGGCGCGACGGCGGCCTCCGCGCCCTGGGTGGCGCGCAGGTAGAAGCTCACCGCGGCGAGCGCCACCGCCAGGACGTTGCCGATCATGTGCAGCCAGGCCTCGCGGATGCGGCGCACCCGGCGCTCACCCAGGAAGTCGGTCAGGCCCAGCACCGCCGCCAGCAGCGCCATCGCCAGGCCCGCGCCCAGCAGCCACATGGACGCCTGCGCCCAGCCCGGCCCCGCCGTCTGCAGATAGACGAGGTCGGTCGCAAGCGCGGAGATGAAGAAGGCGATCGGGAACGGGACGATCATCGGGTGAAGCGGATGGTCGGCGATCTTCGCCGTGCTGTGGGGATTTTGGTCCGTCATGGCTCAAGGGTCCCTTCGAACAGAATGGGCGCCCGCAACCGCCATCAAGCGCGGCCCTCGGCTTGGCGACCATCTTAGGTCTGCGGCGAGGGTTTGGTTCCCGCTTCGCTGTCCACGATGGACAGAGGTCCGCCCGCGTGGTCACGCTTTTGGAGCCCCGGGAGAACGCCAATGTCCGAAACCCTGAACCGCGACCTGCTCGACCTGTCGGCCGGCGAGATCGTCGCAGCGCTTGCCGCCCGCAAGGTGGGCGCGCTGGAGCTCGCCGACGCCGCCATCGCCCGCATCGAGGCGCGCGACAAGGCGATCAACGCCGTGGTGGTGCGCGACTTCGACCGCGCCCGCGATCAGGCGAAGGCCGCCGATGCGGCCCTGGCCCGGGGCGAGCGCCGGCCGCTGCTGGGCATGCCGATGACGGTGAAGGAGAGCCACAACGTGGCCGGCCTGCCGACCAACTGGGGCAGCCCGGCGTTCAGCGGGTGGGTTGCCGACACGGACTCCGTCGCCGTCACGCGGCTGAAGGACGCCGGGGCGGTCATCCTCGGCAAGACCAACATCCCGCCGTTCCTCTCGGACTGGCAGAGCAACAACCCCGTCTATGGCCGCACCCGCAATCCCTGGGACCTCGACCGGTCGCCGGGCGGCTCGTCGGGCGGCAGCGCCGCGGCCCTGGCGGCAGGGATGTCGCCGCTGGAACTGGGCTCGGACATCGGCGGCTCGATCCGGGTGCCGGCTGCGTTCTGCGGTGTGTTCGGCCACAAGCCGACTTGGGAGCTGATCCCCTCGCGGGGCCACGCGCCGCCCGGGTTAGATCCCGGCCCGACCACGCTGGCGGTCGTCGGCCCCCTCGCCCGGTCGGCCGCCGACCTGCGGCTTGCGCTCGATGTGCTGGCCGGTCCCGAGCCGGACGAGGCCAAGGGCTATCGCCTGGACCTGCCGCCGCCGCGGCATGCGGACCTTGCCGACCACCGGGTCCTCGTCCTCAGCCAGCATCCGCTCGTGGAGACCGACAACGAGATCCGGGACGCGCTGGATGCCCTGGCGACGCGCCTGGACGCCCTGGGATGCCCGGTATCGCGGGGCAGCGACCTGATGCCCGACCTCACCGCGCAGCACGGGATCTTCATGGGGATTCTCGGCGCGGCGATGTCGCGCGGCGCGCCACAGGGCACGACCATGAACGCCCACGAGTGGATGAACCTGCTCGACGCCCAGGTCGCGTTCCGCCGGCGCTGGGCGACCTTCTTCGAGAGCTTCGACGTGGTGCTGGCGCCGACGATCGGGATCGCCGCGTTCCCGCACGACGACGAGCCGGACATGCAGAAGCGCACGCACATGATCAACGGCCGCACGACGCCGTACTTCGGCCAACTCGCCTGGCCGGCCGTGCCGCTCCTGCCGAACCTGCCCGCTACGGCGACGCCGCTGGGGCAGACGCGCGGCGGCCTGCCGATCGGGATTCAAGTGATCGGGCCCTACCTGGAGGACCGCACCACCATCGCCTTCGCGGGCCTGCTGGAGCGTGAGTTCGGGGGGTTCAAAGCGCCGCCGCCGATCTGATCCTGCCCGCAGGGAGCTTTACAGCGCCGCCTCTTGCCGCTAGAGGCGGCGCGATGCTCGCGTCCGCGCAAAAAATTACCCGCAAAATGACGACCCGCTCCGGCGGGGCGTTTGCGGCTGCGCGCGGGTAGAACCGCACCATCTGCAAAGCGCTCCGCCCGATGTGCGGGGCGCGCTCTTCCAAGCCAAGCCAACGCACTTCGGGCCTCAACATGAAGAGGATACCGACGATGCTGACCCAGCCTTCCTATCGATCCCTGCGAAATCCCACGGTGGCCATCGTGGGCGCGACCGGCGCCGTGGGCGCCGAGCTGATCCGCTGCCTTGAGCAGCGCGACTTCCCGGCCTCGGGCGTGCGCCTGCTGGCCTCGGCCCGCTCGGCCGGCAAGGTGCTGTCCTACCGCGGCCAGCCGCTGACCGTCGAAGAGGTGCGCCCCGAGAGCTTCCAGGGCGTGCAGCTGGCCCTGTTCGCCGCCGACTCCGACACCGCGCGGACCTTCGCGCCCCACGCCACCGCGGCCGGCGCCCTGGTCATCGACAACTCCTCGGCCTTCCGCATGGACCTCGACTGCCCGCTGGTGGTGCCCGAGGTGAACCTGGAGACGCTGGCCAACCATCGGGGCGTGATCGCCAATCCCAACTGCACCGCCATCATCCTCTGCATGGGCATCGCGCCCTTGCAGCGCCGCTTCGGCCTGCGCCGCGTGCAGCTCGCCACCTACCAGGCCGCCTCGGGAGCGGGGCAGCCGGCCATGGACGAGCTGGTCGCCTCGACCCAGGCCTACCTCGAGGGCCGCCCGTTCCAGCCCCAGGTGCTGCCGCACCCCTACGCGTTCAACGTCTTCAGCCACAACGACACGGTCGACCTGCAGAGCGGCTACAACGGCGAGGAGCTGAAGGTGATCGCCGAGACGCGGCGGATCCTGTCCAGCGGCGCCCTGCCGATCGGCGTCACCTGCGTGCGTGTGCCGGTGCTGCGGGCCCACACGCTTGCCGTCACCGTCGAGCTGGACGCGCCCGTGCCGCCGGCCGCCATCCGCGAATGCCTGGAAGAGGCGCCGGGCGTGCGCATTGTCGACAACCGCGAGGCCAACCACTTCCCGATGCCGATCGAGGCGCAGGGCCAGGGCGACGTGCTGGCCGGCCGCATCCGCCGCGACCTGGGCGACCCGTCGGGCCGTTCGGTGGCGCTACTGCTCGCCGGCGACCAGCTGCTGAAGGGCGCCGCGCTGAACGCCGTGCAGATCGCCGAACAGCTCCTGGTCGCGTAAGACCGCCGGGTGAGGATCAGCATCGTCGCCATCGGCCGCCTGGCGCGCTCGCCCGAGACCGAGCTTGCGAAGCTCTACCTCGAGCGGGCGACCGCGGCCGGCCGCTCGCTGGGCCTGGGCCCGGTGGAGGTCGTGGAGGTCGAGAGTCGGAAGCCCGGCAAGGCGGCCGAAGCCGAGGCGCTGCGGGCGCACCTGGCAGACAGCCACGTCATCGCCTGCGACGAGCGCGGCAAGGCCCGGGCCAGCCGCGCCTTCGCCGAGGAGATCGGAGCGCTGCGGGACCGTGGCGTGCGGCGGCTGGTGTTCCTGATCGGCGGGGCCGACGGGTTGGACCCTGAGCTGGTGGCGTCGGTTCAGGGCACGCTGGCGTTCGGGCCGCAGACCTGGCCGCACGCCCTGGCCCGGGCCATGCTCTGCGAACAGGTCTATCGGGCCGTCTCCATTCTGGCCGGATCACCGTATCATAGGGACTGATGCGGCGGATTCTGACCCTCGGAGCCCTCGGAGGCTTGGCCCTAGGCGCTGCAGCGCTTGCGGCGACCCGGGAATCCATGGGGGATCTGGAGCGGCTGAACGTCGCGGAGACCGAGCTTTCGGTCGACCAAGGCGCCAACCTGCACCGGCTGTCGCGCCTGTTGTCGGTGCTGGAACAGCTGAAGCGTGACCCACCCCCCGCCCTGCTCGTTTCGCCGCAGGACGCCAAGGATGCGGTGCGCGCCGCGATCCTGGTCAAGGCGCTGACGCCCGAACTTCAGGGCCGCGCCCAGACCTACGCCGAGGGGGCCACCGAGGTGATGCGCCAGCGCCGGCTGGCCGCCGTGCAGAGCGAAGCCCTGTTCGAGCGCGACAGCCTGGAGGCGGAAGCGCTGCCGGAGCCCGACAACTCGGTCGATCTTCGAATTCGCGGTACGATGAACGGCGAGCAGGTTCGCCTGACGCCGCCCGCGCGACTGGTTCCGCCGGCTTCCGGACCCATCGTCCGGCGCTTCGGAGAGCCGCTGAGCGGCGGCGGACGATCGAATGGATTGACCCTGGCGACGACCCGCGGCGGCCGCGTGATCAGTCCTGCAGCCGGGCTTGTTCAGTATGTGGGCCCGGTAAAAGGCTGGGACGTCATCGTGATATTAAGACTAGCCGGGGGATACCATCTCGTGCTTGCTGGTCTCGAGAGAACGTCGGTTCAGGTCGGACAATCCGTCGCGGAGAGTCAGCCTGTCGGATGGACCCCCGATGGTCGACAAT
Organism: Phenylobacterium sp.; assembly: GCF_036402295.1. Lineage (GTDB taxonomy): Bacteria > Pseudomonadota > Alphaproteobacteria > Caulobacterales > Caulobacteraceae > Phenylobacterium. The sequence goes on from NZ_DASWTE010000041.1 coordinate 57,968, forward strand.
CGTCATCGGAGCTCTATCTGGAGGTCCGCGAACAGGGTTCACCCGTCGATCCGATGCGATGG
>NZ_DASWTE010000042.1:0-16240 GCF_036402295.1 Phenylobacterium sp.
CGGCACAATTCCGGCCATGACGATCCGACCCGAACTGACTGCCATCGTCGGTGAGATCGACTTCGATCCCGACGCCCTGCACGCCAAGTACCTGGCCGAGCGCGACAAGCGCCTGCGCGAGGACGGGATCGGCCAGTACACGGAGGTGAAGGCCGAGTTCTCGCACTATGTCGACGACCCCTATGTGGAGCCGGGATTCACGCGCGAGCCGGTGTTCGACGAGGTGGAGTTCGCGATCATCGGCGGCGGGTTCGGCGGGCTGCTGATGGGCGCGCGGCTCAGGGAAGCCGGCTTCCAGAACCTCCGCGTGGTCGAGGCGGCGGGCGACTTCGGCGGGACCTGGTACTGGAACCGCTATCCCGGCGCGATGTGCGACGTGGAGAGTTACGTCTACCTGCCGCTCCTCGAGGAGCTGGGCTACATCCCCAAGCACAAGTATTCGTTCGCGCCCGAGATCCTGGAGCACTCCCGGGCGATCGCGCGGCACTTCGGCCTCTACGACAAGGCGCTGATGCAGACCTCGATCACCGGGATGACCTGGGACGAGGCGGACGGGAAGTGGGTTGTCGAGACCAACCGCGGCGACCGGTTCAAGGCGCGCTACGTGGCCATGGCCAACGGGCCGCTCAGCCGGCCGAAGCTGCCGGGCATCCCGGGCATCCACGACTTCGCTGGCCACACCTTCCACACCAGCCGTTGGGACTACCGCTACACCGGCGGCGACTCGTCGGGCGGGCTGACGGGTCTGGCCGACAAGCGCGTCGGGATCATCGGCACGGGCGCCACGGCGATCCAGTGCGTGCCCCACCTCGGCGAATGGGCGAAGGAACTCTACGTCTTCCAGCGCACGCCGTCGTCGGTGGACGTACGCAACAACGCCCCGACCGACCCGGCGTGGGCGCAGTCCCTGCAGCCGGGCTGGCAGCAGCACCGGATGGACAACTTCAATACCCTCGTCTCGGGCGGCGACGCCGAGGTGGACCTGGTGCATGACGGCTGGACCGACATCTTCCGCAACCTGCAGGGCGCGGCGGTGAAGGCGGCCGGCAAGGCGCTGGGCCGGCGGCTGACCAGCGAGGAGCGCGCGGAGCTGCTGGAGCTGGCGGACTACCGCAAGATGAACCAGGTGCGGTCCCGCGTGGACACGCTCGTCCAGGACCCGGCGACCGCGGCGGCGCTGAAGCCCTGGTACCGTCAGTTCTGCAAGCGGCCGTGCTTCCACGACGAGTACCTGCAGACCTTCAACCGCCCGAGCGTGACCCTGGTGGACACCCACGGGAGGGGCGTCGAGCGGCTGACGAAGACCGGCGTGGTGGCGAACGGGCAGGAGTATCCCGTCGACTGCCTGATCTTCGCGACCGGCTTCGAGGTAGGCACGTCGTACACCAGGCGGGCCGGCTACGACATCGTGGGCCGGGGCGGGACCACATTGTCCGAGCACTGGAGCGACGGCCTGCGCACCCTGCACGGCCTGACCAGCCACGGCTTCCCGAACTGCTTCTTCCTGGGCTTCACCCAGACGGCGATCACCATCAGCGTGCCGCAGGCGCTGAACGAGCAGGCCAAGCACGTGGCGCATGTGGTGACCCAAGCCCAGGCCCGCGGCGCGCAGGTGCTGGAGCCGACGGCCGAGGCGGAAGCCGAGTACGTGCAGGAGATCCGCACCCTGGCCCGCATGGGGCAGCGCTTCTACACGGAGTGCACGCCAGGCTACTACAACTCGGAGGGCATGGCCGGGAACCGGCAGGGCTTCTTCTCGGAGATGTACGGCGCGGGGCCGCTCGTGTTCTTCGAGGTGCTGAAGGCCTGGCGCGAGGCCGGGGAGCTAAAGGGGCTGGAGCTGCGCTGATTTACAACCGTCAAATGTTCGGCCATTCTCCTATTACAAACGTAATAGGAAGTGCGGATGTCCGACACCGAGGCGGGCCGGCTCGAGATCCTGCGGCAGCGCGAGCGCGCGAGGGAGCGACGGCGGCAGGTCGGCAACATGCTGTCGCTGGCCGGAATGGCCGTTTGTGTCGCGGCGATCCCAGGGCTGCTCGCGCTCCAGGGGGTCCTGACGGGGCTCGCCGAGCGGCGGGCCTGGGCGATCGAGGGGCCCGCATGCCCGGTGGTGACGGAGCCGTCGTCGCGGGCGGTGAGTCATAGGCGCCCGCCGATGAGCCACACCTACGGCGCGACCACCTTCACGCGCTCGTTCGGGGCGGTGAGCTGTGCCGGCTTCCGGGAGCCGGCCCTGCTCGAAGAGCGGGTCTACCATGTCTGCCAGTTCAACAATCCGGGGGCCGTCGTCGTGAAGACCGCGGCGGCGACGACCGCGTACGAGGCCGCGCCTGGCAAGCGGCTCACGGTGACGGTGCGGGAGGGCCAGGCGAGCTGCGTGGTCGGCGGCTGGTTCAGCCTGAACTGAAGCTACGCACCCCTGGCCGGGGTCTCGCGGATAGCGGTTTCCACGTCGGCCTTGAACTTCGCGAGCTGGCCGGCCTGCCAGCAGCCGCCGCATTCCTTCAGCTTGGCGTCGAGCCACGCGAGCTGGACCGTGGCCTTGGGATCGCTGGTCCGGGCGAGCGCGATGCCCAGGCCCGCGCGCGCTTCTGGATGCGACGGGAACAGGCGCACGGCGGTGGTGTAGGTCGTCCGCGCGCCCTTCCAGTCCTGCAGGCCTTGCTGCGCGGCGCCGAGGAGGAGCCAGGACTCGACCCGCTTGGGGTCGGCGCGGGTGACGGGCTGGGCGTACTTGCGCGCGGTCTTGTAGTCCTTGGCCTGCAGCGCCTTGGTGGCCATGTCGATGTTGCGCTGAGTGACCTCGCGCTGGGCGGCCAGGAGGGCCGTGCCGCCGCCTTCGTAGAGCTCGGTCTCGGACTGGGACCACGCGGGGCCGGCGACCAGCGCCGCAAGCACCAAAAGAGCGACCCACCGCATCGCCATCCTCCCCCAAGGTTCGCCGAACGCTAGTCGCGCCGCATTTCACGTCTATTGCGACGCGCCGCGGGCCTCCAGGCGGACGACGTCGACCAGCACGCCGTCCTGCACCAGGTGCAGGAGATCGTAGCGGTCGAGGGTGGGGTCGATGTGGCCGGGCGCCAGCGCCAGGCGCTCGCCGCGGACGACGGGATGGCCCGCGGGGCGGCCGATCATGCCGTGCTCGTCGCCGAAGAAACGATAGGTGCAGTCGGCGAACTCCGGCGTCAGCGGCTGGGGCATGGGCCCGTCGGTGGAGAAGGCCTTCAGGCCGGCGTCCAGGGTCACCCATTTGGGATGGTTGGCCGAGATAACGGTGGTCACGACCGTGGCCGCCTGCTCGAAGGCGCCGTCGGGATCGGCTTTCAGCGCGTCGCGGTACTCCTTGTCCATGAAGGCGTACGAGCCGGGCTGGACCTCGTTGAGCACGCCCTGGGCGGCGTCGGCGGTGAAGGTGCCGGTGCCGCCGCCAGTGACCACGTCGACGGTCCCGCCGGCCGTGCGGATGGCGTCGATGGCGGCGGTGAGTTTCTCCATGCCCGCGGCCACGGCCGAGGCGCGGGCGTTGGCGCCTTCCAGGTGCTGCCAGTTCCCGCCATAGCCCTGGACGCCGAGCAGGCGGAGGCTGGGCTGGGCGAGGACCGCGCGGGCGACGGCGGCGGCCTGCTCGGGATCGTGGCAGCCGGTGCGGCCCAGGCCCACGTCGATGTCGATCACCACCTGGATGGGCGCGGTCGCGGCGGCGGCGAGCTCGGCGGCCGCGTCGGGGTGGTCGACCACGATGCGGAAGTCCGGCAGGTCAGCAGCCAGGCGGGCGGCGCGGGCGGCGTTGGTCACCCCGGCTATGGGCGAGGTGACCAGGATGTGGCCGATCCCCTCCGCCGCCAGCGCCTCGGCCTCGGCCAGCTTGGCGCAGCAGATGCCGACGGCGCCCTGCTCCATCTGCCGGCGGACCAGGGCGGCGCACTTGTGGGACTTGGCGTGCGGGCGGAGCGCGAGGCCGGCGGCTCTCGCACGAGCGGCCATCTTGGCGACATTGCGATCGAAGGCGGCGAGGTCGATCACCGCGGCCGGCGTGGGGATGCGCTCCGCCGATCCGGGCCGGCCCAGCAGCGAGAGCGTGAAGGCGACGTGCGGCTTGTCGGCCAGTCCGCCCAGCGCCTGCTCGATGGCTTCGGCCGGGCGGAGCGGGCTCACGCGGTCTCCCCCATGAACGCCGGCATCCAGCCCTCATGGGCCTTGCGCAGGTCGGTGAGCGGCAGGTCCATGATGCGTTCGATTGCGATGGACTGACCCTTGGCGTCGCCCAGGATCTCGGCCGGGAGGCCGGCGGCGCGGGCGGCGTCCAGCACCGGGTTGGGGTCCTTGACCGCGATCAGGTAGCGGGCCTGGTCCTCGGCGAAGAGGCGTACGTGCGGGGTTCCGGCGAGCCGCAGCTCGACGCCCATGTCCGAGGCCAGCGCCATCTCGCAGACCGCGGCGATCAGGCCGCCGTCGGAAAGGTCGTGGACGGTGCGCACCGCGCCCGACTGGATCAGGCGACGGACCACGTCGCCGGTCTTCCTCTCGAGGGCCAGGTCGACCGACGGCGGCGCGCCGTCCTCGCGGCCCAGCACCTCGCGCAGGTACATGGACGCGCCAAACTCACCCCGGGTCTCGCCCAGCAGCACCAGCACGTCGCCCGCCTGCATCGAGCCGAAGTCGGCGCGCTTCGCGTAGTCGGCGATCAGGCCCACGCCGCCTACCGTGGGGGTCGGCGGAATGGCCGCGCCGTTGGTCTCGTTGTAGAGGCTGACGTTGCCGCTCACGACCGGGAAGTCGAGCTCGCGGCAGGCCTCGGCCATGCCGTCGATGGAGCGCACGATCTGGCCCATGATCTCGGGCCGCTCAGGGTTGCCGAAGTTCAGGTTGTCGGTGATGGCGATCGGCGCCGCGCCCACGGCGGTCAGGTTGCGCCAAGCCTCGGCCACCGCCTGTTTGCCGCCTTCGTAGGGGTCGGCCTGGACGTAGCGCGGCGTGCAGTCGGAGGTGACGGCCAGCGCCTTCCTGCCACCGTGCACGCGGACCACGCCGGCGTCGGCGCCGGTGGCCGAGTCCTCCAGCGTGTCGGCCATGACGTGGCGGTCGTACTGCTCCCAGATCCAGCGCTTGGAGGCCATGTCGGGCGCGCTCATCAGTTTCACGGTCGCGGCCGCGAAGTCGCCGGGCGGTGCGATGCTAAGCGGGTCGAGGCGCGGCTGCGGAGTCGGCGCGACCCAGGGGCGGTCGTAGAGCGGGGCGTCGTCGAACAGCGGCGCGAGCGGCACGTCGGCGACGGTCTCGCCGTGGTGCTTCAGGACCAGGTGGCCGGTGTCGGTGGTCTTGCCGATGATGGCGGCGTCCAGGCCCCACTTCTCGAAGATGGCGTGGCCGTCGCGCTCGCGCCCCGGCTTCAGGATCGCCAGCATCCGCTCCTGGCTTTCCGACAGCATCATCTCGTAGGCCGTCATGTGCTCTTCGCGCTGGGGCACGTGGTCGAGGTCCAGCTCGATACCGACGCCGCCCTTGCCGGCCATCTCGACCGAGGAGGAGGTGAGGCCGGCGGCGCCCATGTCCTGGATGGCGGCGACGGCGCCGGAGGCCATCAGCTCCAGGGTGGCCTCGATCAGCAGCTTTTCGGCGAAGGGGTCGCCGACCTGGACGGTGGGCCGCTTCTCCTCGGCGTCTTCCGAGAACTCGGCCGAGGCCATGGTGGCGCCGTGGATGCCGTCGCGGCCGGTCTTGGAGCCGAAGTAGACGACGCTGAGGCCCGTGGCGGGGGCGGCCGAGTAGAAGATCTTGTCCGCGTCGGCCAGGCCCACGCACATGGCGTTGACCAGGATGTTGCCGTCGTAGCCACGGTGGAAGTTGGTCTCGCCGGCCACGGTCGGCACGCCGACGCAATTGCCGTAGCCGCCGATGCCCGCGACCACGCCCGAGACGAGGCGCTTGGTCTTGGGGTGCGACGGGTCGCCGAAGCGCAGCGCGTTCAGGAGCGCGACGGGCCGCGCGCCCATGGTGAAGACATCGCGCATGATGCCGCCAACGCCGGTGGCCGCGCCCTGGTACGGCTCGATGTAGGAGGGGTGGTTGTGGCTCTCCATCTTGAAGATGCAGGCCTCGCCGTCGCCGATATCGATGACGCCGGCGTTCTCGCCCGGGCCCTGGATCACCTTCGGGCCGCTGGTGGGGAACTTGCCGAGGTGCTTGCGGCTGGACTTGTAGCTGCAGTGCTCGGACCACATCACCGAGAAGACGCCCAGCTCGACGTCGTTGGGCTCGCGGTTCAGCCGCCGGACGATGAGGTCGTATTCTTCCGGCTTCAGGCCGTACTCGGCGGCCTTCGCGGCCATGGTCTTGGAGGGCTGGGCGCTCATGGCGCGCCTTCTAGACGGACTCTCCGCGGGGCGCGAGGGGCGGGGAGGGTCATAGAGCCCGAAGCCGGCTTAACCCTGATTCTTAGGCACATGTTATGAGCGCAGTCGCTACCCTCACGCGCAGTGCGTGTGGGGTGTCCGATGAGAGTTCGAACTAGCGGCGGCGCGCTGGCCGCCGGCGCCGTGGTGGCGGGGGTGTTGTCGCTCGTGACCGTAGGCGACGGTTCGTCGCCGAAGCCGGTGACGAGGGAGTCGCTGCAGGCCGCGCCGCTTCCCGAGGGCGGCCTCAGGCCGATGCAACCCGATCCGCGCCTGCCGAGCTTCCACAGGGACGGCGAGGCGCCGCGGGAACCGCCAGGGCCCCCTCCGCCTCCTCCCGAGCCACAGCGCGAGATCCTCGAGGCCGTGAGCAGCCCGGACGCGCTGGTGTTCCAGGCAGTGCGCGGGGCGTTGACCTACCTCGCCCTATTCCTGCTGGGCCACCTGACGCTGCGTCGGTACGGCGTCGGCGGTCGCTGGGCCTACGCCGGCCTGGGCAGTGTGGCGGCGCTGATCACCGTCGCCAGCCAGACGCCGCTGCAGGGTTGGCGTAATCTGATCGTCCTGGGAAACCTCAGCTACTTCCTGGCTATCCCGATCGTCGCCGGCCTGATCATGGGCTTCAGCTATCGTTGGCGCGCGGGCCTGGAGGCCGACGGCGACGATCCGGCCGTTCTGGAAGCGACCCTGGCCGCCGCGCAGACCAAGGTAGAGCCGGCGCTGGTCGACACCGGGGACGCCGAATATTTCAGCGGGCCGGTACAGGTCCGCACGTCATTCCCCGTGGCGTTCGTCGCCGCGCTGCTGTCGTCAGGTCTATTCGGGCTCATCTCCATGGCCTTCGCCATTCCGGCCGAAGTCCAGGGCTGGATGGCGAGCGGCCAGCAGATGCCTCTGAACAAGATGGTGGCGCTGGCCATCCAATCGCAGCTCCACGTGATCCTCCTGATGGGCCTCATGGCGCCACTCCCGTTCGCGGCGCTGGTGATGTTGGGGCAGGTCTTGCTGCGCGCGATTGGGAAGACCTCGTACCGTGCGTACCTCGTGGCCGGCGCGACGGCGCCGCTGCTGCTCACCCTGCTGCTCGGGCCGGTCGGCTTCCTGCTCGGACTGCGGGCAGCCGTGCCCATGGCGGTGGCCATGTGCGTCTACCGCAGCATGGCTGGCCTCGAGCCCAAGGCCGTGAAGGAGGACATCGAGGTCCGCGACCGCCGCAACCTGATGGACGCGGACCACCCGCGGCGACGCTACAGCCGGGTCATCAAGGCCTAAGGCGTGCGGGCGCAACCGCGTCAGACGGTGAAGGCGGCCCAGAGCGGATAGTGGTCGCTCATTCGGTACGAGAGGGCCTCGCGGCTGAGATCCCGGAGCACGAGACCCTGGAAGTTGATGCCGCCGGCGTCGACGAAGTCCAGGGAGAGATAGGGCCGGCCGCCCACTTCCTCGAACCAGGCGATCTGGTCGTAGAAGTGGCTACGCTGGGGATCGTCGGGCGAGGCGGAGAGCGTCCGGGGCACGTCGTTGAGCTCTGCGGGCACCGTCAGGCCAGTGGAGGCGAAAGCCTGCCAGCGCTCGTCGTCGCGGCGGTCGATGTTGAAGTCGCCCAGGCAGATGAGGTTCTGCTCGTACTCGTTCATCCGGCTGGCCCAGTCGAGCAGCCACTCGGCGATGGCCTTGAGCTCGGGCGTCCGTTCGGCGGCGGCGGCGCCATAATCCACGTGGAGCGTGACCAGCACGAAGGTCTTGTCGCCCCGCAGGAAGCTGACCGCGTAGGGCGTGCGCGCGAACTGCTGCTGGCGAGCGTTGGCCGGCGCGGCCGTCTGGCCGTCGTTGAACTCGGGCACGACCAGTTCGCAGGCGAGGCCCGAGAGCTTCAGGCGCGCGGTGTCGAAGATGAAGGCCAGCCGCTCCGCGTTGGCGGCGTCGCCGCGCGACACGTCCGTCATCACGAAGCCCCACTGCGGACCCAGCTTCTTCAGCACATGGCGCAGGGCGCGCAGGTTACCCTTGACCTCCTGGATCGCGATCACGTCGAACCGCGCCAGGATCTCGGCGATGAGGTAGGCGGCGTGGAGGTCGCGCTTGGGCTCGGCGTCCGGGCCGCCGCTCCACTCCAGGGTGAGGCTGCCGAACGCGCGGATGTTCCAGGTGGCGATCAGGAGGTTGCCGGCGGTCTTGGCGGGCACGTTGTCGAGTTCGCGCGCGAGCGAGGCGGCGTCGTCCAGCACGGCCTGCGGCGGCGGATCGGTGATCTCGGCCACGATCATTCCCCCGTACGACCTACGCGAGCATCGCGCCGTAGCGCCACTACGGCAAGGCTTGACGAAGGTCGCTTGATTTCCAGACGGGGGCGTGCCCGGCTGGCGGCTCGGCATGCGGGAGGGCGGGATGGTGCGGGGGATACTTGCGGGCGTTGCGGCGGTCGCGCTGATGGTGGGAACGCCCGTGATGGCGGCCGCGCCGGCCAAGCTGAAGGCCGAGGCCGCGGCCAAGGTCGATGGCCGAGCCAAGTTGGCGCAGGAGATCGTCGACACGGTCTTCAGCTTCGGCGAGCTGGGCTACCAGGAGGTCGAGACCTCCCGCTACCTGACCGATCTCCTCGAGAAGAACGGATTCACCGTGACGCGCGGCGTCTCGGGCATGCCGACGGCCTGGACGGCGACGTGGAGTTCACCTGTGGGCTCCGGCGGGCCGGTGATCGCGCTGGGCAGCGACATCGACGGCATCCCCAAAGCCTCGCAGACGCCGGGCGTGGCCTACCGCAAACCGATGGTCGAGGGCGCGCCGGGCCACGGCGAGGGTCACAACTCAGGCCAGGCGGTGAACATCGTCGCCGCCCTGGCGCTGAAGGAGATCATGACCCGGGAGAAGATCGCCGGGACCTTGGTGCTGTGGCCGGGGGTCGCCGAGGAACTCCTGGGCGCGAAGGCCTATTTCGTGCGTGACGGCGTCTTCAAGGGCGCGGACGCGGCCATCTTCACCCACGTGGGCGACAACCTGGCGACTGCCTGGGGACGGCCGCGGGGCACCGGCATGGTCTCGGTCGAGTACACCTTCGCCGGCGACTCGGCGCACTCGGCCAACGCCCCCTGGCGCGGCAAGAGCGCGCTGGACGCGGTGGAGCTGATGAACATCGCCTGGAACATGCGCCGCGAGCATCTGCGGCCGGTCCAGCGCTCGCACTATGTGATCTCGGACGGCGGCGACCAGCCCAACGTCGTGCCGTCGCGGGCGACCGTCTGGTACTTCTTCCGCGAGATCGACTTTGAGAACATCGGCAAGAACTTCGCCCTCGGGAACAAGATCGCCGAGGCGGCTGCGGCCATGACCGACACGACCGTCTCGCGCCGCGTGGTGGGCGTGGCGGCGCCGCAGCACTTCAACAAGCCGATCGCCACGGCGATGAAGGCCAACATCGACAGGGTGGGGCTGCCGACCTGGACCGCCGACGAGCAGGCGTTCGCCCGCGCCACCCAGAAGCTGGTGGGCGGCGAGGAGGACGGGCTCGCAACCAAGCTGCGGCCGCTGGGCGCGCCCGTGGACCCGCCAGTCAGCGGCGGCTCGGATGATATCGGCGACGTGTCCTGGGCCGTGCCGACGGTGGTGCTGAACTATCCGTCGAACATCCCGAACCTGCCGGGACACCACTGGTCGAACGCCATCGCCATGGCCACGCCTGTGGCGCACAAGGGCGTCGTGGCGGGCGGCAAGGTCGTGGCGATGACGGTGCTGGACCTGCTGATGGATCCCAAGCTGCTGCCCGAGGCGAAGCGCTACTTCGAGACCGAGCAGCCGAAGGAGGGCAAATACGCGCCCATCCTGACGGCGACCGACAAGCCGGCGATCGAGCGCAACAGCGGGATCATGGCCACCTACCGGCCGCAGATGAAGCCGCTGTACTACGACGCGGCGAAGTACCCGACCTACCTGGACCAGCTCGGCGTGAAGTTCCCGGAGCTCACGCCGGCGAAGCCCTAGCGGGTCTGGCCGCCGTCCACCGGCACCACGGCGCCGGTGACGAAGCTGGCCAGCGGCGAGAGCAGGAAGGCGGCGACGGCGCCGATCTCCTCAGGCGTGCCGTAGCGGTTGAGCGGCACCTCGCGGCGGATCCAGCGGGCCCAGTTCTCGGCCCGGGGGCCGGTGGAGTTGGCCTCCCAGGTCCCGCCCGGGAAGATGATGTTTCCGGGCGCGATGGCGTTGACCCGGACGTTCTTCGGCCCGGCGATGCGCGCCAGTTCCTTGGTCATGTGGTTCATGGCCGCCTTGGAGGTGCCGTAGGTCATGGCGGTGCCCAGGGCGCCCAGGCCGGCGATGGAGCTGATCATCAGCACCGAGCCTTCGCCGCGGGGGGTCATGACGCGCAGCGCCGTGCGGGCGAGCCGCCACGCCGAGTCGAGGTTCTGGGTGAAGCCGGCGTCCCAGGTCTCGTCGTCCACCTCGAAGCCGGGCGGGCAGGGGTAGAGCCCGACGTTGGCGACCGCGCCGAAGATCGGGCCGAGCTCGGCCTCGGTGCGGGCGACGGCGTCCTCGATGACCGTGGTGTCGCGCATGTCGCCCGAGATCGCGAGCAGGCGGTCCGCGCCATAGGCCTCGGCGAGCCGGGCGCGCTCGGCCTCCAGCGCCTCGGCGCCGCGGGCGGTGATCGCGAGCTTCGCGCCCTCGGCCAGGCAGGCTTCCACGATGCCGCGCCCGATGCCCCGGCTTGCGCCGGCGACGAAGATGACCTTGCCGTCGAGTCCGAGGTGCATGGCGTTCTACTGCCGCGAAGCGGCGTCCCTTGAAAGGAGCCGCGGAAAGCGCGGAAGAGCCCGGAAGGGTGACACTAGCGAATTCCGCGTTCTTCCGCGTTTTCCGCGGTTCGAATGGGTGCCTCCACACGCGTGGAGGCTGGTGACTATTCGCGGCCCTCCAGGATGGCGAGAGCCTGTTCGGCCAGCGGCCGGCAGCCGTTGATCGCCTCGCCTTCGCGGGCCGAGTTGCCGGCCAGGACGCGGCGGTACACGCCCTGGCTGATCGAGGCGAGGCGGAAGATCGAGAAGGCCATCAGGAACGGCCAGTCCTCGATCTCGCCGCGGCCGGTGCGCTCGCAGTAGCGGGCGACGTATTCGGCCTCGGTGGGGATGCCGCTGGTCTTGAAGTTGACGCCGTCCAGGCTGCCCCAACCCGGCGAGTGCGAGCGCCACAGGAAACAGTTGTAGGCGATATCGGCAAGCGGGTGGCCGATGGTGGAGAGCTCCCAGTCGAGCACCGCGATGATGCGGTTCTCGGTGGGGTGGTACATCACGTTCTCGAGCCGGTAGTCGCCGTGGGCTATGGAGACCGACTGGTCCGCAGGAATGCGCGCCGGCAGCCGCTCGATGAGGGCGTCCATGGCCGGGATGCTCTCGGACTCGGCGTCGCGGTACTGGCGGGTCCAGCGCGCCACCTGGCGCTCGAAGTAGCCGCCGGGCCGGCCATAGTCGCCCAAACCCACGGCTTCGAAGTTCACCTGGTGGAGCTTCACCAGCGTGGCGTTGAGGTCGTCGTAGATCTCGGACCGGTCAGATGGCGAGAGGTCGGGCAGGGTCGCGTCGCGGAAGATGCGGCCTTCCAGGTAGTCCATGACGTAGAAGGCGGTGCCGATGACGTCCGGGTCCTCGCACAGCGCGCGCATCTTCGGGACCGGGACCAGGCCGTGCAGGGCCTTCATGACGCGGTACTCGCGGTCCACCTGGTGCGCACTGGAGAGCAGCTGGCCCGGCGGTTTCTTGCGCAGCACGAAGCGGTGGCCGCCGTCGGTTGTGAGCAGGAACGTGGGGTTCGACGCCCCGCCTTGGAACTGGCGGACCTCGAGCCGGTGGCCCACCTCGGGCACCCGCGCGCGCAGCCACGTGTGCAGGCCGGCCTCGTCGAAGCGATGGGCCGGGACGACCTCCCGGACGGGCGGATCGGAGACGCTCATGCGCCCATTGCGGACCCGACCGCGGCTCCGGTCAATGGCGCCGCCACGGCAGCCGCGCGCACGGCATTGACCTGCCCTCGCGGAAGGGGCGGACTCTTCGCCCACCTGACGCAGAGCAGGCTGGGAGAACGGCGAATGTACACCCTGCCGGATCGGTTCGAGTTCATGTCCGACGCCTGGCTGGACGAGGCGCGGCGATGGTTCGAGGGGCGCAAGCCGCCGGCGCCCTTCGCGGTCAGCGAGCGGTTTGCGGACGCGCCGCCGCACCTGCAGTTTCCGGACGATGCAGCCAGTTGGACCGCCCGCTTCGACGGCGAGGCGTTCTCGATCACCCGCGGCTTCGACGGCTCGGCGGACGTGACGGTCGAGGGCGACTACCAGGCGGCGCTGATGTCGGCGCAGTTCGTGGGCGTCATGGCGCCGGGCGCGTGGAAGGCCATGCAGCGCGAGGTCGACAACGCCTTCGGCAAGGGCACGGTGCGCATGAAGGGGCGGCTGCAGCCGGAGGCCTCCGAGTTGATGATGCACTTCCACGACCACATGGGCCGCCGAACGGTCGAGAACCCCGACCTTGAGCATCGCGCGCGGCGGCTGGGCGTCGCCGGCAAGATCCGCGAGATGGAGGAGCAGGGCTATACGGTCATCGAGCGCGCCATCTCGGACGAGTTCGCCGACGAGGTGCGGACCGCGACCCTGCGCGCGCTGTCGTCGCAGGGCGTCACCACGCTGAACTGGATGACCTACCACGGTCGCGAATTCGAGCTGCTGCTGCAGAACCCGCAACTGATGACGCTGATCGACGCCTCGCTGGGGCGCGGCGCGGTCATCGCCTCGATCTCGGCCATCCGGCGCGGGCCCGGCCCGGGCTTCATCCCGATGCACACCGACTACGCCCACGTGCCCGAGCCCTATCCGGAGTTCTCGCTGACCGGGGTCGGCGTGTGGGCGCTGGAGGACTGGACGCTCGAGAGCGGGCCCACCTGGATCGTGCCCGGCAGCCACAAGCACCGCCGCCCGCCGCGCGAAGGCGAGGGCCATAACCAGGGCGTGCCGATCGTGATGCCCAAGGGCAGCGTGGTCTACTTCCACCACGGGGTCTGGCACTGGCAGGGCGACCGCACCGCGCCGGGCGAGCGGGTGACCATCCACGCGCACTTCAACCGCGGCATCCTGCGCAGCCTGGAGCCCAAGAAGATCGACGTGCAGATGCTGCACCGGAACGCGCCGCGCCTGGGCGAGATGCTGGGCGAGGACGACTGGTTCGACAAGCTGAGCGCCCACGGCCGCGACTACAGCCGTCTCGCCTACATGAACAAGCTGCACGCCTTCACCGAGGCGAAGAAGCGCGAGATCCTCGGCGAGCCGGCCGCGCCGAAGGGGCAGGACCTGGGCGCCCTGGTCTCCTAGTTCGCCGGCACGACGGGCAGCTCGATCGACGAGGCCGTGTCGCCGGTCAGGTAGATGCGCTGGGTCGCCTTCCTGTAGTCGGACGGCTTCGCGAAGAAGATGTTCGGCACGAAGGTCTGCGGATTGCGGTCGTAGAGCGGGAACCAGCTCGACTGGACCTGCACCATGATCCGGTGGCCGGGCTGGAACACGTGGTTCGTGGGCGGCAGCTCGTAGCGGTAGCGCTGGACCTTGCCGGCGGGGATCGGCGAGGGCTTCTCGAAGCTCTCGCGGTAGCGGCCGCGGAAGATCTCCATGGCCACGCCCAGCTCGTAGCCGCCCATGGGCGCGTCCGACGGCACCACGTCGGGATAGACGTCGATCAGCTTCACCACCCAGTCGCTGTCGGTCCCGCTGGTGGAGGCGTAGAGGTTCACCACCGGCTCGCCCGAGATCTTCAGCGGCGCCTTCAGGGGCTCGGTGACGAAGGTGAGCACGTCGGGCCGGCCGTCGACGTGGCGTTGGTCCGAGGTCAGCCAGAAGCGCCACTGATCGGCGTCGTCCCAGCGCACCGGGCGGCGGACGTAAGGGACTGGCTTGGCAGGGTCGGAGACGTACTCCTCGAACGCCGCGCCGTTCACTGCCTTGTCGAACGAGAGGCCGAGCCCGGGGGTCAGGTAGAGCGGCTTCAGCGTCGCCGCGCAGCCCGTTTCGCACGCCTGCGGGTACTTCTGGAGCCGGTTCCACTTCATCGACCCACTGTCGAAGATGAACACCGGCGGGATGTCGGCCTTGGGCGCGTTCGTCTTCAGGTGGCTGTCGAGGAACGGCTTCATCACGGTCAGGCGGAACTCGGTGGCCGTGTCGCCGGGCAGCTTCAGGTTCGGGCCCAGCTGGCGCTGTTCGTAGTTGACGCCGGAGTGCCGCCAGGGGCCGAGCGCCAGGAAGTTCATGTCGTTGCCGGCGTCCTTGGGCTCGACGGCCTCGTAGGCGTGGATCGCGCCGTAGATGTCCTCCTGGTCCCACAGGGCGCCAACCCAGAGGGTGGGCACCTTCAGCGGCTGGGTCGCCAGGATCTTGTCCAGCGCCTGGCCCTGCCAGAAGGCGTCGTAGGCGGGATGTTCGCTGACCTTCCGCCACGACGGGATCTGGTCCAGGCCCGCGGCCTTGGCGTAGTCGCCGGCCGAGCCCGCGCGCAGGAAGTTGTCGTAGTCGTCGAAGGCCTGGCGCGGGATGTCGTCGCCTTCGCCCTTCTCGGTCATCTGGCTGGTGAACCAGTCGAAGTTGATCTGGCGGAACGCCCCGTTCTGGAACCAGTCGTCGCCCATCCAGCCGTCGATCATCGGGCTCTGCGGCACGGCCGCCTTCAGCGCCGGGTGCGGGTTGATGAGCGCCATGGCCGAGGTGAAGCCGGGATAGGACGACCCGGTGATCCCGACGCGGCCGTTGCTCTGCTTCAGGTTCTTCACCAGCCAATCGATGGTGTCGTAGGCGTCGGTGGAGTGGTCGACGGCGGTGTTGTTGAGCGGACCGCGCAGGGGCCGGGTGAGCACGTAGTCGCCCTCGGAGCCATGCTTGCCGCGGACGTCCTGGTAGACGCGGATGTAGCCGTCGGCGAGGAACGGTTCGTCCACCTGAGCCCCGGTGGCGGCGGCGTGCGGCGACAGCGCGCGCTGGGCCGTCTTCTTGGCGTTGTAGGGCGTGCGCGTGAGCAGGATCGGCGCGTCCTTCGCGCCCTTCGGGATGATCATCACCGTGTAGAGTTTCACGCCGTCGCGCATGGGGACCATCTCGACGCGCTTCTCGTAGTCATAGGACGCCGTCGGCCACTTGAAGTCCTTGGCGATGTCGGGGGTCATCGGCGGCGTCTGGGCTGACGCCGGGGACAGGGCGAGCGCGGCGCACGCAGCGGCGCCGGCCAGAAGCAACTGGAAACGCATAGGACTCCTCGGGGGCGGATCGTGGCGCGACCTTAGAGGCCGCGGCGCGCCGGACACAACTGGCGCGGGCGTCAGGCGCTGGCCAGCGCGCTCTGGAACAGGATCGCGCCGTCGGCCGAGCCCAGCTCGGCCTCGAAGGCGCGGTCCGGGTGGGGCATGAGGCCCAGGACGTTGCCGCGGGCGTTGACGATGCCGGCGATATCGCGCGCCGAGCCGTTGGGGTTGTTCAGGTAGCGGAACACCACCTGGCCCTCGCCCTCCAGCCGGTCGAGGGTGGCATCGTCGGCGAAGAAGTTGCCCTCGCCGTTGCCCACGGTCATCGCGACCTGGCGGCGGCCCTTGTAGCCGGCGGTGAAGCGGGTCTGGCTGTTGGTGACCTCCAGGTCGATGGCCTTGCAGACGTACTTCAGCTTCTCGTTGCGCAGCAGGGCGCCCGGCAGGAGGCGCATCTCGCACAGCACCTGGAAGCCGTTGCAGATGCCCACCGTGGCCACGCCGCGCTCGGCGGCCGCCTTGACCTCGGACATGATGGGCGAGAGCGAGGCCATGGCCCCGCAGCGCAGGTAGTCGCCGTAGGA
>NZ_DASWTE010000043.1:0-2959 GCF_036402295.1 Phenylobacterium sp.
CTCACCTACGGCGGCCTGGCCGTGGGCATCATGCGCTACCGCCTGTTCGAGCTGGGCGAATGGTGGGGCCGGATCATGGCCTGGACCCTGGCGCTGGCGCTGCTGGCGGCGCTGGACATGGTCTTCCTGGTCTTCCTCCGCCTCTCGGCCGAGGTCAGCCTCTCCATCGCGCTCCTGATCTGCGGTCTGGTCTGGCTGCCGGTTCGCGGCTGGATCGCCGAGCGGATGCTGCGCCGCCGCGCGACCAACGACCGCGACGTCTTCGAGGGCCTGGTCCAGATCGGCCTGTCCGCGCAGGTGGGCGACCAGCTCGCCGGCTGGGTCGAGGTGCTCAAGCGCCGCTTCGATCCGCTGCGCCTCGACGTGGCCGAACCGCACGAACCGCCGGGCCTGGGCGCCGACGGCCTGGCGCTGGTCACCCCCGCCCTCGCCGGCCTGCCGTCGCTCCGGCTCGAATACGCCCACGGCGGCCGCGCCCTCTTCTCCCCGGCCGACGAGGCCCAGATGCGCTCGCTGGCCGACATGCTGGCCTACGTCTTCCAGAGCCGCGACGCCTACGAGCGCGGCGTGGCGGTCGAGCGCAAGCGGATCGCCGGCGACATCCATGACAACCTGGGCGCCACCCTGCTCTCGGCGCTGCACAGCCGCGACGGCGAGCGCAAGGACCGCTACATCCGCGAGACCCTCGCCGACCTCCGGTCCATCGTCACCGAGCCCACCGGCCCCGACGCCGACCTCGCCGACACGCTCGCCCGCAGCCGCAAGGAGATGGCCGAACGCCTGCAGGCCCGCGGGATCGCCCTCGTCTGGCCGCTCGACGAAGCGCCACCCGCCGGCGTCGACTCCAGCACCGCCCAATCGCTCCGCGCGATGCTGCGCGAGCTCACCAACAACATCCTGAAGCACGCCGGCGCGACCGAAGTCCGCGTGTCGCTCACCGCCGCCCACGACGCCCTCGTCCTCACCGTCGAGGACGACGGCCAAGGCTTCGACCCCGCTCACGTCACCCCAGGCGTCGGCCTCGGCGGCCTCGCCGACCGCGCCCGCACCCACGGAGGGTCGCTGGCCTGGTCGCCCGGCGAGGGCGGCAAAGGCGCCCGCGCCATCATCCGCCTGCCCCGCGCGGGCTAGGCCCTCTCCTCACCCGTAGGCGGAGGGGGACCATGCGGTCGACGGCGCCTGGCCGGCCTGGCCGCGCAGCGCCTGCGAGATCCCCGCCAGCCCGGCTTGTGGCCCATGGCCTCCCGTGATCCCATCGTGGTCCGAGGGAGGCGGGCATGGCGGGGATCATCGAAACGGCGCGCAAGCCGGGGCCGGGGCGGCTGCGCGGCGCGCTCCTGGCGCTTGTGATCGCGGCGGGCCTGGTCGCGGCCGGCGTCTGGTTCTTCACCGGCGGCGGCGGGCTCGTGCCCAGCCGGGCCAGCATCGAAGGCCAGGTGGTGCGCGCGCCCACCGCCGACGGCGCCGACCGGGTGTTCGTGATGACCAGCCAGTGGCGCAGCTTCCGCGCGCGCGGCACGTACACGGGGACAACGTACGGCGGGCTGATCGTCGACGTCTGGGCCTTCGATCCGGCGACGGGCAAACCGGTGTGGCGCCAGCGGCTGGTGGACGACCGACGCGCCGTGAACATGGGCCGGCGCCTCCTGGGCGCGCACGGCGGAATCCTCTGGCTGTTCGACGGCAAGAGCCTGCTGGGGCTGTCGCCGAAGGACGGCTCGCGAGTGGCCGACAACGGGACCTTCGCGGCCGCCAACCCGATGCTGCGGGGCGTGATGCCCACCGAGGAGCGCTACATCCGCTTCGATCCGCAGGGGCTGTCGTTCACCGCCGCCGACGGGCGCGACTGGCGGCTGACGGGCCAGGGGGCGGCGACGCGGCCGGACGGCGCGCGCCTGGACACCGACGCCGAGCGGGCGGCGCCGCAGCCCGGCGTGTTCCTTGCGGCGCGGAACGCCGGGGGCGTCGGGAGCTGGATGTTCTACACCGGCGGGCTGGAGCTGGGCGGCGGCCGCTGGCTGGGGCTGCTGGCCGACGCCGAGGCCGCGAACCTGGGCGCCGAGGGCGCGGTGGGCGGGGTGGATCCGCAGACCTATCCGCGCACGCGGCTCTACTCGGCGACCGTGGTGCGGGGCGCCATGTCGTCGATGTTCCGGCCGGTGGCGACGAACGCCAAGCCGCTGCCGGAGAGTCCCGAGTTCCTCTCCGCCGGGCTCCTGCAGGACGGGCGCTGCTGCCACGGCCGGCCGATCCTGCTCAGCAATCCCGACAGCGTGCTGGTGATCCACCGCGACCGGTTGGGCGACCAGAGCCGGCTGAAGCTGACGCGGGTGGCCGGACCGCTGGGCAAGCCGCTGTGGACGGCCGACCTGCCGTTGGAGAAGCTGGAAGCGGTGCTGCCGGGCGAGCGCACGCTGGTGCTGGTCGGCCGCCGCGACGAGCCGCCCCTGTTCCGCACGCGCGACAACCGGCCCGAGAGCGTCGACCAGCTGGTGTCGGTGGACCTCGCGAGCGGCCGCCTCGCCCCCTACGGCTTCCGCGTCGCGCCCACCGCGCCGAACGACCTGCCGGAGTCGTCGACGCCGCCGCCGTGAGGCAGGTCCGCCCACGCCCGACACCCACGCACGAGGAGACCGCCGTCCGTTCGGACAGCGGTTCTCCCCTGGCCTTGAAGGAGGGCGAAGGCCCCTAGGCCAGCGCCATCGCGCGGCGGCGGCTGCGGATCATGTAGCCGGCGCTGCCGAAGCCCATGATCATCAGGGCCCAGGTGGCGGGTTCCGGAATGGCCGCGATGTTGAGCGAGCCGGTGTAGGTCGCGCCCGGCGTGGTGCCGAAGCCGAGGACCGAGCCCGACACGGTGATCTTGTGCGGGCCGGCGCCCAGGACCGTGCCCAGCAGCTCCCAGTTCTCGCCCGACGGGTCGAAGCCCACCTGCGTGAGGGAGAAGCCGTCCAGCGTG
>NZ_DASWTE010000044.1:0-2778 GCF_036402295.1 Phenylobacterium sp.
TCACGCGGCTGGCGAACGGGTAGTGCAACTGGCCCTCGGGGCGCCAGAGCCGCAGGAACGCGGCGCCGTCCTTGGCGGCCCATGCTGCGGCGAAGCGTTCGACGAACGCGTGGGCTTCCTGGTCGGTCATGCCGGATCTCCTATGCGCTGAAACGTCGGCGAGGCTCCGCGCCGGCCAGGCCGCCAGCCCGAGAAGACCCGTTGCGAGCGGGATGCGGCGTGTGATCGTCATAGTTCGCTCCTGCCCTGACAGGAGCGCATCCGTAGGCCAACGGCGGCCGGCGATCTCGCGGTTGCCGGACGTCAATGACCGGCGCGGGCCGAGGGGGGGTGCGCCGCTCGCCCAGCTTCGTCGCCTCTGCTAACCCACAGCCTGTGACCCAGCCGGCCCCAACCGCGGATGACCCTCTCGACGGCCTCTGGCTGTTCGACGGAGTCTGCAACTTCTGTTCGGGCTCGGTGCAGGTGGCGCTGCGGCTCGACCGCAAGGGCGTGATGCGGTTCACGCCGCTGCAGTCGCCGTTCGGGCGGGCCATCGCCGCCCGCTACGGCCTCGACCTCGAGAACCCCGACAGCTTCCTCTTCTTCGACCATGGCCGTGCCCTGGACGCGTCCGACGCCGTCCTGGCGCTCGCCCGCCGGCTCGGCCCGCCTTGGTCGCTGTTCACCGGCGTCGGCCTGATCCCGAAGCGGTGGCGCGACGCGGCCTATCTGCTCTTGGCACGCAACCGCTACCGGCTGCTGGGCAAGAAGGACGCCTGCATGGTCCCGACACCGCAGCAGCGCGCCCGCTTCATCCTGGAGCCGCCGCCGGGATGGGCGTGAGGCGGCGCATCCTGCTGGTCGGCGCGACGGGCGCGTTCGGCGCGCGGCTCGCCCGGCTGCTCGCCTGCTGGGAGATCGACCTGATCCTGGCGGCGCGCCGCACCGGCCCGCTGGAAGCCCTCGCCGCCAACCTGGACGGCCCGGCCCGCATCGAGGTCGCCGCCTTCGACCGCGCCCGGCCCGATCTCTCCAAGCTGCGCCCCTTCGCCGTCGTCGACGCCGCCGGGCCGTTCCAGACCAGTGACCTCGCGCTCGCCCGCGCCGCCATCGCCGCCGGCGCCCACTACGTCGACATCGCCGATGGCCGCGACTTCGTTGCGGGCTTCACGCCGACCCTCGACGCCTCGGCGCGCGCGGCGGGCGTCCTCGCCGTGACGGGCGCCAGTTCCACCCCGGCGCTCTCGACCGCTGCGCTCGATGCGCTCACCGCGGGCTGGCGGGCGGTCGACACCACCCTGGTGGCCATCTCGCCGGGCGCCCGCGCGCCTCGCGGCCGCTCGGTCGTGCAGGCGATCCTCAGCTACGTCGGCCGGCCCGTCCGGCTGTACGAGGGCGGCCGCTGGACCCTGCGCCCGGGCTGGAGCGGGCCGCGCCGCGTCCACATCCCCGGCCTCGGGCGCCGCTGGGTGTCGCTGTGCGAGACGC
This sequence comes from Phenylobacterium sp., assembly GCF_036402295.1. Taxonomy (GTDB): domain Bacteria; phylum Pseudomonadota; class Alphaproteobacteria; order Caulobacterales; family Caulobacteraceae; genus Phenylobacterium. The sequence continues at coordinate 1,471 of NZ_DASWTE010000044.1, forward strand.
CCGACCTCGACGTGGTCCCCGAACGCTTCCACGTGCGCCGCGACGCGCCGTTCCTGGCCGGTCTCGAGCTGCCGGTCATGCATCTCGGTCTGTGGCTGCTGAGCTGGCCGGTCCGCTTCGGCTTCGCCCGCAGCCTCGCCCCCCTGGCCGACCCGCTCCGCCGCGTTGCCGGCCTGCTGGCGCCCTTTGGATCCGACCGCGGCGGCATGGTGGTCCTGGCGACCGGGGAAGGGCCGGACGGCGAGCCCCGCCGCGCCCGCTGGTCGCTCACGGCCGACGAGGGCGCGGGCCCCAACGTCCCTGTGGCCGCCGCCGCGGCGGTGCTGCGCGGCCTGGTGGATGGCCGCCTGACCCTGCGCGGCGCGCATGCCTGCGTCGGCGTCGTCGACCTCCAGGCCATCCTCCGCGAGCTAGAGGGCCTGCCGATCCGCACCGAGCGGTTCGGCGTCTCCGGCGCCCAGCCCGCGCTCTTCCGTCGGGTGCTGGGCGACCGCTTCGACCAGCTGCCGCCGCAGGTCGCCCGCGTCCATGGCGCGCCGGCGGTCTTTGCAGGACGCGGTCGCGCCCACGGCTCAGCCTGGCTCGCGCCACTCCGCTTCGCGATGGGTCTCCCACAGCCGGGCGCCTATCCGGAGCTCCGCGTCACCGTCGCCGCGAAGGGCGCCGGCGAGGCCTGGACCCGCGCCTTCGGCCGCGGCCGGTTCACTTCCCACCTGACGCCAGGCCGCGAGCTCGGCCAGTTCGACGAACGCTTCGGCCCCATCGGCTTCACCTTCGACGCCCGGCCGACGCCCGCCGGCTTCGTCTGGCGCTTCCAGGGCTGGCGCCTCGGCCCGCTGCCGCTGCCCCGCGCACTGGCTCCCACGATCCGCGCCCGCGCCTTCGAACGCGACGGCGCCTACTGCTTCAGCGTCGCCGTCGCGCACCCCTGGCTCGGCCTGATGTTCGCCTACGCCGGCCGACTGGCGTAGACGGCCCCGCCCCCTCCCCGTTGTCATCCCGGTTTGGGCGAAAGCCCAAGACCGGGATCCATTGGACTCGGCGCTTGGTGAGGATCCGCTGCGTCGCCGCCCGCACCCTGTCACCGCCGCCGAGCTCAATGGGCGCGGTCTTCGCCTGCCGGCGAAACCGGGATGACAAAGAAAGTTGAGATGGAAATGGCGCGTTACGTCCGTTTCTGACGTAGGGCCGTGTTCCACTGCCCGCATGTCCGGCCCCCCGCCCGAGATCGACGAAGCCGACGTCTTCCTGGCCAAGCTCGCCAGGCTCGACCTGCGCGCCGCGCAGCACGTCCACGACTGCCTCCTG
>NZ_DASWTE010000045.1:0-2039 GCF_036402295.1 Phenylobacterium sp.
CGTAGCCCCACGAAGGCCGAGATGTCGAGCTGCGCGCCCTCGGCCGCGTCGGCCGCTTCGGCCGGCGGCGCCGGGACCTCGAACCAGAAGACCGCGCCCGCGCCCGGACGGCTCTCGACCCCGATCGCCCCGCCCATGGCCTCGACCAGCCCGCGCGAGATGGCGAGCCCCAGGCCCGAGCCGTCGTGCGCCCGGTTGACCGCGGCGTCCACCTGGCTGAACCGCTGGAACAGCTTCGCCTGCGCCGCCGCGTCCAGGCCTGGCCCCGTGTCGGCCACGCGGTAGGTCAGGCGTTCGGTCGCCGCGTCGTACGCCGCGGTCACCCGCACCGACCCTGCGTCGGTGAACTTCACCGCATTGCCCACGAGGTTCATCAGGACCTGCCGCAGACGGTCGAAGTCGACCGTGACGGCCGGCGGCAACTCCGCGCCCTCGAAGGCGATGCCGAGCTGCTTGCCCGCGGCCTGCGGCGCGAACAGCTCGACCACGTCGCGGCCGCACTCCTCCGGGTTGCCCGGCTGCGGCTTGATCTCCAGCCGGCCGGCCTCGAGCTTCGAGAAGTCCAGCACGTCGTTGACGAGGGCCAGCAGGTTGCGGCTGGCCGCCAGCACGCGTGCGGCGTAGCGCGCCGCTTCGTCATCCAGCTTCTTCTCCGCCAGCAGCGATGCGAACCCCAGGATCGAGGTCAGGGGCGTGCGGATCTCGTGGCTCATGTTGGCCAGGAACTCACCCTTCACGCGCGCCGCCTGCTCGGCCTCGGCCAGGGCTTCGGCAAGCCGCCGGGCCGCGGCGCGCCGCTGCTCCTGCAACGCGGCGACCTGGAGCGTGAGCCCGCAGACCACCGCCACGAAGCCCTGCAGCAGCACCAGCGTCTCGGTCCAGCCAGACGTCTCCAGCGCGATCGGGCCACGGCCGGCGAAGGTGAAGCCGATGGCCAGCGCCGCCGTCGCCAGCACGATGATCGCCGCGCCCATCATCCGCAGCACGACGGCGGCCGTCACGGTCATCAGCGGCACGAGGAACAGCAGCGGATAGCGGGTCTGGGCGAAGATCACCGCCTCCAGCCCGATCACCACCAGGATGATCGCCGCCGCCCACGAGCGCGGGCCCCGGTCGGCCCAGTATCGGCGCCAATCGGCGAGGATCAGCAGGCAGGGCGTCGGGATGATCAGGCCCAGGGTGTCGGCCAGCGTCCAGATCGCGAGCTGGCTCCACACGTGGCGGCCTTCGAGCAGGCCCAGCCACGCCGACGCCAGGATCGCCGAAGCCGCCGAGCCTGCGAGGGCGAAGGCGGCGCCCAGCGCCAGATGGCGCATGCGCACCGGGTCGAACCCCTCCGGTAGCGCCCGCCGCAGGCCCAGCCCGCAGATCATCACCTCCACGACGTTCGCGCCCGCGAGCGCGATCGACGTCGCGATGGTATTGCCCACGGCTAGGTCGGCCATCGCGTTGCCGAGGAAACCCGCCGCCAGCCAGATCGGCCACCGGCCCGGTCCGCTGCGCAGGATGGCGACCACGGTCAGGGTGTTGGCCACCCAGATGGGCGAGGCCTGGCCGAAGTCCTGGGGCGCCCACAGCGAGGCGTATGCCAGCACGCCCACCGCCGCCGCCAGCAGGGCGGCGTCGACCACGGTCCGTCCCGTGATCGTCGGGGCCTTGAACGACCGGGCTGGGGGCGCTGAGGTCATCGACTGGTAGCTGCTGACTCCACACCTTGCCGGCGATTAACGGGCGTGAATCCGTTATGCGACGGATCGCCGCAAGCTTGGCCTTAGCGACTTGCGCTGCGCACGAAACAGTCGCGGCCCGCCGCCTTTAGGCCGGCGCAGAACCCGCTGGCCTCGCCCGCGTCGGCGAAACCGCCCACCACCGCGCGATACCAGGTCCGTCCGCCGACGGCGGCCTTCTCGACCCAGGTCTCGCGGCCGCCCACGCTGGACCCCAGCGCCGCGAGTAGGCCGCGGGCGTCGGCGTCGGACGGCGAGGCGCCGACCTGGGCGACCAGAGCGCCCGTGCGACGCGGCGCGGCCGCGGTCCTG
>NZ_DASWTE010000046.1:0-7718 GCF_036402295.1 Phenylobacterium sp.
GGTGCGCCGCCGCGGCGGATGCCCGCTTCGCCGCGCGGAGGGGGGATAAGCCGTGGCGACATACCAGTTCCTGTCGATTACCCAGGGTGAGGCGAGAGATTACGACGCCGCACGGGACGACCTGCGGTTCGACGGCCTTTCCGGGCGCGTCGCGACCGATTTCTCTGTCAGGGAAGTGTTCCCGTCATTCGCCCTCGACCTGAGGAACGGCGGCGGCGTTGTCTTCGGCGGGGGTGCGGAAGGCGAGCGGCTGGTCCTGCCCGACGGTTCGATCATCGCCTTCCCTGCGCGGGGCTCGGCGACGGTCGAGGGCGGGCCGGGGCCCGACAACCTCTACGGCGGCCAGGACAACGACCTCCTGCGCGGCCTGGCGGGGGCCGACGCGCTGGACGGCGGACAGGGTGACGACACGCTCGTCGGCGGACTACAGGCCGACTATCTGATGGGAGGTTTCGGCGCGGACACGTTCGTCTTCGCGCCGGGCGACAGTGGGACGAGTGAAGGCGCAATCGACTACATCGGCGGCGAAGACTGGCAGGGCGGCTGGCAGGGCGCCTTCGACAAGCTCCTGTTCACGACCGAGATGACTGGAGGTGGGTACGCCGAGACGGCGGCCGACTCCTATGCGGCGGCGCTTCAGGCCGCCAACCAGCAGATCTCCTCAGGCGCAGCCGACGTGGTTGCGGTTCGAGTGTCCTGGACCGTGTTCGTCTTCGCCGACACGCGAAACGACAACGGTGCGGCGGACGACGCCATCCGCATCTACATCCCTCCTTCGGAAGACATCGGCGCCAGCAATATCGTCGGCTTGAGGTCGCCCGTCCCTGTGCAGCCTCCGATGAACTCGACGCCGCCGCCCTTGCCGCCGGCGTCGTACGGAACGTCGCGCGCGGCCGTGATGGGCAACATGGATGCGGCGCATCTGCGCGACCTCCTCCCGGCGGTGTTGTCCCAAGCCGACGCCACGACGATCCGGATCGATGGCCGGGGCGGGGCGCTCGGCCTCACCGTGACCGGCTCGGGATTCACCTATGCGAACGATCAGCTCGTCGGCGGGACGGCGACGGCCTTCAACTTCACCGATGCGCCGGGGGACGGCTCGACCGTCGTCCTGCGTCTGGTGTCCTCCGGCCTCTCGGTGAATGCCGGCGAGCTCGCCGGGTGGCTGGCCACGGACGCCACGCAGACGGCGTTTGCGACGATCTTCGCAGGCTCGGACCTAATGGGAGGCGGCTCGGCCGCCGACCTCATCCGCGGCTACCGCGGTGACGACCTCATTTACGGCCTAGCCGGCGGCGACACGATCTGGGGCGGCGAGGGGAACGACGTCATCGTCCTCGGGATGCCGCAGGGGTTGAGCGCCCCTCCCACCAGCGGCGCCCTCGGCCCGGCGCTGCCGAGCTATCTGCGTGGCGAGGAGGACAACGACTACATCGTCGGCGGCGATGGCTTCGACGATATCCACGGCAACATGGGCAACGACACGGGCGTCGGCGGCCTCGGCGACGACTGGGTCGTGGGCGGCAAGGGCGACGATATCCTGTTCGGCGAAGCCGGCGCCGATATCGTCTACGGCAACATCGGCGCCGACTCCTGTGACGGGGGCGAGGGCGCCGACACGATCCGCGGAGGCCAGGACGGCGACACCCTCGCGGGCGGCGCAGGCAACGACTGGCTGTCGGGCGACCGGGGTGACGACGCAATCACGGGTGGACGCGGCGCCGACCTTTTCCACACTTTCGGTGATGCGGGCGCGGATGTGGTCACCGACTTCAGCGTCGCCGAGGGGGACCGCGTGCTACTCGACCCCGGCACGCAGTACTCTGTCGCTCAGGTCGGCGCGGACACGGTGGTCAGCATGGCCGGCGGCGGCCAGATGCTCCTGGTGGGCGTGCAGCTATCGTCCCTGCCGGCGGGGTGGATCTTCGTCGGCTAGGCCGGGCCTTCCGGCATCTCGGCAAGGTGACGGAGCGGCAGGCCGACCAGAGGCGTGATGGCGAAACCCGCCGCCGCCACCCAGAGCGCGCCGCGCACGCCGAGGATCTCGCCCAGCAAGCCGCCCCCCAGAGCGCCCACGACGGCTAGGCCTCCAGCCGTTGCCTTGAAGCTCGCACCCACCCGACCGAGCATGGCTGGCGGCATCGCCGACTGGCTGAGGCTGGAACTCAGGATCAGCAGGACCACGCCGAACGCGTCGCCCAGCACCTGCGCCAGGACGAGGATGGCCATGCCGCCCTCAGGATCAGCAGGGGCGAGCGGGATCAGGAGCACCGAGAGCGCCACCAGCACCTGGCCGGCGATTAGGGCAGGGCCGACGCCGAGGCGGCGCGACATCCAGCCCGCCAGCAGCGCGCCCAGTAGCGCGCCTGCACCGCCGGCGGCGATGGTGAGGCCCAGGAGCGCCGGCGCCAGGCCCACGATCTTCAGGCAGAAGAGGATGTAGAGCGCGCCGAAGATGCCGCCGAAGAGGCTATGAATGGCGGTGGCGAGGAATATTGGCCGCACCAGAGGGTGGCGCCAGACGGCGCCGAAGCCGAGCGCCACGTCATCGGTCCAGTGGGCGTGCGGCTCGGGCTCGGGGGTGGGCTCCGGTCTGCGGATGCCGGCCAGGAACAATGCCGAGACGAGGTAGGTCACGGCGTTGGCGGCGATGGCCAGGGGCGCGACCAGCACCTGGAACAGGGCGCCGGCCAGCGCCGGGCCGCCGATCTCGGCCACGGACTCGGTCGCCGACAGGCTGGCGTTGGCGCGGGTCAGGTCTTCGCGCTTCACCAGGCCCGGCAGGTAGGCGTGGTCGGCGATCTCGAACAGCACGCTGGCCGCCCCGACCAGGGCTGCCGCCAGGTAGAGCAGCGGGAGCGTGAGGACGTGGAGCAGCGCCGCCACGGGGATCGCAGCCAGCACCGCGGCGCGGGCAAGGTCGGCGGCAATCATCAGGCCGCGCCGCTTCGTGCGGTCGACGTAGCCGCCGCACGCCAGGCCCACGACCAGTGCAGGGCCGTTGGAGAGCGCCGACAGGAGGCCGACGTCGGCCGGCGAGGCGCCCAGCGTCAGCACCGCGGCGATCGGCAGGCCCTCGCGGGTGATGCGGGCGCCGAACGCCGAGACGGCCTGCGCCGACCAGAGCCGCACGAAGTCCGGGTCGCGCCACAGCGCCGGGAGGTTCGGGAACAGGGGCATGGGGGGAGGAGCGGAAGGAAGCGGCACGAAGGCCGGGCATGCTCGAGGGCATGGGCTGAGGTGAGCCGAGATTTGAGGCCGCCGCGCGGGCTCACCGGGCGCTGTTAGGCCGCGAACCGTGTTCGCAAGTCAAGCCTGGGCAAGGAAGTCGGCGATCTCGCGGTCGTTCTTGAGGCGCACGATCCGGGCGTGGGCGCCGTGCGTCGCCAGCGCCGCCTCGAGCTTCGGCGCGACCTTGCGCTGGTAGGTCAGGATGAAGTGGTAGAACTTGAAGTCCACGCTCTCGCGGCAGCCCTCGGCCATGTCCGGCCGCACGCCGTCGCGGTATTCCACCACCCGCGAGATCGCCCGGACGAGGCACAACCAGGCCGGCTGGTCGATCCAGATGATGGTGTCGGCCAGCGGCATGCGCAGGTCCCAGCTGCCTCCGAAGTTGCCGTCGCAGACCCATTCGGGCGCCGTCAGAGCCTCGGCGATCCGGGCGCGGAACGCGTCGTCGTCGCTCTCGACCCAGCCCGGCTTCCAGAACAGCACGTCGAGGTGGATGACCGGCAGGCCCAGCTTCTCGCCCAGCCGGCGCGCCAGCGTGGACTTGCCGCCGCCCGAGTTTCCGATGATCAGCACCCGTCGCACGGCGGCCCCCTCGCGTTCCCGGCTATAGCCGCCCGCCCGGACCGCTGCCATTCACTTGACGTTAGTACGCATAAAGATATCTTTATGTCCGATGACGCTCTCGGCGAAACAGACGGTCGATGTGCTCCGCGCGGCGGGTGAGCCCACGCGCCTGCGCATCCTGGCGCTCCTGGACCGCGAGGAGTTGGCGGTGCTGGAGCTGTGCCGCGTGCTGGACCAGAGCCAGCCGCGCGTGTCGCGTCACCTGAAGCTGTTGGCCGAGGCGGGCCTGGTGGAGCGCTTCCCCGACGGCGCATGGGTGTTCTACCGTCTGACCGGCGCCGGCCGTGAGCACGAGGTGATCCGCGAGGTCCTGGCCCGGATCAATCCCGACGACCCGATTCTGGCGCGCGACCGGCGCAAGCTGGACGACGTGCAGGCCGAGCGCGCCGACGCCGCCCAGGCCTACTTCGCCGAGAACGCCGCCCAGTGGGACCAGATCCGCTCGCTCTACGTCGGCGAGGCGCACGTGGAGGCCGAGGTGCAGCGAGCGGCCGGCCGCGAGCGCGTGCGCCGGCTGGTGGATCTGGGCAGCGGCACGGGCCGCATGCTGACGCTGCTGGGCCCGCAGTCCGACCAGGCGCTGGGCCTCGACCTTTCCCAGCAGATGCTGAACATCGCCCGCCGCAACGTGACCGAGGCCGGCCTCTCGAACGTCGAGCTGCGCCACGGGGACATCTTCGACACCCGCCTGCCCGAGGGCGTGGCCGACCTCGTCGTCGTCCACCAGGTGTTGCATTACCTGGGCGACCCGGCCGCGGCGGTGAAGGAAGCGGCGCGCATTGTGGCGCCCGACGGCAAGCTGATCATCGTCGACTTCGCCCCGCACAAGCACGAGTTCCTGCGCGAGCAGCACCAGCACCGTCGTTTGGGCTTCTCGGACGAGGAGATGGCCCGCTGGCTGGGCGAGGCCGAGCTGCCGTCCGTCCACCTGTTGGCCCTGCCGCCCACCCGGACCGACGGCCTGACCGTCAAGATCTGGGCCGCCCAGCGCGCGCCCACCGCCTTGAGGAGCGCCGCATGAGCCCGGCCGACACAGCCCTCGGACCTGTGGCGCGCGCCGGCGCCGGCCAAGGGCCACGGCCGCGCGTCTCGTTCGAGTTCTCGCCACCCAAGGGCCCGAAGAGCGAGGAGAGCCTGTGGGAGGCGATCCGCCGCCTCGAGCCCCTGAACCCCGAGTTCGTGTCAGTGACCTACGGCGCCGGTGGCTCGACGCGCGAGCGCACGCATCGCACGGTCGTGCGCATCCTGAAGGAGACGACGCTCCGGCCCGCGGCCCACCTGACCTGCGTCGAGGCCAGCCGCGCCGAGGTGGACGAGGTGATCCAGGACTACTGGAACGCCGGCATCCGCCACATCGTGGCCCTGCGCGGCGACCCGCCGGGCTCGCTGGGCGGCGCCTACACGCCGCGCGCCGACGGCTACCAGAACGCCACCGAGCTGACCGCCGGCATCAAGGCCATCGGGCCCTTCGATGTCAGCGTCGGCGTCTATCCGCAGGTCCACCCGGAAAGCCCGTCGGTGGACCACGACATCAATGTGCTGAAGGCCAAGATCGACGCCGGCGCGACACGGGCGATCTCGAACTTCTTCTTCGACATCGACGGCTACCTCCGCTTCGTGGACCGCATCCGCAAGGCGGGCATCGACGTGCCGATCCTGCCGGGGATCATGCCGGTGTCGAGCTTCGAGGGCCTGTCGAACATGGCCGGCCGCATCGGGGTGGCCATCCCCGCCTGGCTCGCCAACCATTTCGAGGGCCTCGACGCCGACCCCGAGACCCGCAAGCTGATCGCCGCCTCGGTGGCCGCCGAGATGTGCGCCAAGCTCGCCGAGGAGGGCTTCAGCGACTTCCACTTCTACACGCTCAACCGCGCCGACCTGACCTACGCGATCTGCCGGGTCCTGGGCGTGCGCGAGACTCCCCCCGCCGAACCGAAGGAGGCCGCGGCATGACCCGGCAAGAACGCATCGCGGCCCTGAAGGCGGCCGCCAGAGAGCGCGTGCTGATCCTCGACGGGTCCTGGGGGGTGATGATCCAGAAGCGCGGCCTGGCGGAGGCCGACTACCGCGGCGAGCGCTTCAAGGACGCGGCTGGCCAGCTGAGGGGCAACAACGACCTGCTCTGCGTGACCCGGCCGGACATCATCGCGGACCTGCACGACCAGTACTTCGCCGCCGGCGCCGACATCTCCGAGACCAACACCTTCTCGGCCACCTCGATCGGCCAGGCCGAGTACGGCATGGAAGCGGCCGTGCGCGACATCAACCTGGCGGGCGCCCGCATCGCCCGCGAGGTCGCCGACCGCTGGACGGCCAGGGAGCCGGGCAAGCCGCGCTTCGTGGCCGGCTCCATCGGCCCGCTGCCGGTGATGCTGTCCATGAGCTCGGACGTGAATGACCCGGGCGCCCGGAAGGTGACGTTCGATCAGGTGTACGAGGCGTATTCCGAACAGGTCCGCGCCCTGCACGAGGGCGGCGTGGACCTGTTCCTGATCGAGACCATCACCGACACCCTGAACTGCAAGGCGGCGATCAAGGCGGTGCTCGACCTCGAAGACGAGGGCTATGAGCCGCTCCCGATCTGGATCTCGGGCACCATCACCGACCGCTCGGGCCGCACCCTGTCAGGCCAGACGGTTGAGGCGTTCTGGAATTCCGTGCGCCACGCCAAGCCGTTCGCCATCGGCCTGAACTGCGCCCTGGGCGCCGACCTGATGCGGCCGCACATCGCCGAGCTGGCGCGGGTGGCGGACACGCTGGTCTCGGCCTATCCGAACGCCGGCCTGCCCAACGCCATGGGCGAGTACGACGAGCAGCCGCACGAGACCGGCCACCAGCTGCACGAGTGGGCCGAGCACGGGCTGGTCAACATCCTGGGCGGCTGCTGCGGCACCACGCCGGACCACATCCGCCACGTGGCCGACGCGGTCAGGGGTCTGAAGCCGCGCCACGTCCCCGAACGGGCCAAGGCGATGCGGCTGGCCGGCCTGGAGCCGTTCGAGATCGCCTGATGGAAGCTCCAGACTGGTATGACGCCTGGTGCGAGGAGGCGTTCGAGACCTTCCGCACCAAGCAGAACGTGCTGGCCGAGACGTACAAGCTCGCGTCCTGGCATCGCTATGACTACGACACCCAGGCGGGAATCCTGACCTTCTCCGACGAGGGGCGGCCGCGGGTGGTCGCCGACATCCAGGTGATCGGGACGACCGGCGCCTCGGACTGGTTGTGGGGCTGGGCCAATGACAACTGGCCGGCGGTCAGCACCGACGGCATGCGGGCCGTCCGCGACTTCGGGGCCGAGCACGGCATTGAGGAGCTGACGAGCGAGTTCCTCGAGAGCGACGACTTGCCCGGCCTGGGCTGGATGCTGGCCGCGATCTCGGCTCGCGTTCTCGACGCCCAGGGCGCATACCGCGCGCCGTCCGGGGAGGGCGCCGTCTACCTCCTCATCCGATCCATCAAGTTTGTGAGCTGATGCGCCCCATCTTCATCAACGTCGGCGAGCGGACCAACGTCACCGGCTCGGCGAAATTCCGGAAGCTGATCGCCGAAGGGAACTACAGCGAGGCGCTCACTGTCGCGCGCCAGCAGGTGGATGCCGGTGCGCAGGTCATCGATCTGAACTTCGACGAAGGACTTCTGGATTCAGTCCACGCCATGCGGACGTTCCTGAATCTGGTCGCGGCGGAGCCGGATATTGCGCGGGTGCCGGTCATGATCGACTCCTCGAAGTGGGAGGTGATCGAGGCGGGGCTGAAGTGCGTGCAGGGCAAGGCGATCGTCAATTCGATCTCCATGAAGGAAGGCGAGGCCAAGTTCCTGGAGCAGGCGCGCGCGTGCCTGCGGTATGGCGCGGCCGTCGT
>NZ_DASWTE010000047.1:0-12323 GCF_036402295.1 Phenylobacterium sp.
GGCGCACGGCCGGCAGGAACTGGAAGCAGCCCACCATCAGCGCCGTGCCGGCGCCGGCTACGTGCAGGGTCAGCCAGGGCCGGGAGAAGAGGTTGCCGAACACCTCGGGCGACAGGTTCTGGACCTGCGGCGCGAAGTAGTAGGCGTAGCCCGCCACGCCCACGCTGAGGAAGGCGGCCAGGCCCCACAGGGTCCAGGGGAGGATGCGAGTCATTGGGGATCGGCTCCGGTCTTTAAAGTCGATGACCAAGGGGTGGCCGCCTCGCCGTCCCGCGCCAAGGGGGGGATACGCGAGCGGCGCCAGGCTTGCGCGAACGGCTGCGCCTATTCCGCCAGTCGTGGCAGGATCGCCGCGAACGACTCAGGCCGCCAAGAGCCCTCCAAGAGCCGCGATGACAGACCTGCTGGCCCGACCCTGGATCCGCCGCCTCGCCGCGGACCTCGCCCTATGGGTGGCCGTCGGCGTCATCATGGCGTTCCTGGGTCCCTTCGGCTCGTCCGAGCGGACGCTGCCCGAGCGGCTGCTCTACTGGCAGATCTGCATGGTGGGCGGCGGCTTCATCGGCGTCGCCATCGACGAGCCGGTGCGCCATCGCGTGCCCTACTTCTGGGGCCGCGTGCTGCTGGTGAGCACGGCCATGACCCCGTTCGTCACCGTGCTGGTCGGCTTCACCAACCACTACCTGGGCGGCATGCGGCTGACGTTGGCCAACGTCGCCGAGCCCGCCTTCCAGGTGTTCGTCGTCTGCTTCGCGGTCATGACGCTGCGCCAGCTGGCGTGGGCCGAGCGGGTGACGGTGGTCGTCGCGCCGGAGCCGGAGGAAGACCCCACCACCGCCTTCCGCCAGCGCCTGTCGGCCAAGCGCCGGGCCGCCGCCCTCTTCGCCGTCGAAGCCGAGGACCACTACCTGCGCGTCCACACCGACGCCGGCGACGAGCTGATCACCGCCCGCTTCGCCGACGCCCTGGAGGAACTGGCCGCCGCGCCGGGCTTCCAGACCCACCGCTCTTGGTGGGTCGCCGCCGACGCCATCGACGACGTGAAGTGGCTGCGCGGCCGCGGCGAGGCGAAGCTGAAATGCGGGCTCACCATCCCGATCAGCCGCAGCAACGCCGGGCCGCTGAAGCAGGCGGGGTGGTTCTAGCGGCGGGGCGCTGCTACAGCCGCGACGTCGAGATCGTCGTGTCCGCGCGCCGCCAGGCGTCGCCGAACTCGCGGCCGACCTGCGCCGCCTCCTCGCTCTTGCCCTGCGCCTGCAGCGCCTTGGTCAGGCCCATCAGCGCCCAGCCGTCGCGGCGGTAGTGGTGCAGGCTGTCCTTGTAGACGGCCTCGGCTTCGGCGTGCTTGCCGGCCTCCAGCAGCGCCGCGCCCAGGAGGTGCGCCACCGGCCGGTGCCAGTAGGCGGGCTCGGTGTAGGGCAGCTTGCGCTCCAGCTCCTGGGCCTTCTTGAAGTGGGCGATCGCGCCCGGCAGGTCGCCCGACTTGCGCGCGATCTCGCCGTCCACGCTGGCCAGCGCCACCGGGATCATCGCCTCCGCCGGCACATTGAACGCCACGTACTTGTCGAACTTGATCTTCTGCAGCGCCGCGATCCGCGCGCGGCTGGCCTGCGCGCTCTTCACGTCGCCGGTGTTCGCCTGGGCGAAGGCCCGGGCGTAGAGCCACATCGCCGTGTCGAGCTCCAGCACCTTGTCGGGCGCGGGCTCGGCCAGGATCTCCTTGTATTTCCCGAACCGCAGCAGTGTGACCACCGGCGTGAAGTTGTAGAGCTCGGCGATCGACATCTGCTTCGACAGGTTCGGCGCGTCGACCGCCTTCACCAGCCGGCGCGAGGCGTCGATGGCGGTCTGGTAGCGCCCCTCCATCTCGGCCGAGGTCCAGAGGAAGTGGATGTTGTGGCCGTAGTAGCCGGCCGGATAGAACCCCTGCGCCTTGCAGGCGGCGATGTAGTCCTCGTCGACCTTGGCGGCGGCCTCGTTGGCCGAGGCGGCGTCGGCGTAGCGGCCGACGCGGTAGTAGATGTGGCTGGGCATGTGCACGATGTGCCCGGCCGCCGGCATCAGCTTCAGCAGCCGGTCGGCCGCGGGCTCGGCGCGCTCGGGCGTGGTCGAGGCCTCGACGGCGTGGATGTAGAGGTGCAGCGCGCCCGGGTGGTTCGGCGCCTTGCTGAGCACCTGCTCCAGCGTGGCCACGATCGCCGCGCCGTGGCCCTTCGGCGTCTTGGCGTCGGCTTCCCAGTAGTCCCAGGGCTGAGTGTCCATCATCGACTCCACCCAGAACGTCAGCACGTCGACGTCGTCGGGGTGCTGCTTGGCGAGGTCGGCCATGGCCGCGGCGAAGTCGGCGTTCAGCTTGGCGCGGTCGGCCTGCTTGCTCTCGGCGTAGCGCTTGCCGAGCGCCGCGATCCAGGCCTGCTCCTTGGGTGAGACCTTGGGCGCGAGGGCCTGCGCATTCTTCAGCGCCTGCCAGGCCGGGCCGACGGCGTCGTCCTGCATGGGCAGGTTGATGTTCGAGCCCAGGGCGAAGGACACGCCCCACCAGCACATGGCGCAGTTGGGATCTTGCCGGGCCCCCTCGCGGAACGAGCGGATCGCCTCGGCGTGGTTGAAGCCGAACAGCAGCCGCACGCCCTGGTCGAAGAACTTCTGCGCCTCGGGCGTGGCGGTCACCTTCATGTGGTGGTCGCCCAGGTTGCCGAACACCGGCGCGCCCGGCTTGTCCGCCTGGCCGCCGTAGATGGCGGGCATGGGCGGCAGGCCCATGCTCATGCCCTTCATGTCGTGCGGCTGGGCGACAGCGGCCGTGGCCCACAGGCTCACGGCGGCAAACAGGCTCACGCGCATCATGGCGTTCCCTCCCCGGGCTATATTGCGGCGGAGGTTGGCGCCGAACGTCACGTTCGGAAAGTCCGACGTTGCGCTGTTACGCCTTCAGGCTGACGGTCGACCCGGGGACGTAAGGCGCCGCCTGCACCACCTGTGTCGGCGAAAGCTCGGGCGGCGGCGACAGCGACCCGCCATAGGTCACCGCAGGCCCCCGCTCGGGCTTGGCTTCCTCGACCTTGGTCGCCTCTTCGGGCTTTGCCGGATCGACGCCCTTCTTGGCCAGCTCGACGTCGCTGCAGTTGCGGCAGACGTAGCCGTTGACGATTTCCATCGACATGCAGCCACCGTCGCATGATTGCGGTTAAGCTTCGGTTCGCGTCGGCAGCCCGCTGAGGAACCCGGTGATCGCCGCGTTGAACGCCTCGGGCTTGTCGATGTTGGCCGCGTGGCCGGCGCCCTCGATGATCTCCTTGCGCGCGCCCGGGATCTTGGCGGCCATGTAGTCGCTGGCGGCCAGGAACGGTGTGTCCTCCGAGCCCACGACGACCACCGACGGCACGCGGATGTCCGGGAGCGAGGTGATCACGCCAGCGTCGCGCTGGGTGAGCATGCCGCGCGCCGCCAGCGCCAGGCCCTTGGCGCTCTTGTGCTGGGCGTAGCGTCGCTCGGCGCTGCCCGCCTCCAGCACCTTCAGCCCATCGGTCTCGTAGCGCTCGGCGGTCTTCAGCGCGTTGCGGTTCCAGCCGTCTCGGGCCTCGTCGTTCTTGTAGCCGGGACCGGTGTCGATGATCAGCAGCGCCTCGGTCCGCTCGGGGTGGACCCGGTGGAAGGCCAGCGACATGTAGCCGCCCAGCGACAGGCCGCCGATCACCGCGCTCTTCGCGCCCACTTCGTCCAGCAGCGCCGCCATGTCGGCCACGGTCGCCGGCTCGGAGTAGAGCGCGGGGTCGTCGGGGCTGTCGGACTGGCCGTGGCCGCGCATGTCCCAGATCACCAGCTGGTGCTCCTTCGACAGCGGCTCGATCTGCCCCTTCCACATCTGGGAAGTGGCCGAGTAGCCGTGGGTGAGGAGGATCGTGGGCCCCTTCCCGTGGACCTCGTAGTAGACGCTGACCCCGTCGTCGCGCTTGAGCATCGGCATCAGGCGGCCTCCGCCTTGGCCCGGCTCACCGCCTTCATGATCCCGTCGACGATGGTGTCGAACAGCGCCGGCGGGAAGTCGTGGCCCATGCCCTCGACCACCACCAGCTCCGCGCCGGGAATGCTCGCCGCCGTGTCCTGGCCGCCGGTCAGCGGCACCAGCGGGTCGTCCGAGCCGTGGATGACCACCGTCGGCGCCTTGATTGTGGCCAGCTTCGGCCGCCGGTCTGGCGAGGCCGCCGCGGCCGCGTACTGTCGCTGGAAGCCGGCCGGCGAATAGCTGCGGTTGAAGTCGTTCCTGATCCGCAGCCGGGTCTCCTCCAGGTTCGGCGGATAGCCGGGCGAGCCCACCACGACGGCGCCCTTCACGCTGTGGTCGAGGTAGCCCTCGAAGTCGACCAAGGGGTCCGGGCCACGGTCGTTCAGCACCGCCATCGCCTCGGGCTTGGCCGGCGGCAGCTCGCGGTTGCCGGAGGTGGACATGATGGACGTCAGCGACAGCGTCCGCTCCGGATGGTCGGCCGCCACCAACTGCGCCACCATCCCGCCCAGCGAGGCGCCGACGACGTGCGCGCGCTCGATCCCCAGCGCGTCCAGCAGGCCGATGGCGTCCTTCGCCATGTCGTCCAGCAGGTACGGCACATCGGGCTTCTTCCCCTCGCCCAGCGCCTTGAAGAGCGACGGGAAGTCTGGGACCCCCTCCAGCTTGCTGGAGAGCCCGATGTCACGGTTGTCGAACCGGATGACCCGCAGCCCCTTCGCCGCCAGCTTGTCCACGAACGCGCTCGGCCACCGCGTCATCTGGGCGCCCAGGCCCATGATCAGGATCAGCGGCTCGCCGTCCGCCGGCCCCGTGACGTCGTACTCGAGCTCGATCCCATTGGCCTGCGCCCGCGCCATCGCGTCCTCCCTTCGTTGTGGGGAGCATCGAAGGCCCATCGCGCGGGCTTGTCGAGGGTAACGGCGCGTCAGCGCCGCAGGATTCAAACCGCGGAAGGCGCGGAAGAACGCGGAAGGCGCGAGACCGATTCCGCATCTTTCCGCGTTCTTCCGCGGTTCCTGTTGAGCGCCTGCGAAGCTCCTACGCCGCCTTCTGGCTCGCGATCCAGCGCTTCACGTTGGCTTCGACCACCGGCAGCGGCTGGCTGCCGCCGCTCAGGACCACATCGTGGAACTTGCGGTAGTCGAACTTCGCGCCCAGCTCGCGGCGGCTTTCGTCGCGCAGCGCCTGCAGCTTCAGCATGCCGATCTTGTAGCAGGTGGCCTGCCCCGGATTGACGAAGTAGCGCTGGATCTCGGCGCGGATCGCCGCCTCCGGCTGGGCCGAGTTGGCCATGAAGTAGGCGACGGCCTGCTCCTCGCTCCAGCCCTTGTGGTGGATGCCGGTGTCAACCACGAGCCGGATCGCCCGCCAGATCTCGCCCGAGAGCCGGCCGAAGTCGTTGTAGGGGTCGGTGTAGAGACCCATCTCCTTCGGCAGCGCCTCGGCATAGAGGCCCCATCCCTCCGAGAAGGCGGTGTAGCCGTACTGGGTGCGGAACTTCGGCAGACCTGTCAGCTCCTGGGCGATCGAGATCTGCATGTGATGGCCGGGCAGGCCCTCGTGGTAGGCGATGTTCTGCAGCTGGTAGGTCGGCATCGCGTTCATGTCCGACAGGTGGGAGTAGTAGATTCCCGGCCGCGACCCGTCCGGCGTGCCCGCGAAATAGTGCTGGGCGGCGCCCGGGATCTCGCGGAAGGCCTCCACCCGGCGCACCACCAGGTCGGCCTTCGGCAGGATGCCGAAGTACTCCGGCATCTTCCGCTTCATTTCATCGAGGAAGGCCTCGGCGCGCTGTAGGTACTGCGCCCGGCCCTCGTCGCTGTTGGGCAGGTAGAACTGCTTGTCCGTCCGCATGAAGTCAAAGAACTCGGGCAGCGTGCCGGCAAAGCCCACCTTGGTCTTCAGCGCCTCCATCTCGCCGCGGATGCGCGCCACTTCCGACAGGCCCAGCGCGTGGATCTGGTCGGCCGTCATGTCGGTGGTCGTCTGCAGCTTCAGCATCGCGGTGTAGTAGGCGCGGCCGTTCGGCAGGGCGTGCGCGCCGCTCGCGGCTTCCGGCGTCTTGGCCATGTCTTCGGTGAGCCAGGCGGCCAGGCGGTCGTAGGCCGGCTTCATCTGGCCGGTCATGGTGTCGGCGGCCGCCTTCACGAAGCCGTCGGCCTGAGCCTGGTCGATCTTGCCGGCGGCCCTGAGCGCCTCGGCCTTCTTCTTCACGTCGGCGAACAGGGGGGAGTCGTCGCCGGCCGAGAACGGCGCGCCCTTGGTCACCCGGGCGATGTCGGCCAGGCCCTGCTTGTGGTCGAAGCGCGGCATGCGCACGCCGTCGGCGGCGCCGGCCTTGGCCCGCACGAGCAGCTGATCCAGCGCCTCGTCCATCAAGGCGATCCGCGCGACATAGGCCTGCAGGTCGGCCGGCTCGTCCACGCGGTGGAAGTTGATCAGGAAGTTCGGCAGGCCCACGTGCGCCGAGCCGCGGGCGAAGACGTAGCGGTGGCGGCGCCATTGGTTACGGATCTGCGCCCGCTCCAACTCCATGGCCCACATGTCGAACGAGGTGCGGGCCGCGTCATCCAGCTTCGCCCGATCGAAGCGGGCCTTCATCTTGGCCACGCTCTGCCGACGCCAGGCGAGCTGGCGGTCGGCGGCGGCCTCGCTGCGGTCGGTGAGCTTGTCGTACTGCTCCTTGCGGCCCTGCGAGGTCAGCTCCTCAGGATCCATCTGCACCTCCTCCTCGTACTGCGCGTCGAGGAAGGCGGTGAGCGCCCTGGACTGTTCGGCGACCTTGGGGTCGCGCGCCTGCGCCCAGGCCGGGGCGGCCGTGGCGAGCGCCGCGGCGGTGGTGGTGGCGAGGAAGCTGCGGCGGTCGATGGCGTTCATACGGGTCAAGCCTTCTGGGTGGCGATCCAGCGGTCGATCACGCCCTCGACCACGGTCAGGGGCATGGCGCCGCCGAGCAGTCCGGCGTCGTGGAATTTGCGGATGTCGAAGCGGGGACCCAGGGCGGCCTGGGCCTTCGCGCGCAACTGCAGCCAGGTGAGCTTGCCCACCATGTAGGCGCAGGCTTGGCCCGGACGGATGCAGTAGCGCTCGATCTCGGTGGTGGCCGACGAGCGCGGACTGCCGTCGATCGAGACCATGGTGTCGATGGCCTTGTCGCGGCTCCACTTCATGGCGTGCAGGCCGGTGTCGACCACCAGGCGCGCGGCGCGGAACAGCGAGGCCTGAATCTGGCCCAGCTCGCCCAGCGGATCGTCCTTGTACATGCCCATCTCGAGCGCGACCTGCTCGGCGTAGAGCGCCCAGCCCTCGGCGAAGGCGGGGAAGCCCGCCGTCCGCCGCAGCATCGGCAGGTCCGCCTCCTGCTGCAGCGAGCGCTGCAGGTGATGCCCCGGGATCGCCTCGTGGTAGGTGAGCGTCTTCAGCGTCCAGGACGGGTTCTCGGCGCTGTTCCGCAGGTTGATCCAGTAAATGCCGGGCCGCGAGCCATCCAGGGCGGGGCGGTTGTAGTAGCCGCCGGGCGCGCCGGCCTCGATGAACTTCGGCACGCGGCGGATCTCGACGTCGGCTTTGGGCAGCGCGCCGAACATCTCTGGCAGCCGCGGCCGGATCGCGGCCACCTGCTTGTTGAGATCGGCGATCAGCTGTTCCTTGGCCGCGTCGGTGTTGGCGTAGTGGTATTTGGTGTCGGCGAAGAGCGCGGCGATGCGCTCGCCCACCGTGCCCTTGGTCATCCCCTGCTTGGCTAGGATCGCCTCGGCCCGCGCGTTCAGCTCCTTCGCCGTCTCGAGGCCCATCTGGTGGACTTCCTTCGGCGTCAGCGTCGTGGTGGTGAAGTTCTTCAGCGCGTCGCGGTAGTAGGCCTCGCCGTCGGGCAGCTTCCAGACGCCCGCCTCGGTCGTGGCCCTGGGCTGCAGCGACTTCATCAGTGCAATCTGGCGGTCCAGCGCCGGATAAACGTCGGCTGTGACGATCCGCTCGCCCTGCGCCTTCCAGTCGCCGCCGATCCCCTTCTCCGCGGCGCGCTGGGTCAGCTGGGTGACCAGCGGCGAGGCCGCCGGCTCCGACGCCCTGAGCGCCGACATCTGCTGCACGGCCCGCTCCAGGATGAACACCGGCGGGACGACGTTCAGCGACACGTCGCGGCGGACCCGCTCGACCTCTTCGTCCATCACCGTGGCGAAGGCCTTGAGGCGCGAGAGGTAGGCGTCGCAATCGGCGCTGGTCTCGATCGAATGCTGCGAGCCCAGGAAGTCCGGGACGTCCTGATAGGCGCCGGTGAGCTGCGACAGGACATAGGGCTGGCCCGCCCCCTCCTGGCCGTAGGCGTAGCGGCGACCGGTCTCGGCGTTGCCTTCGAGCTGGAACAGCACCGCGTCGTAGTTGGCCTGGTCGAAGGCCGACAACTTCGTCCGGTCGATGGTCTTCACCTCGGCCAGGTGCTTGCGGGTCCGGGCCTTGGACTCGTCCAGCGACTTGATCGAGGCGCTGTCGAGCAGCGACTTGGCCGCCGCCCGCGGCCCCTTATCGAGGCCCAGCCGGGTCACCGCCTCGGGACTTTCGGCGAGGTTGTCCTCGAAGATGCGGTCGAAGATGGCGCGGAGCTTGGCGTCCTCGGCGGTGTGTTGCGCGAAGGCGGGGCCGGCCGCGGCGAGCGCCGCACCGGTGGCCAGGAAGGTGCGGCGGTCCATCACGCCGCCTTCGTCCTCGCGATGTAGAGGTCGACGACGTTCTCCAGCGCGGTCAGCGGCATGGAGCCCGAGAGCAGCACGGCGTCGTGGAACTTCCGCGGGTCGAACTTCGCCCCCAGCGCCGTCTTCGCCTTCTCGCGCAGCCGCAGGATGGTGACCTTGCCGACCATGTAGCTGCAGGCCTGGCCCGGCCAGACCGAGTAGCGCTCGATCTCCTGTGCGGCCAGCGGCTCGGGGTCGCCCTCGATGGCGCGCATCTCGGCGATGGCCTTCTCGCGCGACCACTTCAGGTGATGCAGGCCCGAGTCGCAGACCAGGCGGGCCGAACGCAGCAGCGCGTCGTGGATGTAGCCCAGCTCGTTCAGCGGCTCGCCCTTGTAGAGCCCCATCTCCTGGACGACCTGCTCGGAGTAGAGCGCCCAGCCCTCGGCGTAGGCGCCGAAGCCCATGACCCGGCGGATCATCGGCAGGTCGGCCTCGCGCTGCATGGCGATCTGCATGTGATGGCCGGGCAGGCCCTCGTGGTAGGTCGTGGTCGGCAGGAACCAGTACGGGCTCTCGGCCGTGTCGCGCAGGTTCAGCCAGTAGACGCCCGGACGCGAGCCATCGAGGCTCGGCGCCTCGTAGTGGGTGGACGCGCCGCCCTCGGTGGCCGGCGGGATGCGGCGGATCTCCAGCCCGGCCTTCGGCAGCGTCCCGAACTGCTCGGGCAGCCGCTTCTGCATCGCGGCCACCACCTTGTTGAGGTCGGCGATGATCTGGGCCTTGCCGGCGTCGGTGTTCGGATAGACGCCCTGCTTGCTCTCGTAGAGGGCGATGTAGCGCTCGCCGACGCTGCCCTTGGTGTAGCCGATCTGCTTGAACAGCACGTCGGCGCGGGCCGACAGCTCGGCGGTCACCTCGCGGCCCATCTTGTGGACCTCGTCGGGGGTGATCTTGCTCGTCGTCTGCGCGGCGAGGACGTGGTGGTAGTAGGCCTGGCCGTCGGGCAGCCGCCAGATGCCGGCCTCGTGCACGGCCTTGCCCTTCAGGCTCTCCAGCAGCGCCATCTGCCGGTCCAGCGCCGGGACCACCTTGCCCTCGTAGGCGGCCCCGCCGGCCGCCAGCCAGTCGCCGGCGACGCCCTTGGCCTTCGCGCGGTTGGCCAGCGAGGTGACCAGGGTCGACGTGTCGGCCGGCGCCCGCAGCACCTTCATGCCCGAGAGCGCGCCGGTGATCGCGTAGTCCGGCGGCACGACACCCAGGCCCACATCGTGGCGGACCCGCTCGACCTCGTCGTCCATCGACTTCGCGAAGGCCTCCAGGCGCGCGATGTAGGCCTGGCAGTCCTCACGCGTCTCGATCGAGTGCTGGCTGTCGAGGAAGTCCGGGACCTCCTGCCAGGCGCCGCAGATCTGGGCCAGCACGTACGGGCTGCCCGTCCCCGCGCCGCCGTACTTGAAGCGCTTGGCGCCCTCGTCTGTGGACTCCAGCTCGAACAACAGGGTGTCGTAGTTCACCGCCGCCATGCCGCCGAGCTGCTTGCGGTCGATGGCCTTCAGCCGGCGGAGCTGGTCGGCGTTGCGAGCCTGGCGCTTCGCCACGCCGGCCAGTGACGCGTCGTGCAGTTGCGACTTAGCCGCCGCCCGCTCGCCCTTATCGAGGCCCAGCGAGGTGACGAGCTCGGGGCTGTCCTCCAGGGCCTCCTTGAAGACCTGGTCCAGGAACGTCGTGAGCTGCGCCTCGGCGCCGGTCGGCTGGGCCGTCGCGCGCGTGGCCGCCAGGGCCACCGCGGCGCCCGCGGCCATCATCAGTTGCCGGCGGTTCTGCACGTAACGCCTCCCCGTAACTTCTCGTGATGCGAAGGCTTAGAGGGCGCGGTGAGGCAGCGGCAAGGCAGAAGGGTTGGTATGGCGCATTAAATCCCGGTAATGCGGAACAAGCTTCCCCTGCCCCCTAGCGAAGGGCGGTCAGATCGGCTGTATTGCCGCCGCTCGCAGGCAAGGAATCCATTTCGATGTTACGTGTTTCGCGGTGCGCTCTGGCCGCCGTCCTGTCGCTTACCCTGGCCGCGCCCGCCTTCGCCGAGCCCAAGCCCGTCACGCCGGCCCAGGCCGACAAGGCGCTGGCCAAGATCCGCGGCGGCGCCGGCTTCAAGACCGCGCTCGCCACCCTGGACGCCCAGCACGACCGCATCGTCGCCGACACCATCACGCTGACCGAGATCCCCGCCCCGCCCTTCAAGGAGCAGAAGCGCGCCGAGGCCTACATGGCCATGCTGAAGGCCCACGGCCTCGCCGACGTCGAGATGGACGCCGAGGGCAACGTGATGGGCCTGCGCCGCGGAACCGGCAAGCCGGGCGGCCCCGTGGTGGTGATCGCCGCCCACCTCGACACCGTCTTCCCGGAAGGGACCAACGTGAAGGTCCGCCGCGAGGGGACCAGGCTGTTCGCGCCCGGCGTCGGCGACGACACCCATTCGCTGGCGGTGCTGCTGGGCTACATCCGCGCGCTCGACGCCGGCAAGGTCCAGACGAAGAAGGACATCCTGTTCGTCGGCAACGTCGGCGAGGAGGGCCCCGGCGACCTGCGCGGCGTCCGCTACCTCTTCACCAAGGGCAAGTACAAGGACCGCGTCGCCGCCTTCTTCTCGATGGACGGAACCTCGGCCCCGCGCGTCACCTCGGGCGCCGTGGGGTCGCGCCGCTACCGCGTCACCTTCAAGGGCCCGGGTGGGCACAGCTACGGCGCCTACGGCCTGGTGAACCCAATGGCCGCCATGGGGACGACGGTGGTCGAGATGAACAAGATCAAGACGCCCACGAAGCCCAAGACCACCTACATGACCAGCGTGGTCGGCGGCGGCACATCCGTGAACTCGATCCCCGACGCCATCTGGCTCGAAGTCGACATGCGCTCCGAGAGCAAGGACGAGCTCGCTAAGGTCGACGCCCAGTTCCTGCAGGTCGTGGCCGCCGCGGTCGACGCCGAGAACGTCGCCCGCTCGACCGCCCAGGGCAAGGTCAGCGCCGAGATCAAGGTGATCGGCGACCGCCCGACGGGGAACACCCGCGAGGACGCCGAGATCGTGCAGATGACCGCCGCGGCCGTCCGCGCCGCCGGCTACGAGCCGGTGCTGGGCGCGAGCTCGACGGACTCCAACGTGCCGATCAGCCTGGGCATCCCGGCCGTCACCATCGGCTCCGGCGGCCAGGGTGGGCGGGCGCACGCCCTCGACGAATGGATCGACGTGTCGAAGCCGGAAAGCGTCAAGGGCATGTCCGTGGGCCTGGCCGCGCTGCTGGCGATGGCGGGGACGTAGGGACGCTCACCATTCCACAATACCCACCCGCATCCCACACTGCCCTCCTCCTCGATGGAGGAGGGTTGGGTGGAGGTGTGGCCGCTGAGGTGACGCCGATGGCGCTGGCCGGCGCCTCACGAGGCCAGCCCCCTGCGCACACCTCCATCCCGGGCCTTCCTCCATCGAGGAGGAAGGGAGCATGACAACGACCATCGCCATCATCGGCGCCGGCCCCGCAGGCCTGTTCGCCGCGGAGCATCTGGCGACGGCCGGCTGCGCCGTGACGGTCTACGAACGCATGCCGTCGGTGGGGCGCAAGTTCCTGATGGCCGGCCGCGGCGGG
>NZ_DASWTE010000048.1:0-2109 GCF_036402295.1 Phenylobacterium sp.
CATCAGCGCGGCGTAGGCCCCCGGCGCGGCCGAGGTCTCGACCTCCAGGCCCGCGCCCACGATCTCGTGCCAGCGCCCCAGCGGCAGCCCGCCGCCCGCCAGCCGCCCGTCCAGCCGCTCGTCGCCGAACGGCAGCACGCCAGCGTCAGGGCGTCCGCCGCTTTCGATGGCGGCGATCTTCGCAGCCAGCATGGCGCGAAAATCGGACATGGCATTGGGACTCCTTTTGTTCCATCTTTGTTCTAGAACCTGGAACCGAAGAGTCAAGTTCCCCCTGAGGAGAGGGCGGTCAGTTGCCCGGCGGTCCGCCCTGGCCGAAGTCGAAGCCGTGCAGGTCGTTGGCGACGCTGTAGCTCTGGCGGTCGTGCTGGCTGCTGGGCGAGGGCCGAGGAGCCCGTGATCGCGAAGGCCGCGGTCGCGAGCCAGAACGTACGCTGAAGCAAAGACTGTCCCCCGACACGCCGCCCCCGGCCGGCGCCCCACAAGCTAGAGTGTGGGGTCGGTCTAAAGGCAACTTTGTGACGAAGTGATTTCTGCGGCAAAGCCGTGTGGTTGCGACGCGCGCGAAAACGACGGCTAATCCGCTTCCGTCAGCTGGGAGACGAAGATGCGGTATGCGGTGACGGCCGTGGCGGCCTGGTTCCTGGCCAGCGGCGGCGCCTGGGCGCAGACG
Source organism: Phenylobacterium sp. (assembly GCF_036402295.1). Classification (GTDB taxonomy): domain Bacteria; phylum Pseudomonadota; class Alphaproteobacteria; order Caulobacterales; family Caulobacteraceae; genus Phenylobacterium. The sequence continues at coordinate 674 of NZ_DASWTE010000048.1, forward strand.
GTGGTGAAGGCCGAGCTCTCCGGCGCCACGGTGGTGGGCGAGGCCACCGAGCGGGCCAACGTCTTCCGCAACATCCCCTTCGCCGCTGCGCCCGTGGGCAAGCTGCGCTGGGCGCCGCCGCAGCCGGCGCCCCGGTGGACCGGCGAACGCGACGCCACGAAGAACGGCCCCTCGTGCCCGCAGCCGATGAACGCCGACGGCACGCCCAACGGCGGCGGCGCCAACGGCCCCATGAGCGAGGACTGCCTGCAGCTGAACGTCTTCGCGCCCAAGGCCGCGAAGCGCGCGCCGGTGATGGTGTGGATCCACGGCGGCAGCCACCGCACGGGCGCGGGCTGGATCTACGACGGCCAGAACTTCGCCCGCGATGGCGTCCTCGTGGTCACCATCAACTACCGCCTGGGCCCGCTGGGCTACTTCGCCCACCCGGCGCTGACGAAGGACGCGGGCGCTGCGCCCACCGGCAACTTCGGCTTGATGGACCAGGTGGCGGCGCTGAAGTGGGTGCAGCAGAACATCGCGGCGTTCGGGGGCGACCCGAAGAACGTGACCGTCTTCGGCGAGTCCGCCGGCGGCATGAGCACCCTGGCGCTGCTCGCGACGCCCTCTGCGAAGGGGCTCTACCAGAAGGCCATCGTGCAGTCGGGCGGCGGCTGGTTCCCGCCGGCGACCCTGGCCGACAAGGAGAAGGAGTTCGCGGGCGCGCTGGAGAAGGCCGGGATCGCGGCGGCCACGGCGGACGACCTGCGGGCGGTCTCCTGGGAGAAGATCAACGCCATCCCGGGCAACTACGGCCCCTTCATCGACGGCAAGGTGATGCCCGAGACGGCGAGCCAGGCGCTGGCGGGCGGCCGCTTCGCCGACGTGCCGCTGATCATCGGCTTCAACTCGGGCGAGGACTCGCTGCTGGGCGGCGGCTCGGCGGCCGGACGCATGGGCCCGATCCCGGACGCCACCCGCGCCGTCTACAAGGACGCCGGCGACGACAACGCGATCGCCCGCGCGATCTTCACCGACCGTATCTTCGGCGCGCCGGCCCGCTGGGTGGCGGCGGAGGCGGCGACCGGCAAGCCGGCCTGGCTCTACCACTTCTCGTACGTAGCCACGCGGTTTCGGCCCGCCGGCGTCAAGACCGCCGCCCACGCCGCCGAGATCCCTTACGTCTTCGAATACTGGGGCCGGCGCACGCCAATGAGCGTGGTGAGCGACGAGGACAAGCAGGTCGCGACCCTGATGCACGCCTGCTGGGTGAGCTTCGCCAAGACCGGCGCGCCGAAGTGCGGGGCCGAAGCCTGGCCCGCCTACGATGCGAAAGCCGACCGCCTCATGGAGTTCGGCGCCTCCAGCGGCGTGCGCACGGCCTTCCGCAAAGCCCAGTTCGAGGCGCAGGCCGCGGTGTCGATGCCGACGCTGAAGCTGGCGAAGTAGGACCTCCT